>CALMZX010000103.1 GCA_937870685.1 uncultured Alphaproteobacteria bacterium
TGCCGAACACACTCCACCACTTTTTCAACTGCATGCAGGCGACAGGCCCGTACGGAAACAGTCCCTCCAATTTTTCCTCATCTCCCCATGCCACCGTGAAGCCCACACCCAGACATCCGTCACCACGGCGCAGGCCGGGGCGGGGCTGTGGCTTCGGCGTGTGCTGAACCATAGCCCGGTCCCGTGTCGCAGCCCAAACCTGCCTCACGGCAGGCTCACCGCGCATCCTGCGCGGTTCGGGGCTTTGCACGCGATGACGGAAATGGGGGAATGCGGGAGAGGACCGCCGCCATCGCCAAGCGATGGCCAGGGGTGAGGGCGCCCCTCGCACCGGCCCATGGCGCGCGAACCCCGATCATGCGATGATCTCCCCCGCATCACCGGAGGAAATGCCATGCGCGCCTTCCCATGCCTCGCCTCACTTTCCAGGACTGCCATAACCGCCCTTCTCGCGGCCTCGTTGTCCGCTGCCGCGCTGCGCCCGGCTCTCGGCTCAGCCATCCGCGAGGCCCACAACTGCAAGTGCATCGCCGGTGACCGCCTTTACGCCCAGGGTGAAGTCGCCTGCATCCGTGGCCAGCCCATGCGTTGCGGCATGAGTCTCAACAACTCGTCCTGGCTTGTGCTGAACGGCAAATGCCCGGAGAACCGCCTGAGCATCCTGCCGCATACGCGGCGGCTGCCCTTGCCGGTCACCCCACTGTGATTGGCATGTGTGCAGGCCATTGCCCATAACACCGCTCATGACAACGACCGCCGCCCTCTCGCGCCGCGCTGCCCTGGCTCTCATGGCCGGGACCACCATGCTGCCGCGCGGGCCCCGGGCGGAATCCGCGGGCACGCCGGTGCTCATCGAACTGTTCACCAGCCAGGGCTGCTCCTCCTGTCCGCCTGCCGATGCCTTTGCGGGCGAACTCGCCAGTGATCCCCTGAACTACGTGGTCTCCCTCAACGTCGACTACTGGGATTATCTCGGCTGGAGCGACACGCTCGCCAAGCCGGAGTTCTCCAAGCGCCAGTTCGACTACGGCAAGTCGCGCGGCGACATGGAAGTCTACACCCCGCAGATGGTGATGAACGGCCACTACCACGCCGTCGGCAGCAAATCCGCCGAGGTGCGTAAGTTCATTGCCGAATGCCGGGAGGAGGGGTTGAAGGCTTCACTCTCGCTCGCCGTGACGGACAGGGAAGTGAAGGTCACAATCCCCGCGCAAGCCTTCACCGGCGAAGCCACCCTCTGGCTCATGGCCATCGCGCCGCAGGTGAAGGCCGTCATCGGGCGCGGAGAGAATGCGGGCAAGACCGTCACCAACCACAATGTTGTCCGCAACATGGTGCCTGCCGCCCTGTGGAAGGGCGAAGAGTACCACGGCGCGTGGATGCGTGACGCGGTCGTCCCCGCCGACTGCACCAGTTGCATCGCTGTCCTGCAGAAGGACAAGACCGGCCAGGTCATCGGCCTCGCCCGCGCCTGAGGGCTCCTGAACGCGCCGCCCTGACATCATTTCACGAGGCCGTGACCTTTCCGATTTTTCATCATCCGCCATGGCGTGTCCCGCGTTTATCCTGACACAGCGCGCTGCACGCCGCAGTGGCTGGACACACACAAGGGAGAACTTCAAATGCGCAAGCCGATTCTTGCCACGCTCGCCGCTGGCCTCATCGCAACCTCCGCCTACGCCATGAACCCCATGGTCGGTGGTGCCGAAATGTTTCCGGACAAGAACATCGTCGACAACGCCGTGAACTCGAAGGACCACACCACGCTCGTCGCCGCGGTGAAGGCCGCAGGTCTTGTGGAAACCCTGCAGGGTGCCGGTCCCTTCACGGTGTTTGCGCCCGTGAATGCCGCTTTTGACGCGCTTCCGGCAGGCACGGTTGACACCCTGCTCAAGCCCGAGAGCAAGGACCAGCTCACCAGAATCCTCACCTGCCATGTGGTGCCCGCTGCCGCCATGGCCGCTGATGTGGGCAAGATGATCGCCGACGGTTCCGGCATGGCGAAGATCAAGACGGTGGGCGGCTGCGAGCTCACCGCCAAGCTCAATGGCGACAAGGTCAACATCGTCGATGAGAACGGTAACGCTGCCACCGTCACCATTGCCGACGTCAAGCAGTCCAACGGCGTCATCCACGTGATCGACAAGGTTCTCCTGCCAAAGTCGTAAACTCACGCTGGTGAATCGCCAAAGGGGCAGGTGAGACACCCTGCCCCTTTAATTCCTATCCGGTCCGGGCTATATCCGGGTATGACCCGCGATCCCCGCTACGACATCCTTTTTGAACCGGTCCGCATCGGACCCGTGACCGCCCGCAACCGCTTCTTTCAGGTCGCCCACTGCAATGGCCTCGGCTGGACCCAGCCCCAGGCTTTGGCGGAACTGCGCGGCATCAAGGCGGAAGGCGGCTGGGCCGTGGTCACCACGGAGGAGGTGGAAATCCACCCCTCCGGCGATTGCGAACCCTATCACGAAGGCCGCCTGTGGAGTGATGCCGACATTCCCGCCCTCGCCCTCATGGCGGAGGCCGTCCATTTCCACGGCTCGCTCGCCGCCATCGAAATCATGCACCACGGACCCTCGGCCGCCAATCGCGGCAGCCGGGAGGTGCCCATCGGCCCGTCACACCGCCCTGTCACCATGTACGATCCGGTGCAGGCCCGCCGTATGGACAAGGAAGACATCCGGGCATTGCGCCGCTGGCACCGGGATGCGGCGCTCAGGGCGAAGCACGCAGGATTTGACATTGTCTATGTCTATGCCGGCCATGAACTTGGCATTCCCATGCACTTCCTCAATCGCCGCATGAACGACCGGACCGACGAATATGGCGGCTCTCTCGAAAACCGCGCCCGACTGCTGCGCGAACTGATCGAGGACACCAAGGACGCCGTGGGCGGCACCTGCGGCGTGGCGGTGCGCATCGCGGTGGAAGAACTGCTGGGCGATGCGGGCATCACCTCGGCGGGCGAAGGCCGCGACGTGATCGCCATGCTGGCGGAACTGCCGGACCTCTGGGATGTCAACATCTCCTCCTGGGCCAATGACAGCGCCACCTCGCGCTTCAGCGGCGAAGGCTTTCAAGAGGACTACACCCGCTTTGTGAAGCAGGTGACGACGAAGCCTGTAGTCGGCGTCGGCCGCTACACTTCGCCGGACCGCATGGTCTCGCTGGTCAAGGGCGGTGTTCTGGATTTCATCGGCGCGGCCCGCCCCTCCATCGCCGATCCCTTCCTGCCGAAGAAGATCGAGGAGGGACGCCTCGATGACATTCGCGAGTGCATCGGCTGCAACATGTGCGTTACCTCAGACTTCACCATGACCAACCTGCGCTGCACCCAGAATCCCACAATGGGCGAGGAATGGCGGCGCGGCTGGCATCCCGAACGCGTTGCCGCAAAGGGCAAGGGCAATCAGGTGCTGGTGGTGGGGGCTGGCCCCGCCGGTCTGGAAGCGGCCCTCACGGCAGCGCGGCGAGGCTATGATGTGCATCTGGCCGAAGCCGGAACGGAACTGGGTGGCCGCGTTGTGAAGGAGTCGAAGCTTCCCGGACTTGCCGCCTGGATCCGCGTGCGCGACTGGCGCGTGGGGCAATTGCAGCGCCTGCCCAATGTCACGGTCTACCGGGACAGCAGGCTCAACGGAGAAGATGTGGCGGGTTTCGGCGCCGAACATGTGGTGATCGCCACCGGAGCCACCTGGCGGCGTGATGGCGTGGGGCGTGACAGCGGCCACGCCCTTCCCGGTTTCGATCACCCTGCCGTGCTGACACCCGATGACATTTTTGCTGGACGCCTGCCCGAGGGCCCTGTGACTGTCTGGGACGATGACCACTTCTATCTGGGCGGCGTCATTGCCGAACGCTGCGCTGCGGCGGGCCTCGTCACCACTTACGTCACATCGGCCCTGCAACCCTCGGCCTTCGCCGTCAACACGCTGGAGGCCACCGCCATTGCCAAGCGGCTCGTGAAGGCAGGCATCACGATCGTGACACGCGTCAGTGCCACCTCCTTCACCGGTGAGTCCCTCACTGTTGTGGAACATCTCTCAGGCACCGCCCGCGGCATTCCGGCCCGCGGCCTGGTCACGGTCACGGCCCGCCTGCCAAACGATGATCTCTTCGAAAAGCTGCGTGCGCTGAAAGGGAAGGGCGAAGCCAGCCACATCACCTCGCTGCACAGGATTGGCGACTGCAACGCGCCTGCCACCATCCAGGCCGCCGTCTATGCTGGCCATCGCTGGGCCCGGGAACTGGATGAAACAGAGCCGGACGTTCTCTATCCGCGCGAACTGCCAAAGGCCGCACCCCTGCGGCGCTTCTGGGGTTAGTGCTGGTCTTCCACCAGTCTGAAGCCGACATGCGTTGGCGGGGTGCCCGTCGCACAACCGCCGGAGGCAGGGTCGCGGACAAATACCGGGATCACCGATTCATGCGCCCCCATAACGGTCATGGCAGGGCAATGGGCCGGGTCATCAATGCCTGCGTCATTGGCAGCACAGCTGGAGGTCCATTCCCAGACATTGCCATCCAGATCGGCGATGCCGTCCCGGGTCTTCGGCCAACTGCCCTGCACCCGCACCGGCCCGCGAGGTGTCTCTTCCTGTCCATAGTTTGCAGCCCAGGCAAGCCGGGGGTCGTCAAACAGGGGTTTCCTTGCCACGGGCGCGGGCTTGCGGCTGAAATCCCGCCATTCCTGAGCCGTCGGCAACCGCACGGATGTGCCATGCGCATTGTTGTACCAGGTGATGTAGGCCGCGATGTCAAACCAGTTCACGCCCGTCATGGGCGTGGTGGTGGGGTTGTCCACGCTGGTGGCAATGTCCTCGCAGGCCCCGCCTGCCACACAGGCCGACCAGTCGGCGACAGTCACCTCAAACGGCGCGACCCGCAGCGACTGCCCGGAAAGGATCACCGGAACCAGCTCAACACGGTCCTGTGGCCCGGTGCCCCAATTGAGGACTCCGGCAACAAGTGCGATGAGGGCAAGACTGATTCCGGTGCGGAGCATCTGGTCCTCCTCCTATCCCTGCGCGGCGATTGGGCCGGGCTTGGCAACCTGCATCATCAGGTCGTCATTCCATTCGCCCTCCACCACCACATGCGCGGTGGCGCCAAGCATCACGGCTTCGATCAGGTTGTGGTTGACGTAGGCATAAATGCCGGGTTGCTGGAAAGTATAGGCCATGGCACCGGCAGAACCACCGCGGATGAACCAGGTTTCCAGATTGGTCGCCGGCACGTCATTGAAAGAACCGCCTTCCCAGACGTTGTCACCATGGCCGCCGATCAGGTGGGGCCGCGTGTCCCGGTTGGCCTGGGCATGGATGAAGAGCACGGTTTCACCCGCCTTGGCCTTGAGGGCATTGTCGCCGGTCAGCGCACCCTTGGCACCATTGAAGACCACATGGGTCGGCGTCAGGGTGCGCATGACGTCGAGCGCATCCGACATGTTCTCGCCTGCCACGTCATACTTCTTGAAGTTGCCCTGCTCATCACGCGGCACATAGAAGTCCTGCTCGCCGATGAAGTAGGCGCGGTCATAGGCAAATGGCTTGCCCTTGGCATCCTTCAGGCCGTCGCGCGGCAGCACCATCACGGCACCATTCATGCCATGCACCACATGGTAGGGGATCATGATGCCTTCCGGGGCGCAGTGGTACACGAACACGCCAGGCTTCGTGGCCTTCCAGCGCAGCACCACCTGTTCGCCGGGAAGCACATGGGTCAGGGCACCGCCACCCAGCGCACCCGTGGCGGAATGGAAGTCGATGTTGTGTTCCATGATGTTGCTGGGCAGGTTCTGCAGGGTGACCTCCACATAGTCGCCCTCGTGGGCAACGATCATGGGGCCGGGCACGCTGCCGCCAAAAGTCAGCGCCCAGAGTTCGGTTCCCTCGTCGTCAATCACCATCTTCTTTTCTTCGATGGTCAATGTGACTTCGATCACCTTGGGGCCATCCTTGGCCACCTGTTCATGCTCCGGCAGGAAAGGTGGCGCCACCATGACCTGCTTCACGCGCGGCAACTTGGCGACATCCACCGCTTCCTGGGTGGAGGCCTGGGCAACCGGCGCGAAGGCGGCGGTCGCGGCAGTGACTGTTGCTGCGGCAAGCAGCCCGCGACGGGTCAGGGCGGGGGAAAGGGCCTTGGTCAGAATGGACATGTCACATCTCCTTTGAAACATTCATTTGATATGCATCTTTTAGGAGCGGTGTCCCCGTGCCGCCTTGACGATCGTCAAGGTCCAATGAGGCTCCGGCATGAAAAAGACAGGCATGCGCCTGACCAGCTTCACGGACTATGCCCTCCGGCTCCTCATCCTCTGCGCAGGCAGGGAAGGCGAGCTCGTGACCATTGCGGATGCTGCAACTGCCTATGGCATCTCCCGGAATCACCTCATGAAGATTGCCAACGAACTGGTGCGGGCCGGATTTCTGCAATCTGTGCGGGGGCGGAGTGGCGGCCTGCGGCTGGCGCGGCCCGCCTCGCGCATCAGGATAGGCGCCGTCATCCGCCACATGGAACGGGAATCGCCGCTGGTGGAGTGTTTCGCGGCCGCCAGCAACACCTGTGTGATCGCGCCGGCCTGCGGCCTCAAGTTCCTCTTCGCCGATGCGCTGGAGGATTTCTACAAGCGGCTGGACAAGACGACGCTGGCCGACATCGCCCGCAAACCGCTGCAGATGCGGAAAATGCTCGGCATCCTCCAATAAAAAAGGGCGGATTTCTCCGCCCTTCCCGAAACCTAGCTGTTGCCGTCAGGAACTCATGCCGCCTTCTTCATCAGCCCGCGGTTGATGATGGCTTCGGCGATCTGCACGGCATTGAGTGCCGCACCCTTGCGCAGGTTGTCCGAGACAACCCACATGTTGAGGCCGTTCTCGATCGTCTGGTCTTCGCGGATGCGGGAAATGAAGGTGGCGTAGTCGCCCACGCACTCCACAGGCGTCACGTAGCCGCCGTTCTCGCGCTTGTCCACGACCATGCAGCCCGGCGCCTCGCGCAGGATGTCGCGCGCCTCGTCAGCCGACAGCGGCTTCTCGAATTCGACGTTGATGGCTTCCGAGTGGCCCACAAACACCGGCACGCGCACACAGGTCGCCGTCACCTTGATCTTGGGGTCGAGAATCTTCTTGGTCTCGGCCATCATCTTCCACTCTTCCTTCGTGTCGCCGGAATCGAGGAACACGTCGATGTGGGGAATGACGTTGAAGGCGATCTGCTTGGTGAACTTCTTGGGCTCCGGCGCATCGGTGACGAAGATGCCCTTCGTCTGGTTCCACAACTCGTCCAGACCTTCCTTGCCCGCGCCCGACACCGACTGGTAGGTCGAGACCACCACACGCCTGATCACGGCAGCGTCGTGCAGCGGCTTCAGCGCCACCACCATCTGCGCCGTGGAACAGTTCGGGTTGGCGATGATGTTCTTGCGGTTGTTGTTCGCCATGTAGGCGTTCAGCACATGGGCGTTCACTTCCGGCACGATCAGAGGGCACTCGGGGTCGTAACGCCAGGCCGAGGAGTTGTCGATGACGATGCAGCCCGTGGCGCCAATCCGGGGCGACCATTCCTTCGAAACAGAACCGCCGGCACTCATCACGCAGAAATCCACCTTGGAGAAGTCAAAGGTTTCGAGATCCTTGCACTTCAGCGTCTTGTCGCCGTAGCTCACCTCGACGCCAATCGACTTGCGCGAGGCCAGTGCATGCACCTCGTCAGCCGGGAACTGGCGTTCGGCGAGGATGTTGAGCATTTCGCGGCCCACATTGCCTGTGGCTCCGACGACTGCAACCTTGTAACCCATGGGGGATCTCCTGAGGACTTCTTCGTGTGGCTCCCCGCGGGGCTTTTGCGGCCCGGCTTGCCAAAAGGCATCGCCGCCACCCCTCGCGGGGGATGGGGCCCGAGGGATGACGTCAAACCGTTTTGGTTTTCGTCGAGAAAGACATGGGATCGCCTCATAGGCAGGGGGTGGCCCGCTGTCAACCAAGTGAAATTGTCCACCATGACGCACGCGAGAAGGGGGTTGGCAGGCGCGATAGCCTCAGCTATGAGCCCGGCCACGACCACGGGGCAACCCGGTATGCGGAGAGGTGGCAGAGTGGTCGATCGCGTCGCACTCGAAATGCGAAGTACTCGCAAGGGTACCGGGGGTTCGAATCCCTCCCTCTCCGCCATTCACCCAAAAAAACACGTGATTTCAGCTACTTGACCAGCATCACCATGCGCCGCATGGCCAGCGTGTAGCCGTCCACGCCGAAGCCCGCGATCACGCCTTCGGCCCTGAGCGAGACATAGGAGTGGTGCCGGAAGCTCTCGCGCTTGTGCACGTTGCTCACATGCACCTCCAGAACCGGACCCTCGAAGGCGTTGAGCGCGTCGAGGATGGCAATGGATGTGTGGGTGAAGGCGCCGGGGTTGATGATGATGCCCTTGGCCTTGTCCCGCGCCTCGTGAATCCAGCCGATCAGCTCGGCCTCGCTGTTGGTCTGGCGCAGGTCAACGGTGAGCCCCGCCGCCACCTCGCGGCACTGACGCTCCACGTCGGCCAGCGTGTCGCGGCCATAAATCTCCGGTTGGCGCCTGCCCAGCAGGTTCAGGTTCGGGCCGTTCAGGATATAGATCGTCTTGCTCATCGCCCGCTCCCGTCAGATGTCCAGCGCTTCAATGTTCGCAAAGGCCGTGCGCAATGCCTTTGACCATTCCGATGAGAGCATCTTGAAATAGGGATCATCAAGGCCGATGCGCTTGGTGTGCTCCACTTTCAGGGCGTCCGTTTCATAGGTCAGAAGATCAATCGGCAATCCCACGCTCAAGTTCGAGCGCAGGGTGGAATCGAAGGAGAGCAGCACCATCTTGGCGGCCTCGCCCAGTTCCATGTCGCTGCGTGCCACACGGTCGAGAATGGGCTTGCCGTATTTGTGTTCGCCGATCTGGAAGAAAGGCGTGTCCGGCGTCGCTTCGATGAAATTGCCGGCGGCATAGATGTTGAACAGGCGTGGCCGTTCACCGCCGATCTGGCCACCAAAGATGAAGCTCGCCGCGAATGCCTCGCCGTTTGACGTGAGGTGCGCCGCGTCCAGCGCTTTCACGGTGCGCACCGCATCACCGACAACATGGGCTGCCTGGAACATGGTTGCCGCCGTCTTCAGCGTGTCGCCTGCCTCCGGCGGGTGCGCTTCATGTTCGTTGAGGATGCTGACGACCGCCTGTGTAACCGCGAGATTGCCTGCCGTCAGCAATACGTAGACTCGGTCCCCCGGATATTCCCACGTGTAGAGTTTCTTGAATTTGCCGACATTGTCCACACCCGCGTTCGTGCGGGTGTCGGCGGCCATGACAAGGCCCTTGTCGAGCAGCATTCCAACGCAATAGGTCATGAATCAGGTTCCGGAAGTCGCGGTCAGGCTCACTGTTGCGCAATCTCGACGCGAACTTCAACCGTCATCTGTTCGGCCCCGCCGCCACCCCGGCGGAAGCCCCGCACGGGGGTCACGGCAGCGGCATCCAGGCCGGCGGCAATGCGCACATAGTGGTCCGTCGGGCATTGCCCGTTGGCGGCATCGAACCCCACCCATCCCAGGTCCGCCACCATGATTTCCGTCCAGGCATGGGCCGCTGACGACGACGCGCCAACGCCCGTGACAAGGTAGCCAGTCACATAGCGGGCGGGAAGCCCGATACGGCGGGCCAGCGCGATCATGATGTGGGCATGGTCCTGGCACACGCCGCGGCCATCCCGGAAGGCCTCCGCCGCCGTGGTATGGGCGTGTGTGCTCCCGGCCTCATAGGTGACCGCTTCATGCACGGCCGACATGATCTGGTGGGCCAGTTGCAATGGTGGTTGCCTGCGGTCGAAGCACTGCAGGAATTTCTCAAGCGCCGCGTCAACCTGTGTGGCAGCGGATTGTCTCAGGAAAGCGGCGTCCGGCACGGTGCTGGCAAGTCCGCGCACCAGGCCGGCGGTGTCTGTGGTCTCTATCTCACCTTCAGCCGAGATGCTGAGCGGACCTGTGTGCCCGCGCACCGTCACAAGATGCGCCGTGTTGCCAAAACCATCGACATGCCGGAGGCTGGAAGCAATGCCGGGCGCCGAGATGCGCCAGGACAGCGTGCGCTGCCCCTCGAAATCGGACGGCGTCAGGTAGAGGCGCTGCACCAGGTAGGAGGGGGCGGCATCATAGGCGTAGTGGGTGGCATGCTGTATCCTCAGGCGCATTTGTAAGCCCCGCTAAGGAAAATTGTAGGTCGTGCCGATGTCGCGCGACAGCTGGTTGTTGGCCATGATGAAATTCTGAAGGTATTCGTGCAGCCCGCTCTGGAAGATGTCTTCCATGCGGCCGCTGCGCAGGCGCTCGCGTGCCTCTTCAGCCTGTCCGTGCACGCCATAGCGCGCCCCGTGCAGGTTCTCGAGCCCGGCCAGCGCCGTGCAGATCCACGACGTGCTGAACAGCAGCGAGCGCGGCATTTCCTCGCGCAGGATCAGGAATTCCGCCACCAGCCATGGTTTGTAGCCACTGTTGCGGTAGAACCAGCGATAGGCCCGGTGTGCTGAAACGCTGCGCAGGATCTGTCCCCACTGGTGCATGTCCAGATCGCTGCCCACATCCGATGGCTTGGGCAGGAGAATGAAGTATTTGACATCGAGAATGCGCGCCGTGTTGTCTGCGCGTTCAATGAAGTTGCCGAGCTGGCTGAAATAATAGTTCTCGTTGCGCAGCATGGTGCCGAGGATCGCGCCGCGAAACGACATGGACCGCTGCTTCACCCAGTCGAGAAAAACTGGCAGCCGGTCGGATGTGAGTTCGCTCGGCTTCACCGCCACAAGCTCGTTCCAGGTCGAATTGATGCTTTCCCACACGTCTCGTGTCAGTGCCGTGCGCACCGCCCGGCCGTTGTTGCGCGCAGTGCGCAGGATGGAACGGATGCTGGAGGGATTGCTCTCGTCGAAGATCAGGAAATCCACGACCTGCTGGGCCGTGATCGTGCCGTATTTCTGGGAGTAGGAATGCTCGCAGGCAGCGCTGAGCAGTGTCGAACGCCATTCGTCACGGTGCCCTTCGATAGCGCCCGGCATGAGGGAAATGCGGTGTCCAACCTCCAGCAGGCGCGCCATGTTTTCCGCCCGCTCCATGTAGCGGGACATCCAGAACAGGGATGCAGCCGTGCGTCCGAGCATTAGTCCTCCAGCACCCACGTGTCCTTGGTTCCGCCGCCCTGGCTCGAATTGACCACCAGCGAACCCTTTTTCAGGGCCACGCGGGTGAGGCCACCCGGCGTGACGCGGACACGGTCCCCGGACAACACAAACGGCCGCAGGTCAACATGGCGCGGTGCGACGCCCGAGGCCGTGTAGGTGGGCACCGCCGAAAGCGCCAGCGTGGGCTGGGCAATGTAGTTGCGCGGGTTCGCCTTCAGCTTCGCCCGGAACGTCTCGATCTCCTTTTTCGAAGAGGTCGGTCCCACCAGCATGCCGTAGCCGCCAGAGCCATGCACTTCCTTGACCACCAGTTCAGCCAGATGCTCGAGAACATAGGTCAGTGCCTGTGTTTCGGCACAGCGCCACGTCGGCACGTTCTTGAGCAGGGGTTTTTCGCCGGTGTAGAACTCGATCACGTCTGGCATGTAGGTGTAGATGGCCTTGTCGTCGGCGATGCCGGTGCCCGGCGCATTGACGATCGTCACCTTGCCGGCGCGATAGAGATCGAAGAGTCCCGGCACGCCAATGGCGGAGTCAGGCCGGAAGGTGAGTGGATCGAGGAAGGCGTCGTCGATGCGCCGGTAAACCACGTCAACACGCTTCGGGGCCTGTGTGGTGCGCATGTAGAGCGCGCCATCCATCACGAACAGGTCGTCGCCTTCGCACAGTTCGGCCCCCATTTCGTCGGCGAGGAAGGCGTGCTCGAAGAACGCCGAATTGTGGATGCCCGGTGTCAGCACCACAATGGTCGGCTCGCCCTCGGAGGCAGCAGGCGCCACGCTCTCCAGTGTCTTGCGCAGCAGGGCTGGGTAGTTCTCGACCGGAGCCACGCGCTGGTGGGCGAACAGTTCCGGGAACAGGTGCATCATCGTTTCGCGGTCTTCCAGCATGTAGGAGACGCCGGACGGCGTGCGGCAATTGTCCTCCAGCACGTAGAATTCATTTTCACCGATACGCACGATGTCAATGCCGATCACATGGGCATAGATGCCGCGCGCCGGATTGACTCCCATCATCTCCGGCACAAAGGCGGCATTCTGGATGATGACGTCGGCGGGCACGCGTCCCGCCCTGATGATTTCCTGCCGGTGGTAGATGTCATGGATGAAGGCATTGAGGGCCCGCACCCGCTGTTCAATGCCTGCCGAAAGCCGCCGCCACTCCGAGGCCGCGAACACCCGGGGAATGATGTCGAAGGGGATCAGCCGTTCCGCGGCCTCCGAGTCGCCATAGACCGCGAAGGTGATGCCCTGGCGCCGGAAGCGGTTCTCGGCTTCCTGCCGCGCCCGCTCGGCGTCCTTGCGCTTGAGCGTCTTCAGCCATTCCTCAACCCGCAGGTAGGGGCTGCGCACCGCCCCGGACTTGTCCTGCATTTCGTTGAAGACCTGGGCCATTCAAAAACCACCCCTAGTGGACATACTGCGGGCAATTGATGAGACTTGGCAAGGGCAAGCCTGCCGCAATTTGCGGCAGGCCTGACCAAGTTTGTTGCGTAATGCAGCAGGCTTTGGCAAGATTTGCCAAGGGTTGGATTGTGGAGTTGGCGCGTGCGGCTGAACGGAAAGACGGCGATTGTAACCGGTGGCGCGCGCGGCATTGGTGCGGCCATTGCGGCGGGGTTCGTGCGTGAAGGAGCCCGCGTCTGTGTCGCGGATATCGAGCACGCGGAAGCACAGAAGACGGCCTCGGTCATCGGCGGCGGTTCGTTTGCCGTTCCGCTTGATGTCACGAACACGCACTCCATCGCCGCCTGCGTGGCCGAAGTGGAAAAAGTCGCAGGCGGCGTGGACATTCTTGTCAACAATGCCGCCATCTTCGACATGGGACCTCTCGTGGACATCCCCGAGAAAAGTTATGACAGGGTCTTCGCCGTCAATGTGAAGGGTGTGCTCTTCATGATGCAGGCCGTGGCGAAATCCATGATTGCGCGCGGGCAGGGGGGCAAGATCATCAATTTCGCCTCCCAGGCCGGCCGCCGCGGTGAACCGCTGGTTGCCGTCTATTGCGCCTCGAAGGCCGCTGTGATTTCGCTCACCCAGTCGGCTGGCCTTGCCCTGATCAAGCACGGGATCAACGTCAATGGCATTTCCCCCGGCGTTGTCGATACCCCCATGTGGGACCACGTGGATGGGCTTTTCGCGAAATACGAGAACCGCCCGCTCGGCGAAAAGAAGCGTCTGGTTGGCGAAGGCGTGCCCTATGGCCGCATGGGCCTGCCGGAAGACCATGTGGGCTGCGCCATTTTCCTGGCCAGTTCCGAAAGTGATTATGTCGTCGCCCAGACCTTCAACGTCGATGGCGGCCAATGGATGAATTGAGAGAACAATGCCCAGACTGTCCCTGAGTTCCGTGCGTGGCCTCAACGCCACGGTCAGCACCCCGAAATATGCGCGCTCCGCGCTGACGCCCGGCATCGTCCATTTCGGTGTCGGCAATTTCCACCGCGCCCACCTTGCCGTCTATCTGGACGATCTCTTCAACATGGGCCTCAATCATGACTGGGCCATCATTGGCGCAGGCGTGCTTCCGTCCGACGAGTTTATGCGCGAGAAACTCGCCGCGCAGGATTATCTCACCACCGTCGTCGAGCAGGAAGCCAGCATCAGCCAGGCGCGCGTCACCGGGGCGATGATCGATTTCATCCCGCCAGCCGACCGTGCCCGCCTGCTCGCCACGCTGGAAGACCCGGCCATCCGTATCGTCTCGCTCACCGTGACGGAAGGCGGTTACATGATCAATCCCGCCACGGGAAAGTTTGATCCGCAGCATCCCGCCATCGCCCGCGACGCTGCCAACCCGCAGGATCCGACGTCTGTTTTCGGTCTCATTCTCGCTGGCTTGGCGCGGCGCAAGGCCAAAGGGCTGGCACCCTACACTGTCATGTCCTGCGACAATGTCCCCCACAATGGCGTGGTCACGCGCAACGCCGTGGCCGGTCTGGCGCGCCTGTTTGATGCAGCCCTCGCCGATTGGGTCGTCGCCAATGTTGCCTTCCCCAATGCCATGGTGGATCGGATCACGCCCGCGACCTCCGACCGTGAACGCCGGCTGGTGCAGGACATATACGGCATCGCCGACAACTGGCCGGTCTTCTGCGAGGAATTCAAGCAGTGGGTGGTGGAAGATCAATTTCCGATGGGCCGACCGGCATGGGAAAAAGTCGGCGCGCAATTCGTCGCCGATGTGACCCCCTTCGAGTACATGAAAATCCGCATCCTCAACGGCGGCCATGCGGTGATCGCGTACCCCGGTGGCTTGCTCGACGTGCACTATGTCCATGAGGCCATGCAGCATCCGCTGATCCGCGCCTTCTTCGAGAAGGTGGAGCAGGAAGAAATCGTGCCCTCGGTGCCGCCCGTGCCGAACACCAATATCCAGGACTACTACAAGCTCATCGACCGGCGCTTCTCCAACCCCAAGATCGGAGATACCGAACGCCGTCTTTGTCTTGATGGCTCCAACCGCCAGCCGAAGTTCATCGTGCCCGTGGTGGCCGACAACCTCAAGGCCGGGCGCTCCATCAAAGGCCTCGCCCTCGAATCCGCGCTTTGGTGCCGTTACTGCTATGGCGTGAGCGAGAGCGGCAAGATTATTGAACCCAATGATCCAAGTTGGGACCGCCTGCAGGCCCTGTCCCGCAAGGCCAAGGACGATCCGTTTCAGTGGCTCACCATGGACGACATCTATGGTGGCGTGGCGAAGTCGGAAGAGTTCCGCGCCGCCTTCGCTGTGGCATTGACCAGCCTGTGGAGCAAGGGAACAGAACAGACCCTGCGGGACTATATGGCGGCAGCCTGACCAGACAGACAGGAGACCGGTGCAAATCCCGCTGTTGACGGCAAACCCGCAGGGGCTTGCCAAGCTCCCCTTCGATCATATATATGCGTATATTAGAATTTACACATATAAAGAAAGGATCAATCCCATGTGTCTCGACAAGGCCGTCATGCGTTTCGCCGGATTTGTGGTTCTCGTCTCGGTGGCGCTGTCCCACTTCGTCTCGCCGTGGTTCCTGCTGCTCACGGTTTTCGCCGGACTCAACATGATCCAGGCATCGTTCACGGGCTTCTGCCCGGCCGCGACCATCTTCAAGAAGCTCGGCGCAAAGCCGGGCGTCGCCTTCGAGTGATCAGCGCGACGGCGGACAGAACAGGTCGCTGAGCAGCTTCAGCGTCCTGCCGACGTTCTTGTCCGCCAGTTGATAATAGATCGTCTGGCCCTCGCGGCGGGATTTCACCAATCCCTCCCGCCGCATCAGGGCGAGGTGCTGGGATGTGGCGCTCTGGTTGATGCCGATGGCTTCGGCAAGATCGCCGACCGGCCTTTCGCCCTCCATGATCAGGCAGAGAATGCGCAAACGGTTGGGGTTGGCCAGGGACTTGAGAAAGTCGCTGGCCTTCTCGGCAGAGCGGTTGAGTTCAACTATATTCATATTTGCGTATCTTCTAAAATATACATATAGAGAGAATTGGCAAGAGGGCAAAAAATGCTGGATCGTAGACAGGGAAGGCTTCGCGTACCAGTGGTTGCAATCATTGGGCTTCTCGCCCTGATTCAGCAAGTCCGGGCAGGAGAATTCCCGGTCACAGCCGTCAAAGTTCCTGAATACAAGTCCGTTTTCGGCAAGGTCGAAAGCCGCGACATGGTTCCGGCCCGTGCTCGCATCGGCGGCACCATCGTCTCGCTCGAGGTCGAAGAGGGAAGTGCCGTGAAGGCGGGCGACGTGATCGCCACTGTCGTCGACGACAAGCTCGCCCTCCAGCTCAATGCCCTCGATGCCCGCATTGCCTCCCTCGATGCGGAACTCGCAAACGCCACCAAGGAACTGGCCCGCGGCAAGAAGCTCCTCGTCCAGGGCGTGGTGCCCAAGAACCGCGTGGACGCCCTGCAAACCCAGGTTGACGTTCTGACCGGACAGCTGGATGGCACCAAGGCGGAACGTTCCGTCCTCGTCCAGCAGGGCAGCGAAGGCAAGGTGATTGCCCCGGCCCCGGGGCGCGTGCTCTCGGTGCCTGTCACCAAAGGCTCGGTGATCATGCCGGGTGAGCCCGTGGCCCGTATCGCGGGCGGCGGCTATTTCCTGCGCCTCTCCCTGCCGGAACGTCACGCGGCACGCATCAAGGAAGGCGATAGCGTGCGCGTTGGCGCCCGCGGCATCGGCAGCGACACAACCGCCAACGCCCGCGAAGGCAAGCTCGTCAAGGTCTATCCCGAACTGGAAGGTGGCCGCGTCATCGCAGATGTCGAGGTGGACGGTCTGGGTGACTTCTTCGCCGGTGAGCGCACCCTCGTCTGGATTCCCGTGGAAACCCGCGATGTCATCAGCGTTCCCGCCGCCGCCATCAGCAACCGCCACGGTGTTGACTATGTGAAGGTCAAGGGCACCGAAGGCCCGTTGGACGTGGCGGTGATCATTGGCAGCAGCATGCCGTCAGATGCCGGAATCCAGGTCGAAATCCTTTCGGGCCTCTCCATCGGTGACACGGTGATCACGCCATGAAACTTGGAATCGCCGGCGGTCTTACCAAGGCCTTCATTACCTCGCCGCTGACGCCACTCTTCCTGCTGGCCTCCTTCATGGTGGGGCTTGTGGCCCTGATCACCCTGCCGCGCGAGGAAGAACCGCAGATTTCCGTACCCATGGTGGATATCCACGTCCGCGCCGATGGCCTCAAGGCCGAGGACGCGGTGAAACTCGTCACCGAGCCGCTGGAAACCATCATCAAGAGCATTGATGGCGTCGAGCACGTCTATTCCCAGTCGCGCGACGACAACACCATGGTGACGGCCCGTTTCCTCGTCGGCACCAGCCCGGATGCCGCCATCCTGCGCGTGCACGAGAAGGTGCGCGCCAACATGAACCGCATTCCCGTCGGCATTCCCGAACCCCTGATCGTCGGCCGCGGCATTGATGACGTGGCCATCGTGGTCCTTACGCTCTCGCCAAAGCCCGAAGCCGCCAGCCACTGGACGGCCAATGGTGTCACCCGCGTCACCCGCGAATTGCAGGTTGAACTCGCCAAGCTGGATGACATCGGTCTCTCCTACATCGTCGGCGAACAGACCGAGGAAATCCGCGTCGAACCCGATCCGGAAAAACTCTCGCTCTACGGCATCACCTTGCAGCAACTGGCGGGCAAGGTGGCAGGCGCCAACCGCTCATTCGAGGCAGGCCAGGTGCGTGAGAACGGCCGCCAGATTTCCATCATGGCCGGCCAGACGCTGCAGTCGCCGTCCGATATCGGCAACATCCTGCTCACCGCCCGTGACGGTCGCCCGGTTTATGTCCGCGACGTGGCCGGCATCCATCTCATGGCCGACAGCGCCGAAACGCGCGTCTCCTCGGTCCGCAAGACGGCGACAGGCACCGAGTCCGTTCCGTCGGTGTCGCTTGCCATCGCCAAGCGCCCCGGCACCAATGCCGTGGTGATTGCCGAGCACATCATTGAACGCCTTGAGCACCTCAAGGGCTCCATCGTGCCGGAAGACCTGACCGTCGAGGTCACCCGCGACTATGGCGAAACCGCCAACGAGAAGGCCAACGAACTTCTCTTCCATCTCGGCCTTGCCACCATCTCCATCGTCATCCTCGTGGCGCTCGCCATCGGCTGGCGCGAGGCGATTGTCGTCGCCATCGTCATCCCCACCACCATCCTGCTCACCCTCTTTGCCGCCCGCATCATGGGCTACACGCTGAACCGCGTCAGCCTCTTTGCCCTGATCTTCTCCATCGGCATTCTCGTCGATGACGCCATCGTGGTGATCGAGAACATCGCCCGCCACTGGGCCATGAAGGATGGCCGCAACCGTGTGAAGGCCGCCGTCGATGCCGTCGCCGAAGTGGGAAACCCCACCATCGTTGCCACGCTCACGGTGGTTGCGGCCCTGCTGCCCATGCTGTTCGTCTCTGGGCTGATGGGCCCCTACATGAGCCCGATCCCCGCCAACGCCTCCGCCGCGATGATCTTCTCCTTCTTCGTCGCCGTGATCGTGACGCCCTGGCTGATGATGAAGTTCGGCAGCGGCCATGGCCATGGGGCTGATGATGGCCACGCCTCCGCTTCGCCGGGCGGCTTGTTTGGCCGGATCTATCTTTTCTTCGCCCGGCCCGTGCTGAAATCGAAGGCCCGCAGCTGGCTCTTCCTGCTCGTCACCGGCGTGGTGACCCTTGCCTCGCTCGTCCTTTTCTACACCAAGGACGTGACGGTGAAGCTCCTGCCCTTCGACAACAAGTCGGAACTCCAGGTGGTCGTGGATCTGCCGGAAGGCTCATCGGTGGAAGCCACGGACCGCCTCCTCAAGGACATTGCTGCCCAATCCCTCAAGCTGCCGGAAGTGAAATCCGTGCAGACCTATGCCGGCACCGCAGCGCCCTTCAATTTCAACGGACTTGTGCGGCACTACTATGTGCGTCAGATGCCGGAAATGGGTGACGTGCAGCTGACACTCACCAGCAAGGAAGAGCGCGAACGCTCCAGCCACCAGATCGCGCTGGAACTGCGCGAAATGCTGAAATCCGTCGCCAAGCCGGACGGCACCTCCGTCAAGGTGGTGGAACCGCCGCCCGGCCCGCCGGTGCTCGCGACATTGCTTGCCGAAATCTATGGCCCCGATGCCGAAACCCGCCGCGCCACGGCGGCCAAGGTGCGCGAGGCTTTCGCCAGGGTGCCCTTCGTCGTGGACATCGACGACAGCTTCGGCCAGCAGACACCGCGCCTGCGCGTCGCCATCGATCAGGACAACCTCGAATACCAGAAGGTCGAGGAGCAGGATGTCTACTCCACCCTGCAATATCTCTACGCCCAGACCACGGTCGGCTATTCCCACCGCGGTGGTGGCCGTCAGCCCATCCCCATTCGTCTCGGCCTGCCCAAGTCGGAAAAGGTTGTGAATGAGCGGGTGCTTTCCACGCCGGTGCCTGCCAACGTCCTGCCAGGTGATCGTGGCGTTGTTGAGCTGGGCGACGTGGTGCGCGTGAAGCAGGAACAGTCGTCGTTCCCCATCTTCCGCCACAACGGCAAGCCTGCCGAAATGGTGCAGGCCGAACTCGCGGGCAGTTATGAGGCCCCCATCTATGGCATGCTGGAAGTGGGCCGCGCCCTCGACCAGCTGGATTGGACTGGCCTCGAAAAGCCTGAGGTCATCCTGCATGGCCAGCCGCTGGATGAAAGCAAGCCGTCGCTGCTCTGGGATGGCGAATGGGAAGTGACCTGGGTCACCTTCCGCGACATGGGGGCCGCCTTCATGGTGGCACTACTCGGCATCTACATTCTCGTGGTGGCGCAGTTCGGCTCTTTCAAGCTGCCGCTCGTTATTCTCACGCCCATTCCGCTCACACTCATCGGCATCATGGTCGGGCACTGGCTGTTCAATGCCGCCTTCACCGCCACCTCCATGATCGGCTTCATCGCGCTTGCCGGCATCATCGTGCGCAACTCCATCCTGCTCGTCGATTTCGTGCGCCATGCCGACACGCAAGGCCGCGACCTGCGTGACATCCTGCTGGAAGCCGGCGCAATCCGCTTCAAGCCCATCCTGCTCACCGCCATTGCCGCCATGATCGGCGCTGTGGTCATTCTCGCGGATCCGATTTTCCAGGGGCTTGCCATCTCGCTCCTCTTCGGACTCGCCTCCTCGACAGCGCTCACGGTGATCGTCATCCCGGCGATCTACATGGCGTTGCGTTACAAGGCGCCGCCGCCCCCGCCACCACCACCACTTGAAGAGGCGCAAGCGACTTGAACGGACTGCACTGACTCCAACCGACGTGCCACCACAGGGAGGAACACATGGCGCATATCGTTGTACTCGGGGCCGGCCTCGGCGGCTCCATCATGGCCTATGAGATGAAGGACCAACTCCGGCCGGAAGACAAACTCACCGTCATCACCAAGGAAGCGAAATACCACTTCGTGCCCTCCAACCCGTGGGTCGCCGTCAACTGGCGCAAGCGCGAGGATGTGGAAGTGGACCTTGCTCCGGTGTTCGAGAAGAAAGGCATCGCCTTCCGCCCCTCCGCCGCCACCAAGGTGGACCCGGACAACAACACCATCGAAATGGCCGACGGTTCATCCGTCACCTATGACTACCTGATCATCGCCACCGGCCCCGAACTCGCCTTCGATGAAATCGAAGGGCTGGGTCCGCATGGCGGCCACACCCAGTCCGTCTGCCATGTCGATCATGCCCAGAAGGCAGGTGAGGCCTTCGAGGAATTCTGCAAGAACCCGGCGCCAATCATCGTCGGCGCGGTGCAGGGTGCCTCCTGCTTCGGCCCGGCCTACGAATTCCTGTTCATTCTGGAAACCGAATTGCGCCGCCGCAAGATCCGCGACCGCGTGCCCATGACCTTTGTGACAGCTGAACCCTACATCGGCCACCTCGGCCTTGATGGCGTCGGCGACACCAAGGGCCTGCTCGAAAGCGAAATGCGCGGCCATCACATCAAGTGGATGACATCGTCCCGCGTGAAAAAGGTCGAAGCGGGCAAGATGACGGTGGAGGAAGTGGCCGAGGACGGCACCGTGAAGGCCACGAAGGAACTGCCTTTCGGCTTCTCCATGATGCTGCCGGCCTTCCGCGGCATCGCGCCCTTGCGCGGCATCGAGGGCCTTTCAAACCCGCGCGGCTTCACCATCATCGACAAGCACCAGCGCAATCCGAAGTACAGGAACGTCTTCGCCGTCGGCGTCTGCGTGGCGATCCCGCCCATGGGGCCGACGCCCGTGCCCTGCGGTGTGCCAAAGACCGGCTTCATGATCGAGTCCATGGTCACGGCCACGGCGCAGAACATCGGCCTCCTGTTGCGCGGCGAGGAACCGAAGCACCAGGCCACTTGGAATGCGGTGTGTCTTGCCGACTTCGGCGACTCGGGCGTGGCCTTTGTCGCCCAGCCGCAGATCCCGCCCCGCAATGTCAACTGGTCGTCGTCAGGCAAATGGGTGCATGGCGCCAAGATCGGTTTCGAAAAGTACTTCCTGCACAAGATGCGGCGCGGAACGAGCGAAACCTTCTACGAGAAGCTGGCCCTGGACGTGCTCGGCATTGGCAAGCTGAAGCAGACCACGACCACAAGCTGATACGGCAAAACCGGCGTCCAGCCGCCGGGGGCACCGTATGACGAATGCCGGGTGAACCGAAAGGCGCGCCCGGCATTCGCTTTTCATCACCTGGCGAAGCCGGGTCCAAGGTGTTTCCGGCTTCTGCTTGTTTCAGCCATGGGTGGCGCTGAAAGATCTTCGATGATGGGGCAGGCCGGACGACCGTCGCCGTGGCAATGTTCCGCCAGATGGCGCAACGCCTGTGCCATCTCCTGCAGCTCACGGGCCTTCAGGTCCAGGGCCGTCGCGTGTTCGAGGGCAAGACGCTTCACCTCCGCGCTTGTCCGCTTGCGGTTCCGCCACAAAGCCAGAAGCCCGCTCATTTGTTTCACGGAGAAGGCCAGGTCCCGCGCCCGCCGGATGAAGCGCAGCGTGTGCACGTCATCTGCCGAATAGACGCGATAGCCTGCCTGCGTGCGGGAGGGCGCGGCAAGCAGACCGGTCTTCTCGTAGTGGCGGATCATCTTGGACGACAGGCCGGTTGCCGCCGCAGCTTCGCCGATGTTCATCTCTCAGCCTCCCCATGCGCACGCACCGTCGGGCAGGATAGCGCGTGCGCGTGGGGGCGATAAGGCCTCAATGCTGTGCGTGCAGCCCGTGCACTCCGGCGTGACCCTTGCCACGCGAGATCAGCCAGAGGTTGACCGGATAGGCGGCGGCGAAAGCCACCACAAATGCCACTGCCATCGTCCCCCAGAAGAGCGGATCGCCGAGGCCCGCCGTCATTGCGCCGGGCACTGCGACCATCACGGCATTGTCAGTGATTTCCATCACCGTCACCGACACGAAGTCGGCGGCGAAGGCGACGCCAAGCGCCGCACGCAAGTTCATGCCGCTGCGGAGCAGTGGCACCATGGTCAGCCCGAAGCCGGTGACGAAGGCGAGGCCCACGGCAAGCGCCACCGTTTGCCACAGACCAAGCCCGAGGGTGGTGCCGATGACCAGTCCCGCGATTTCACCGATGGCACAGCCTGTCATGCAGTGCAGCGTGGCTTGGAAGGCCGTCCAGCGGTAGCCCGCTCTCCCCGGCCCTGGAGGTGCTTGAAGCGGGTGCTGTGCGTGCGTTGTCTGTGCCATTGTCATGTCCTCATGTGTTGCGTGGAACATCCACTGGCAACGCCTTCTGGACCTTCCAACGCTGGCAGGGTCAAGACAAAAAAATTCTGGGGGACGTGATCCCCCAGAACATGAGTCAATGGTTCGGTTCGGGGTGCGTTCACGCCCCCGCTTGCTTGCGCATGTCCTTGGCGTCGATGCCTGCCACCACCACCGGCTTCTTCATGGCGTCGCGGCGGAAGGGGTCGCCCAGTTCCTGGTTGATCATCGCTTCGATCAGCGTGGTCTTGCCGTGTTTCATCTGGTCATCGATGGCCTTGGAGAGGGCGTCGCGCAGCTGATCCATGGTGCGGGCCTGAACACCCTGCAGTCCGCAGGCCTTGGCGATGCCGGCATAGGTCACCTCCGGGTCAAGCTCGGTGCCGATGAAGTTGTCGTCATACCAGAGCGTTGAGTTGCGCTTTTCAGCACCCCACTGGTAGTTACGGAAAACCACCATGGTGATCGCAGGCCATTCCTTGCGGCCGATGGCCGTCAACTCCGTGACCGCGATGCCGAAGGCACCGTCACCCGAGAAGCCGACGACCGGCACATCACGGCAGGCAATCTTGGCACCGATGATCGAGGGCAGGCCGTAGCCGCAAGGCCCGAACAGGCCGGGAGCGAGATACTTCCGCCCCTCTTCGAAGCTCGGATAGGCATTGCCGATGGCGCAGTTGTTGCCGATGTCGGAAGAGATGATCGCCTCACGCGGCAGGGCGGACTGGATGGCGCGCCACGCCATGCGCGGGCTCATCCAGTCGGGCTTGGCCTTGCGGGCCCGCTCGTTCCACGTCGTGCCCGGATCGTCGTTCTCGTGATCCATGGACGAGAGTTCCTGCGCCCAGCGCGACTTGGTGGTGGAGATCAGGTTCTTGCGCTCGGTCCGTCCCGCGTCACCCGCCTTGGGCGAGAGCCGTGCCAGAATGCCTTCCGCCACCTTCTTGGCATCGCCCACAATGCCAACCGTCACCTTCTTGGTGAGGCCGATGCGGCTGGGGTTGATGTCAACCTGGATGATCTTGGCATCCTTTGGCCAGTATTCGAGACCATAACCCGGCAGCGTCGAGAAGGGGTTGAGGCGGGTGCCGAGGCACAGCACCACATCCGCCTGCTTGATCAGTTCCATCGCCGCCTTGGAGCCGTTGTAGCCGAGCGGTCCGGCAAAGAGCGGATGCGAGGCGGTGAAGGCGTCATTGTGCTGGTAGCCCACGCAGACCGGCGCATCAAGGCGCTCGGCCAGCGCCTTTGACGCGGGGATCGCCCCACCGATCACCACGCCAGCACCATTCAGGATCACCGGGAACTTGGCGTCCGAGAGCAGCTTGGCGGCCGCGGCCAGCGTGTCATCACCACCCGACGGACGTTCGAAATCCACGATCACCGGAAGCTCGATGTCAACAACATGGGTGAACAGGTCACGCGGCATGTTGATTTGTGCCGGCGCAGACATGCGCTTGGCATTCTGGATCACGCGGTTCAGCACCTCCGCCACGCGGTGCGCGTCACGCACCTCTTCCTGGTAGCACACCATGTCCTTGAACAGGGCCATCTGCTCCACTTCCTGGAAGCCACCCTGGCCGATGGTGCGGTTCGCCGCCTGCGGTGTGACGAGCAGCAGCGGCGTGTGGTTCCAGTAGGCGGTTTTGACGGCGGTGACGAAATTGGTGATGCCCGGGCCGTTCTGGGCGATCATCATGCTCATGCGGCCGGAGGCACGCGTGAAACCATCCGCCATCATGCCGCCGGAACCTTCATGGGCGCAGTCCCAGAAGGCGATGCCCGCCTTGGGGAAGAGATCGGAAATCGGCATGAAGGCCGAACCGATGATGCCGAAGGCATTGTCGATGCCGTGCATCTGCAGCACTTTGATGAAGGCTTCTTCGGTGGTCATTTTCATGGGGGTGCATCTCCAAAAGGGGTCATGCGGAACCTAGCCCGTCATCTGGACCTATGCTAGGTCCAGAATGGCTGGTCCGTTGGGGCGGCAAAAGATTGCGAAGCGCGCCCCCGCCATGGTACCAGAGGCCGTGCAAGCGCCCGTAGCTCAGCAGGATAGAGCACAGGTTTCCTAAACCTGGGGTCACAGGTTCGAATCCTGTCGGGCGCGCCATTCTCTGAATGCCCTTGCCGCGCTATGGTAACTTTGTTTGCGTTCGCGCTCGCAAGTGCTTGAACCATAGATATTCTCTTGCCAGACTCGATACTTCAAGCAAATCCCGTCAGTACGTTCAATGGGAGCTGGTGTTTTGGTAGTTGAGATTTACTCTTCTTTCCGGAAAATCTTGAACGAGTTGAAACGCCTCCAGGCACCTAGTGCCCTCGAGCAGAAGACACCCGCTTTTCCTGGCCTCATCGCTGCTGGGCCGGAAGGTTCGATCCTTGTCAACGAGGAAATTGAGAAAGAAATCCGGGTTATTGCCGATTGGCTACGAGATCATCGCCCTGCGACCAAAGCACAATATCGCGTGAAAGAATGGCGGGCTGCTGTGAGGAAGGCCTTTGGTCCAGCACTCATGCAAATCGACTTGGATTTTCCTGTTGAGGACAACAGTCACAAGCTGAAGAAGCTGATTGAAGCGACGGTCGATGCCACGCAAGAGGTCATTGCTTTGCACTTCACGACGATTGGCTGCACACTTTTTGAGAAGCCGCTAGTTGGGCCGCTCGCAATCGGGCCCGTTCTCTTCGAACCAAAGGATGTTTGGCTCAATCGCGCACGCGAGAGCGGCCAACTCAGTGGAGACAATCATTCAAGACTGAAAGATGCCTTTGCGGGTCATCCACTTCCGAAGGCCCCCGAAACAGTCCAGCACCTATTTGAGCGTACGATCGTTGATGCGCTCTTGCAGTCTCAACTCGTTTGCACAGTTGAAACCCGAAACTTTGCGCCGGAAATGACCAAGACTCGCGCGATCGTGGGTGCGCGGCTTGGCCAGGCGGCGATTGCGCTGCTCTGGCAGCTGCCATCAAAGACATTGGAAGGCTTTCATTTGTCAGTCGATCATGGTCGTCGGCTGATCAGGACCGTGCCCTATGTTCCCGGCAAACAGACTATTGGCGGCCTGCATTCTGTTGGCACTTCTCATGGACCAAGCATAGAATCAGACGATTGGGATAGGATCGTCGTTGGTTGGCGGAATTACTTCGACGTCGCGGGAAGGATGATTGCCTGTTGGACGGATGCGCATGCGCAGGCGTCCGACCTGCTACGCAACATGGCTGCAGCGCTCTGGTTCATTTGGGAGGGATGCCGAGACGAGAACGACTTGATGGCCGTTGTAAAATTTACAAGCGCACTGGAACAACTCTCGCAGGGAGCGGGGGGTAAATCTGGTGGTATCATGCGTTTAGCGGCAGCGCGCCTTGGCCTTGAGCCAAACGACAAGATCGCGGGCGAGAAAACGCTGAAACAGGTCGTGGAACTCATTTACTCGGATGCTCGTAGCCGCACTTTGCACGGCAACAACCCATTCCTGAATCATGATTGGAGCGAAGTGCGTGTGCTTTCGGAAAGTCTTACTAGACATTGCCTTGTCGCATGCATGGATTGGTTCGAACAGAATCCCACAGCCACCGATCCAAAATGTCTGGTTGCCTAGTTAGCTCTGAGCATCGGTCGGCCTAGAGTCGTCTGTTTTGTATGTATTTCACAGTGACGCAACAGTGCCTTGTTTCATCCTGTCGGGCGCGCCATTTTCCGGCCTCACCTTCCCCCCTGTGTCCCGCGCATCTCGCACGTGCAACAAATTTACCTGTCATTCACTTGTTATGCGCAACCTGCATGGCTAAGTCCGGTCCGACCAGACGGATTCGAATTCCAGCAAGCGAATTGAAATGACAACCAAATTGACGACGGGCGCGCTTGGCGGTGAGCGCATCAGGGCGGCCCACCTGCGGGGCAGGATCACCACGGCGGAACATGCCGCCAGCCTGATTGCGCCGGGCAGCAACATCGGCATGAGCGGCTTCACCGGTTCCGGCCATCCCAAGGCGGTGCCGCTGGCGCTGGCTGACATCATCAATGCCCGCCATGCCGCAGGCGAGGCCTTCAAGGTCAACATCTGGAGCGGTGCCTCCACGGCCCCTGAACTGGATGGTGCCCTCGCCAAGGCCGACGCCATCGACGTGCGCCTTCCCTACCAGTCCGATCCCGCCGCCCGCCAGCGCATCAACAGCGGCGCCATCAACTATATCGACATGCACCTCTCGCATGTGGCTCAGCACGCCTGGTTCGGCTTCTTCGGCAAGCTGCACTACGCCGTGATTGAAGTGACCGGTATCCGCGAGGATGGCAGCCTCATCCCTTCGACGGCTGTCGGCAACAACAAGACCTGGCTCGATGTCGCCGACAAGGTGATCCTGGAGGTCAACCACGCCCAGGACCTGCGCCTCGAGGGCATGCACGACATCTACTACGGCACCGCCATTCCGCCGCAGCGCAAGCCCATCCCCATGACAGCACCTCATGATCGCATCGGCCAGCCACACCTGCGCTGCGATCCCGGCAAGATCATCGCCATTGTCGAAACCAACCTGCCGGACCGCCACACGGAATTTGCCGCCCCCGACGCCACCTCGCGCGCCATCGCCGGGCACATGCTGGAGTTCCTCGCCCACGAGGTGAAGCTCGGCCGCCTGCCGGACAACCTGCTGCCATTGCAGTCCGGTGTCGGCAACGTCGCCAACGCCGTCATGGCGGAATTGGAGAACTCAAAGCTTCACAACCTCACCGCCTACACCGAAGTGCTGCAGGACGGCATGTTGCGGCTGCTGAAGTCAGGCCACCTTCTCTCGGCCTCGGCCTCCGCCATTTCGCTGTCGGAAGAAGCGCTCGCCGATTTCCTCGCCGACATGGATTTCTACCGCCAGCGCATCATCCTGCGCCCGCAGGAAATCTCCAACCATCCGGAGGTGGTGCGCCGTCTGGGCCTCATCGCCATGAACAGCATGATCGAGGCCGACATCTACGGCAACGTCAACTCCACCCACATCAACGGCACCAGCATCATGAACGGCATCGGCGGCTCCGGTGATTTTGCCCGCAACGCCTACCTCAACTTCTTCATGACGCCCTCCACCGCCAAGGCGGGCAGCATCTCCTGCATCGTGCCCATGGTGAGCCATGTGGACCACACCGAGCACGACGTGCAGGTGATCGTGACCGAGCATGGCCTTGCTGATTTGCGCGGGCTCAGCCCGAAGCAGCGGGCCGCCATCATCATCCGGAACTGCGCCCATCCGAAATTCCGCCCCGCGCTGCAGGACTATTTCGCCCGGGCACTCCGCACCTCGCCGGGCAAGCACACTCCGCACCTGATGGACGAGGCCTTCAGCTTCATGGGTGATTGGCAGGCGCAACACGCGCCCGTGCCCCTGCGCCGTCCGGACGCCGCCTGAACCATCGCGCCCCCGCAAATGAAAACGGCAGCACAGTGCGTGCTGCCGTCTTTAACCGGTGCTGCCCGGTGTTTACTTCAGCGTGGCCAGATAGGCGATCAGGTCGGCGCGTTCGGTCGCGTCCTTGATCCCGGCAAAGGCCATCTTGCCCTTGGGCACGTCCTTCTTCGGGTTTTCGATGTAGGATGAAAGCTTGGCTTCATCCCACGCGCCAGCGGTGCCGGCATAGGCCTTCATGTCATCCGAATACTTGAAGTCGGCAACGCTGCCGATGGCGCGGCCCACCACGCCCACCAGCGACGGGCCAACCTTGTTCTTGGCATCCTTCACGCTGTGGCAGGCAAGGCACTTCTTGGCGATGGTTTCACCCTTGGCGACATCACCTGCCATGGCAGGTGCTGCCAGCAGGGCCAGGGTCGAAAGGGCAATGAGGGACTTGGTGAACGTCATGGAATGATCCTCTTGAAAGACCGGCTCAGTTAGCAATCCAACTGTGGCGGCACATTGACACAGGTCAAGCATATGCCAGCCCGGCCCCGCCATTTCATCGCGGCAGCCTGTCACATGACAGAAAGAACAGCGGCAGGGTTAACCGCCGCGTCACGCTGCGCCGTGTTGCAGCCCGGCGCGGCGGGCGAAGAGGGCAGCGAGCGGGCTCTCGTGCTTGGCCTGCAGCCGCTCCGCGGCAAGGGCCTGCGCCAGCGCCGCGTCACCTCCCCGCAGCGCCGCCTCCAGCAGGGTGAGGTCGATGACATCACGCTGCGCATGGCTGCCGCCGAACCGCGCCGCACGGTTGCGCACCGGCCGCATCAGGGTGATGGCGCGCACATGGTCGCCCTTGTGGAAGGCAATGAAACCCTGCATCAGCGGCAGGCCCACATCAGCGGAAAAAGCGATGTTGTCGGCCTCCGCTTCGCCCTGCGCGGCAAGTGTCGCCTCCACCAGGTCCTGCCGTCCGGCCCCGAGGAAGGCCATCACGGCGTGCAGGTCATTGAAGGCATAGTAACCCGGCACCCACAACTCCTCATAGCGCTTCACCAGCGCCTGCCAGCGCGCCTTGCCGGGGTCAATGCCGCGCAGCTGCAGACGCCAGAGCAGGGCGGAGGCATCGATCAGGTCCAGCATCTGGTTCTGCGCCACCGATGTGATCGGGCCGTCAGCGAGTTCCAGAACGGCTGTCTCGTCACCGGTTTCCAGATGATAGAGCGCCAGGTGCCACCAGTTGTGCACGGCAAAGAAGCTGTCCTTGGTCCAGCCTTCAATGTCGTCCCGCATGAAGCGGATGCCGTCCTCATGGCGGCCCTGCATTTCCATCACATGGGCGATGGCATGCCGCGCCCAGCCGTCAAGGCGTTGCAGCGAAAGCGCCTCGCGGCCCTTGGCTTCCGCCTGCGCATAGTCGCCCATTTCCTCGAGGCCGAACGCATGCATGCCCAGCATCGCATGATAGCCTGGCATGCGCGCGGACCAGTGCGGCATGGCCCGCGAAATGCGGTCACGCAGCATGCGCGAGCTGCCGGTGAAGAAGTCCAGCTGGTGCCCGCCGATCAGCGCCAGCAGATCGCGCGGATGCTCCGCGCTCACGTCTTCGATGATGCGTGACGCTTCATGGAACCGGCCATCGGCCAGCGCCCGCACGGCGGAGATGTGGCCGCGTTCGCGCGCATTCGCCTCCAGCCCCTCGGCCTCGGCGATGAAACCCTTCGCCGCCTGCGCCGCCTTGGCATCCGTCCCCAGCAGGTAGAGCCAGGCCTTCAGCGCATGCGCCATCACAAAGCCGGGCTCCGCCGCAATCAGCTGCTCGGCAATGGCAAGCGGATCGCCTGCGTAGTTGGAAAGCTGTTGCAGCGCCGCTGCAAACTGTGTGGCACCCGTCTCGCTGGCACCCGTGAGAACATTGCCTTGCAGATCATGGCTCATGACAACACCACCTCGGTTGACCGGACAGGGAAGGCACAGGCTTGAACGTGGCACTGCTCGCACCGCCTCACGTCAACCCTGCATCTTCAAGTCCGCCGCCGTCAAGATGTCCTGCCGCGTGCAGGCCAGGAGGCGGCACGCCCCGTGGCAAACAAAAAAGGCGCGGCAAAAGCCACGCCTTTCTTCAACTCGTTGTCGGACCGTTCAGCCCGCGATCTTCTGCTTCAACTCGCCCTTGGCATAGTGCTTGGCCATTTCGGCAACCGGCAGCACCTTCTTGATCTTGGAGGCATTGCCAGACGTGCCGAACTCGTTGAAGCGCTGGGTGCAGAGCTTGGTGATCGCGTCCATGCCCGGCTTCAGGTACTTGCGCGGATCGAACTCGCCCGGCTCTTCGGCGAAGACCTTGCGGATGGCACCCGTCAGCGCCATGCGGTTGTCGGTGTCGATGTTGATCTTGCGCACGCCATGCTTAATGCCGCGCTGGATTTCCGACACCGGCACGCCCCAGGTGGGCTTCATCTTGCCGCCGAACTTGTTGATGATTTCCTGCAGGTCTTCCGGCACCGAGGAAGAGCCGTGCATCACGAGATGAGTGTTCGGCAGCTTCTTGTGGATCTCCTCGATTACATGCATGGCCAGCACCTTGCCGTCCGGCTTCTTGGTAAACTTGTAGGCGCCGTGGCTGGTGCCCATGGCGATGGCGAGCGCATCCACGTCGGTTTCCTTGACGAACTTCACGGCCTCATCCGGGTTGGTGAGCAGCTGGTCATGGGAGAGCTTGCCTTCCGCGCCATGGCCGTCTTCCTTTTCGCCTTCGCCGGTTTCCAGCGAACCGAGAACGCCCAGCTCACCTTCAACCGAAATGCCGCCGAGATGCGCCATCTCCGTCACTTTCTTGGTGACGCCGACATTGTAGGCCCAGTCGGCAGGTGTCTTGCCGTCGGCCTTGAGCGAACCATCCATCATCACCGAGGTGAAGCCGGACTGGATGGCGGTCATGCAGGTCGCCGCTTCGTTGCCGTGGTCGAGATGCACGCAGACGGGAATGTGCGGATAGATTTCGATCA
>CALMZX010000104.1 GCA_937870685.1 uncultured Alphaproteobacteria bacterium
GGTCGATGGCCTTGTCGGGCAGGAAGCGGTCGGTGATGTAGCGGTTGGAGAGCGTTGCTGACGCCACGATCGCCGCATCGGTGATGCGCACGCCATGGTGCAGCTCATACTTTTCCTTGATGCCGCGCAGGATGGAAATCGTGTCCTCCACCGTCGGCTCGCTCACGAACACCGGCTGGAAGCGCCGCGCCAATGCCGCGTCCTTCTCCACATGCTTGCGATACTCGTCAAGCGTGGTGGCACCGACGCAATGCAGTTCACCGCGGGCCAACGCGGGCTTCAGCAGGTTCGATGCATCCATCGCCCCTTCCGATTTGCCCGCACCCACAAGCGTGTGCATTTCATCGATGAAGAGAATGATGCCGCCATTGGACGATGTCACCTCCGAGAGAACGGCCTTTAGGCGCTCCTCGAACTCGCCGCGATACTTCGCACCGGCAATGAGCGCACCCATGTCCAGCGCCATGAGCTTCTTCTCCTTGAGGCTCTCCGGTACGTCACCCTTGATGATGCGCAAGGCCAGCCCTTCGGCAATGGCCGTCTTGCCCACGCCCGGCTCGCCGATCAGCACCGGATTGTTCTTGGTGCGCCGCGACAGGACCTGGATCGTCCGGCGGATTTCCTCGTCGCGGCCAATGACCGGATCGAGCTTGCCGGACTGCGCCGCTTCCGTCAGGTCGCGGGCATATTTTTTCAGCGCGTCATAGCCCTGTTCGGCAGACGCCGTGTCGGCCGTGCGGCCCTTGCGGATGTCGTTGATGGCGGTGTTCAGTCCCTGCGCCGTCACATTGGCGCCCTTGAGCACCTTGGCGGCTTCGCTCTGCTCCAGCGCCAGTGCCTGCAACAGGCGCTCTGCCGTCACGTAGGAGTCACCTGCCTTGTTGGCGATTTTCTGGGCCGCGTCAAAAACACGCGCCATCTCCGGTGCCAGATAGACCTGCCCCGCACCGCCGCCCGAAACCTTTGGCTGGCGGGACAGCGCGGCCTCCGTCTCTTTCAGCGCCTGGCGCGGATCACCGCCTGCCGCCCGGATCAAACCGGCAGCAAGGCCCTCCTCGTCGTCCAGCAACACCTTGAGCAGGTGCTCCGGCGTGAAGCGCTGATGCCCTTCCCGCAGTGCCAGTGCCTGCGCCGACTGGATGAACCCTTGCGAACGCTCCGTGTACTTTGAAAAATCCATAGCCACTCTCCTCCTCAGCGCGCTTCCCCGGGACCCCGAAGGCACCCCCAGAAACGCCGTCAACAGATATGCCGTCACCGGCTGAACTTGGGCCTGATATGGGGAGGCCTTTTCGCAAGACAAGCGCCGCGCCCAGGGCTTTCACCATTTGACCGGAATCATGGGATTTCCCCGTAGAGACCGCTAGACTTGTCATGCAAAAACTGCAGGAACCACCATGCCACCGAGCCAGTCACCGGAATTGCCACGCCATGACCCCACAGGGATCGATGCCTTCAAACCGGCGGAAGTGGCCAAGCGCATTGAAGAGGCTGGAGCCACAAAGGCGGGGCTCCACGCCCTTCCGCTCACTGTCCTTTCAGTCATGGCGGGAATTTTCATTTCGCTGGGTGCGGCGGCCTTCACCGCCGTCGTCACCGGAACGGACCTCGCCTACGGCCCCACACGCTTCCTGGGTGGCCTCGTCTTCTCACTTGGGCTGGTACTCGTCGTGGTGGCGGGAGCCGAGCTTTTCACCGGCAATGCCATGCTGGTCATGGCCTGGGTGGACCGGAAGGTCACAACCCCGGCGCTTCTGCGCAACTGGCTCTATGCTTTCGCGGGCAACCTCGTGGGCGCGCTGCTGGTCGCCGCACTGATGCACGCCTCAGGCCTGCTCGGCGGACCACCCGGCGAAACGGCCCGGAAGATCGCCACGGCGAAACTGTCCATCGGCTTTCAGGAGGCTCTGATCCGCGGCATCCTCTGCAACATGATGGTCTGCCTCGCCGTCTGGCTGACGGTTGCGGCCCGAAGTGTATCTGACAAGATCCTCGCCATCCTGTTGCCCATCGCAGGCTTCGTGCTGCTGGGCTACGAGCACTCCATCGCCAACATGTATCTTCTGGCGGCCGGCTGGGCGGCGGGCGCGGACGTCACACTCTCCGGCTATCTCGGCAATCTCGTGCCCGTCACCATTGGCAACATCATCGGGGGTGCTGGCGGCGTCGCCCTCACCTACCGGCTGGCCTATGGCCCGATGAAATAAATCCGGAAATGTTGCCGCGTTCGGCGAAGATCACTCTTCGCCGGAAACGGGCTCATTCGGCGTGACACCTTCCTCACCATAGCGCGGACGGCGCCCGCGCGGGCGCTTTCCCGGCTGCGGGGCAGCATCAGTGGCCTCACCGTCACTGCCAACGCTCACTGCGGGCACTGGCCGCTTGAGGAAGGACGGAGCCTCCCAGTCGCCGCCGCCTTCGGCAGCAGGTGCCGCATCCACAGGCCGTTCCGCCCGTTCGCGGCGCGGCGCACGCTCAAAGCGCTCGGGACGGTCATTCCTTTCGGGGCGCTCAGCGCGCTCGCCACGATCCGGGCGATCGCCCTCTTCGCCGGCGGCTTCAGGGGCTGCACCATTGCCGTCACGGGCCTCGGGATTGCGTTCGCCCCGGCGCGGCCAACGGTTGCGGAAGCGCTCGCGCCCCCCACCCTGCTGGTCACGGTTTCCCTGGTCGCGGTTGTCGCGGGCGCGGAACGGACGCTGGCCGCCTTCGTCACCTGCGGCCGCGTCGCCCTCGGCTGGCGCTCCACCTTCACTGGCCACAACCTCTCCAGCCTCGGCAGCGTCGCCGGGTGTTTCGGCAGCCTCGTCTTCACCTTCCGCACCACCTTCCAGGTCCTCCACGTCCTCATCGAGACGGCGCGAGAACTGGATGGGCTGGCCAGCGGGCTGGGCCGCCAGCCACAGGCGGTAGTAGTGGTCGGCATGCTGGTAGTAGCTCTCCGCCATCACCCGGTCGCCCGAGGAGGCCGCGTCGCGCGCCAGCTGCATGTATTTTTCGGCGATCGTCTGGGCCGTGCCACGGAGCTTCACGTCCGGCCCGTTGGAATCGAGCACCCTGTTGCCGGGATTTCCGCCGCCGCCACCACCATTGCCGCCGCCACCATGGCGGTTGCGGTTGCGGTTCCGGTTGCGGTTCTTGAAATTGTTCTGTCCGGGTCTCATCTGGGATCACCTAAAGCAACACGCTGTCCACAACCCGGCGCATCGCAATGCAACGTCCGGTTTGGATGGATGCGAGTCAGAATTTAAAACGACTGGGCAATCATGTTGTCCTGCTTGCAGACCCTGCCGCCTCCGTACGTGACCTTGTGGGGCACATTCATCGCCTGGTCTGTACGCACGGGGATTCGGATTTCGCTGCGATTAGGAAAGCAAAACCCGGCTCAATCGGCTGAACAGTCTCAAAAGGCAGGGGATACAAGCCCTAGATAGCGGAAACACGCTCCGATTCCAAGGAATTTCACGCAAGCTGGCCGAACTGCAGGGCCCGGATGTGCCCGCCCAAGTCCCGCCGCTCAGCCGACAGGTGAAAACCGGCCCCGGCAAAAATGCTGCTGACATCGGCAGCCTGCCCTGCCCCGACCTCCACAATGATCCGTCCTGCAGGTGCCAGATGGGCCGCCGCCCCCGCTGCAATGGCGCGGTAACAGGTCAAACCATCCGGCCCGCCATCCAGCGCCAGATGCGGATCATGCGCGCGGACTTCAGGCTGCAATCCGGCAATGTCGCCCGAGGGAATGTAGGGCGGATTGGACACAATGAGATCAAAGCGGCCCGCGACAGGCGCAAACCACGCACCTTCCAGAACAGTCAACCGGTCGTCCACCCCCAGTGCCCGCGCATTCTCCTCTGTCACCTGAAGGGCTGCCGGTGACAGGTCAACGGCAACACCCGTCGCCTGCGGCCATTCTGCCAGCAGGGTGCAGATCAGGGCGCCGCTGCCGCTGCCAAGATCAAGCACGTGTCCACCCGCAGGAAGAGCCTGCTCCAGCGCCAGTTCAACCAGGGTTTCCGTATCGGCGCGCGGATCAAGCACATACGCCGTCACGCGGAAGGGGCGGCCATAGAACTCACGCACGCCCAGGATCTTGGACACAGGCTCGTCCGCCGCCCGGCGCAGCAAAAGGGCATCGTAGCGCGCCATGTCCTCCGCCGACAGCATCCGCTCCCCGGCCAAAATCAATCCGGCATGGTCAAACCCGAGGACTGCCTGCAACAACAGCCGCGCATCAAGCGAGGCGTCCACGCAGTCCGCCGCCACCAGCAGCGCCCGCCCACGCGCCAGGGCGGCAACTGTGCTCTCAGCCGCCGCCATCTTCCGCCGCCAGCAATTCTGCCTGATGGTGGGAAATCAGCGCCGAGATCACCTCTTCCAATGCCGGGCCCTCAATGATCTCCGGCAGCTTGTAGAGCGTCAGGTTGATGCGATGGTCAGTAAGCCTCCCTTGCGGGAAATTATAGGTGCGGATGCGCTCCGAGCGGTCCCCGGACCCCACCTGTCCCTTGCGCGTGGCACTGCGCTCGGAATCGATGCGCTCGCGTTCGATCTCGTACAATCTGGCGCGCAACAGCTTCATCGCCATGTTCTTGTTCTTGAGTTGCGACTTTTCCGTCTGCTGCGCCACCGCAATGCCGGTCGGTAGATGCGTGACGCGCACCGCGCTGTCCGTTGTGTTGACCGACTGGCCGCCGGGACCGGAGGAGCGGAACACGTCGATCCGCAGGTCCTTGTCCTCGATCTTGATGTCCACCTCTTCGGCTTCCGGAAGCACCGCCACGGTTGCCGCCGATGTGTGGATGCGCCCCTGTGTTTCGGTGTCGGGCACGCGCTGCACGCGGTGCACGCCCGATTCGAACTTCATCTTGGCATAAGCGCCCGCACCATAGATGTTGGCGATCACTTCCTTGTAGCCGCCATGCTCGCCGTCGCTGGCGGAGATCAATTCCACCCGCCAGCCCTGCGCTGCGGCATAGCGCTGGTACATGCGGAACAGGTCGCCTGCAAAAATCGCGGCTTCGTCGCCCCCGGTCCCGGCGCGCACTTCCAGAATGACGTTGCGCGCGTCGGCGGCATCCTTGGGCAGCAGCAGCAGGCGCATGTTGTGTTCAAGGCCCGCGATCCGTTCAGCCAACACGGGCCGCTCGTCGCCCGCCATGGCCGCGAGTTCGCCGCCCGCCGCAATCATCTCGTCAAGGCCCTTCAACTCGCCATAAGCCGCCCGCAATTCCTGCGCCGCCTTGGCGGCAGGCTCCAGTTCCGCGTAGTCCTTGGAGAGTTTGACGAAGGCCTCGCCCGTGGCACCGCTCGACAGCCCGTGTTCAACGGCGGCAAAGCGTTCAAGAATCCGGTCCAGTTTTTCGGGGGGAAGAGCGGCCATGGCTGGCGCTCTCTACAATCATCTGTTGGCGGTATCAAACCAGATCGTGACCGGGCCGTCATTGACCAGCGAGACCTTCATGTCTGCACCGAAGACGCCGCGCGCAACCTGCAGGCCTGCGCCAGCGAGCGTTGTACAAAACCGCTCATAAAGGGCCTCGCCCTCCATGGCGCCCGCTGCTGCGGAAAAGCCGGGCCGATTGCCACTTTCGCAACCGTTGGCGGCCAGCGTGAACTGGCTGACGGCGAGGATGGAACCGTCAACCGCCTGAAGCGGCAAATTCATCTTGCCCGCATCATCGCGGAAAATCCGGCAGGCTGCGATCTTGCGGGCCAGCCAGTCAGCCTCAGCCACGCTGTCGCCCTGCATCGCACAGACCAGAACCAGAAAGCCGCGCCCGATCTCACCTGTGACGCGGCCATCCACGGTCACACGGGCCTCGGAAACCCGCTGCACCAATGCCCGCATGGAACAGGCTCAGCTCTTGCTGGCGAGCGTCTTCGGGTCCAGCGGCTCAGCGGCAAGCAACGAGCCGGGCAGGCCCAGCACGCCCTTTTCCACGCCATCGACGGCATAGACCAGCGCTCCGCCATCCTGGGCAATGGCCACCAGCCCGTCACGGTTGGGCACGCGATAGGTGTCACCGGGATTGAGCATCTGCGTCGCCACGCGGTTTCCCTGCCCGTCTTCAATCAGAAGCCAGATGGCCTTGGTGGCCTTCAGCACGACACGGACGTCCGCGTCCTTGCTGCCAAACACCTTGCCTTCGCCGGGCGTTGCCGGCGCAAGTTCAACGGGTTTGCTCGTCGTCGCCACGGTTTCGGGATCGGCACCATCCACCTGCTCGGCAATGAAGGCACCCAGATCGCCAGTGGACTCACCTTCTGGAAGCGAGGCCTGGTCAGCCTCCGTTTCGCCGAGGCCGGGAATTGGCTGGTCGAGAGGCGCAGGCAGTTCAGCCGTGTCCTGCGGAGCAATCGCATCCTGCGTGATCTTCACCTCGGCCGCATCAGGGCCGGTCGTGGCCGTCGGCATCGGATCGCTGTTGGCCGCCATTTGCTGAACATCAGGCGAACCCGGTCCGCCCATATAGAAGAAGGAACCGCCCAGGAGCATGACGGCGATGGCCACCGAGGCGACGATTCCGTTGCGGCCACCTGGCACCTTCGGCATGGGCGGCAGCTTGATCGCCTTGAAGTCGATGGCCGGAATCTTCGGGAACTTGCCGAAGGGAAGGATCTTCGCACTCATCATCGGTCCGGGATTGGCGGGATGGTGGCGCGGCGCCACCTCCGGCCGTGGCAGAAACGAGGCATAGTGCTGCAACAGCGGATCAGGATCGAAGCCAAGGAAATCCGCATAGGCCGCGATCATTTCCAGCGCCTCAAGACGTGGCGGCATGTGGGTCATGTCACCATATTCGATGGCCTCCACATGGTAGGGGTGGATGCCCGTGCAGGCCGCCACATCGTCAAGCGAAAGCCCGCGCTGCATCCGTTCCCGTTCGAGATACCAGCCCGCTTCGCCTGCCGGATCCATGATGCCGTCCGGCTTGTCGCGAAGGGCAGAAAGTGCTTCTGCCTGATCCTCTGTCGCGGCGTTGCTGTTCACATCCTGGGAAAACGTCTGGTCCATGGCCTTCTCACCTCGCGGCAGCAGGCGCTGCCGTTAACAACTGACTAACCAAGACAATGGCCAAGAATGGTGAACGATGCCCTAACAGGCGGGGCGGATTGGTGAAATTTGCGATTGATATCGATCAATGCGCACCGTGTCCGGTCCGGCAAGAGTTCACTTCAAAACCAATGGAGATTTCCTGAATGAAGGACGAAACCCGGAAGACTTGGATTGTGGTGGCAGACGGCGGCCATGCCCGTATTCTGCTCAACAAGCACCGCGACGAAGGCGTGAGTGAACTGCCGCTGGTCAACAAGCACGATCCGCGCCTTGCCCACCACCACGGCGAATTGGCCGCTGGTGTGCATCACACACCCGCCTTCAAGCCGTCGCCGGAAAAACGCACCGAAGACAAGTTCCTCAGCACGCTGGCCGAGACAGTGCAGACCGGCGTCGCCAAGAAGGAGTGTGACCAGGTGATGCTGGTGGCCCCGGCCGTTGCCATGGGTATTCTGCGCAAGGCGCTGAACAAGGAAACCCACAAGCACATCATCGCTGAAATCATTCACGACTACACTCACCAGGACAACGCCACGGTGTGGAAGCACGTGAAGGACAAGTTGCCGCTTTAGCGGGGCGGTGCCTTCCTGACCGGGGGCGGAATATGGAAGGCACACAAGAGCCTCCCGCAGGGGTGCTGCGGGAGGCTTCTTTTTTGCGGGCTCAGATCACCACGCCGTTGCGGTTGGCGAATTCCATCAGGTCGCCACGCAGCGAATGCAGCGGCGACTTGAGCAGCGGCTGCATGAACCCCCACAGCTTGTTCTGGTCCAGTGAGCGGATCATGGCTTTCACAGGGCCGATGCCGGACGGCACCATGCTCATGGAGGTCATGCCAATGCCCACAAGCCCCATCGCCTCCAGCGGCCGCCCGCCCAGTTCACCGCAAAGCGTCACCTTCTTGCTGTGCTGGCGGCCCTTTTCGACAATCAGCCGCATGGCCGAAAGGGCTGACGGCGACAGCGGGTCGTAGCGGCCAGCAAGCTTGGGGTTGCCGCGGTCAGACGCAAACAGGAACTGCACCAGGTCGTTGGAGCCAATGGACGCAAAGTCCACCAGCGGCAGCAGGTGATCCAGTTGCCAGATGAGCGACGGGATTTCGATCATCACGCCGATCTTCAGCGTTGTGGGCAGGGCGTGGCGGCGCAGCGTCAGATAGGCCACTTCCTTGTCCACCGCCGCCTTGGCCTGCAGGAACTCATCCACATCGGCGATCATCGGGAACATGATGCGGATGTCCTGGCCCGCACCCGCCATCAGCATGGCGCGGATTTGCAGGCGCAACAGGGCCGGACGGTCCAGCGCCATGCGGATCGAGCGCCAGCCCAATGCCGGGTTTTCCTCGCGCGGCTGGCGCAGGTAGGGCAGCGTCTTGTCGGCACCGATGTCGAGCGTGCGGAACACCACCGGCTTGCCCTGCGCCTGGTCGAGAATCTGCTGGTAGTGGCGCACCTGAGAGGAAAGCCGCGGGAAGCGCTGCGCCATCATGAACTGCAGTTCGGTGCGGTAGAGGCCGACCCCGGCAGCACCTGAATCATGCAGGTGCGGCAAATCCACGATCAGGCCCGCATTGATGTTGAGTTCAATGTTGGCGCCATCCTTGGTGATAGAGGGCAGATCGCGGAGTGCCGCGAACTGCGCCTGCTTGCGCGCATAGAAGCGCACCTTCTCGCCATAGGCCTTCTGCAGCTCCTGGCTCGGGCGCACGAACACTTCTCCCGTGCCGCCATCGACGATGATGTCGTCTTCCGGATCGACAAGGTCAATCAGGCCTTCCGCCAGCCCGATGCCGGGAATGCCCAGCGCCCGGGCAACAATCGCCACATGGCTGGTCTTGCCGCCTTCCTCGAGGATCACGCCGCGGATCTTGCTGCGGTCATAGTCGAGAAGTTCCGCCGGTCCCATGTTGCGCGCCACGACAATGGCGTTGGCGGGAAGGTCGGTGCGCGAGGCGGTGGCGACAGCACCGGTGAGAATGCGCAACAGCCGGTTCGACAGGTCGTCGAGGTCATGCATGCGCTCGCGCAGGTATTCATCCTGCATGCGCATCATGCGGGCACGGTTGTCGTTCTGCACCCGCTCCACCGCGGCCTCCGCCGTGAGGCCGGTCTGGATCGCGTCCCGCAGCCGGTTCACCCAGCCCTTGTCGTGGGCGAACATGCGGATCGTTTCCAGCACGTCGGAATAATCCGTGGCCCGCATGGCATCGGAGCCATCGAGAAGTTCGTCCACCTGCGCCCTGAGCTGCTGGACGGCATCCTCAAGCCGCTTCAGTTCCTTGGGGATGCTCTCGGCAATGAGGTTTTCGATCTCGACGCGCGGCTCATGCAGCACCACCTGTCCAAGGGCGATGCCTTCGGCCAGTGTTTCGAACTTGAGATTGTGGCTGCGCATGTGGGCGACGTCGATCGCCACCTCGCGCGCCACCTCCTGCAGCTCACCGGAGGCAATGACCTCCGCCAGCACCATGGCGGTGGTTTGCAGTGCCTCTTCTTCTTCCTCGGAATAGTTGCGCTTGGTGCGGTTCTGCACCACCAGAACGCCGATGACGGCACCACCGCGCATCACCGGCACGCCGAGGAAGGACTGGTAGATCTCTTCACCCGTTTCCGGCAGGTATTTGAACGAAGGGTGGGTGTGCGCGTCCGAGAGATTGAGGCCGATGGCCTGCTCGGCGATCAGGCCGACAAGGCCTTCGCCCGACTTGAGCTTTGACTTGTGGACGGCTTCCGCCTTCAGGCCTTCCGAGGCGTAGAGTTCCAGCACATTGCCAGGCCGCATCACATAGATGGAACAGACCTCCGCCACCATGTTGGCGGCGATGATCATGACGATCTTGTCGAGTTTGACCTGCGCTGTCTCCGGCTCCGCCATCACTTCCCGGAGCCGTCTGAGGAGGACACGCGGGCCGAGTGTGGCACTGACCATGAGACGTGTCCTTAGGGGCGCTTGTAACGGTAATGCATGGCGCGGCCCGTTTGCCCAAAGCCCCACCATGCCCGGGCCTTGAAGACCGGGCGGATGGCGACGGGAACCGGGCGGACGCGGATCATGCCTTACTTCTTGTCCAATCCGTAGGCCTGATGCAAGGCCCGCACGGCAAGTTCCGTATAGGCTTCGTCGATCAGCACCGAGACCTTGATTTCAGAGGTGGTGATCGCCTGGATGTTGATGCCCTTGTCGGCCAGCGACTTGAACATCTTGGCGGCGACACCCGCGTGGCTGCGCATGCCGATGCCGACAACCGAAATCTTGGCCACATCAGCGGAATGCACCACGTCGTCGAAGCCCACCTTGGACTTCATGGCGTTGATCACTTCAATGGCCTTGCGCAGGTCCTTGCGCGCCAGCGTGAAGGTGATGTCGGTGAAGGCACCGTCATGCGACAGGTTCTGCACGATCATGTCGACACTGATGTCGGCCTCGGCCAGCGGCCCGAAGATTGCTGCCGAAACGCCGGGCTGGTCCTTGACGCGGCGGATGGAAACCTTGGCCTCGTCGCGCGAATAGGCGATTCCGCTCACAACATGCTGTTCCACGATCTTGTCCTCATCGCAAACGATTGTTCCGGGGCCCGTGCCATCGGGCTTGTTCTGGTTGGGCGAGTCGGGCGGCTCGAAGGAAGAGCGCACCTGCAGCGGCACCTTGTACACCATGGCGAGTTCGACTGAACGGGTCTGCAGCACCTTGGCGCCGAGCGACGCCTGCTCCAGCATTTCCTCGTAGGAGATGCGGTCGAGCTTCTGGGCCGCCGTGACGATGCGCGGATCGGCGGTATAGACACCATCGACGTCCGTGTAGATGTCACAGGCCGCCTCCAGCGCCGCAGCGACAGCCACCGCCGAGGTATCCGAGCCGCCACGTCCCAGCGTGGAGACGCGCTTGTCCGGGCCGATGCCCTGGAAGCCGGTGATCACCGCCACCTGGCCCTGCTCCATGCGCTTGACGATTTCAGCCCCGTTGATGTGGGTCATGCGGGCGGCACCATGCACGCCGTCAGTTTCGATGGGGATCTGCCAGCCCGCCCAGGAGCGCGCCGGTATGCCCATGTCCTGCAGCACGATGGCGAGAAGCCCCGCCGTGATCTGTTCGCCGGTAGAGACAATGGCGTCATACTCGCGGGCGTCATGCACGGCTGCGGCCTGGCGGCACCATTCCACCAGCTGGTTGGTCGTGCCGGCCATGGCCGAAACCACCACCGCCACATGATTGCCCGCCTTGACTTCCCGTTCCACGTGGCGCGCGACGTTGCGGATGCGTTCAATGTCCGCAACCGACGTGCCGCCGAATTTCATCACCAAACGGCCCATGGGCCCACGTTTCCCTAATCCAGCTTTAAATCCGGACGCCACCGGAAATCGTAACGATTTCGGCCCATTGCAGGCATCAATCAGGGAATCCCCAGACGCGTCGCGCCGTCTCATAGTGGACGGGCCCGTGCGATGCAATATAAGGGGCCCGGTTTGGGCCTGAAAAGTTTGGAGTGAGGTCAGGATGACAATCGATACGGCAGCCCGCCCCGCGAGCCTCGACCCGGCGGAAGTGGAGAAATTCTCCCGCATGGCCGCCGAATGGTGGAACCCCAAGGGCAAATTCGGGGTGCTGCACGTCTTCAATCCGGTCCGCCTCGACTACATCAAGGAACAGGTGACCGCCCGACTGGCCCGCGACCCCCTCATCCGCCGCCCCTTCGAAGGCCTGCGTTTCCTTGACATCGGCTGCGGCGGCGGCCTGCTCTGTGAGCCCATGGCCCGCCTCGGGGCCAGCGTGGTGGGCGTTGACCCCTCGGAAAAGAACATCAAGACGGCGACCGTCCACGCCCAGGAGATGGGCCTCACCGTCGATTACCGCGTCGGCCTCGCCGAGGATCTGGCCGCGGCGGGCGAGCAGTTCGACGTCATCCTCAACATGGAGGTGATCGAGCATGTGGCCGATCCCGCAGCCTACACCCGCTCCTGCCTCTCCATGCTGAAGCCGGGCGGCCTGATGTTCGTCGCCACCATCAACCGCACCGGCAAATCCTTCGCCCTCGCCATCGTCGGCGCGGAATATGTGCTGGGCTGGCTGCCCAAGGGCACCCACCAGTGGGAGAAGTTCATCACCCCGGATGAACTGAAGGGCTGGATCGCCGCCAACGGCACTGACGTGACGGACGAAAGCGGCGTCACCTACCACCCCCTCGCCGGAGACTGGCGCCGCTCCCGCGACATGGGCGTCAACTACATGCTGGTGGCGCAGAAGGCGGCGTGACGGTCAATGTCGGCCCCGACACCACGCGCCAAACGGGGTTCAGCCGGGAAAGCGAATGGCCCTGATCAACGCAACAGCCTGGTCAGGTCCACGGCGCCATAAACCACGCGCATGACATCCACGGCATTTCCGGCGACCCGGTAGAGCACCACATGATTGCCGACGACCAGCAGGCGCGCGGCGGGAGCAATGCTCTCACGCAGCACGCCGCGTTCCGGAAAATACTGCAGGGATTCGATTGATTGCCGCAACCGGCCATAGAATCGGTCAGCAACGGCCTCGCCCGCAGCACCATGCACCCATTCGTAGAGCCTGATCAGGTCGGTCTCGGCAGCGCCTGAAAGTCTGACACTGTAGAGCTTCAAGTGGCCTTTGCCTTGCGTGAGGCCACGCGGCGTCTTGCTTCCGCAAGAATGGCATCGAGGGAGCCGAGCGTGCCCGGCCCGCTGTCCACACCTTCCTGCCAAAGGGCGCGCAACTCTTCGAGCGAGAGCGCAGGGGCATCCTGTTTTTCCTGCCAGTCACGGAGCGCCTCGCGCACAACCTCGCTGGTGGAAGCATATTGTCCACCGGCAACTGCCCGCTTCATGAGTTTGGTCATCGCCTTTGGAAGCGCGATGGAGATTTTCTCGACGTTGCTCATGCGCCAACGGTAGCAAAAATTGCTACCAGCTTCAATTCCGTTCTTCCGGCAGGCGCGGCAGGGGCAGCACCTCGATACCCTCTTCGATCAGCGACATCGCCTCGTCGGCCGTCGCATTGCCGAAGATGCCGCGCTCCTCTGATTCACCATAGTGAATCTTGCGGGCCTCGTCGGCGAATTTGTCGCCCACGTTCTCGGCATTTTCTTCCACATGGCGGCGCATCTCGCGCATCATCGCCATCATCTGTGCCATGCGCGGATCGGCGGGAACCGCTGCCATGCGTTGCGGCTTGGCATCACTTTTCCTGTTGGCTTTCGTGCCAACGCGCGGCGCCATCAGCTGCTTCTCGACCTTGCTGGAGCCGCACTGGGTGCATTCGACAAAGCCGCGCTTCGTCTGCTTCTCGAACGCTTCCGAGTCCGAAAACCAGCCATCAAAAGCATGGCCCTTGTCGCAGATGAGATCATAGCGGATCATGGACTTTGAGGTAGCAACCGTTCAGGGCGATTTCAAGCCGAAGTCCCGGGCATTCCTGAGCGCCGGGATGCGCTGCCGCGCCAGCACCGATTGTGCCGGATCAATCTCGGCGGTGACCACGCAAGGCTCCGTGCCCGCTTCCGCCAGGATTTCGCCCCACGGTGAAATGGCCAGCGAATGGCCATAGGTGGCCTTGCCGCCATCATGTTCGCCACCCTGCGCCGCCGTCAGCACGAAGCTGCCCGTCTCGATCGCCCGCGCCCGCAACAGCACATGCCAGTGCGCTTCACCCGTGGGCACCGTGAAGGCAGCGGGATAGGTCAATACTGTCGCACCCGCATTGGCATAGGCATTGGCGAGGCGGGGAAAACGCACGTCATAGCAGATGCACAGCCCCAGCCGTGCGGTCTGCACATCCACCGTCACAGCCGTGTCACCGGGCGCATAGGTCGCGGATTCACGGTAGCTCTCACCATTGGGCAAGTCGATGTCGAAGAGATGGATCTTGTCATAACGCGCCGCAATACGGCCATCGGGGCCGAACACCAGGCTGCGGTTGGCGATGCGTCCGTCTCCCGCCTTCACCGCCACCGAACCTACATGCAGGTGAATGCGCAGTTCCCGCGCCAGTGCCGCAAAACGCTGCACCAGCGCATCTTCGCCTTCGCTTTTCACGATGGCACGCAGCCGGTCCTTGTCCGGCTCGAAGATGTTGGAAACCTCGGGCGTCTGCACATAGGTGGCACCCGTGGCAGCGGCCTCCCGCACCAGCGCCTCCGCCTCCGGCACATTCCGTGCCGGATCACGCGACGAGCGCATCTGGACAAGGGCAATCTTCATCAGGCCGCCAGCAGGGGATCGAGCTTGCCCGCCGCGTCAAGCGCGTGCAGGTCATCGCAGCCACCCACATGGGTGGCGCCAATGAAGATCTGCGGCACCGTGCGGCGGCCATGGGCGCGCTCCGTCATCTTCTGCCGCAATGCCGCATCGCCGCTCACGTCGATTTCGGCAAAGGCCGCGTTCTTCTTGCGCAACAGCGACTTCGCCATCTGGCAATAGGGGCAAAAAGGCGTCGTATAGATCGTGATCTCAGGCATGGTCCATTCCGTCAGGCCTCAATATGTAACTGCGCAGGCGTCAGCACAAGGGCGAAGCTCAGCACATCCACCCCCGCCGCCCCCGCTGCCATCAGGGTCTCGGCACAGGCCGCCGCCGTGGCACCCGTGGTGCGCACGTCATCCACCAGCAGCACCCGCCTGCCCTCGATGGCAGGCCGTCTCTCCGGCGGAACGGCAAAGGCCCGGCGCACATTTTTCCGGCGCTCCTCCGCCGTCAGCCCCACCTGCGAGCGAGTCACCATCTGCCGCAACAGCACATCGGTCAGATAAGGCTTGCCCGAAACCCGGCTGATTTCCTGCGCCAGCACGGCCGCCTGGTTGAAGCGCCGCCGCCAAAGGCGCTTGCGGTGCAGCGGCACGGGCAGGATCACATCGCAATCCGCGATCAGCTTCCGCCCCGGACCCAGCATCATGCGGGCCATGGCAAGGCCTGCCTCATGCATGTCATTGTACTTGAGAAGATGGACGAGATGCTTGGCCGTCTCGGTGAAGGCAACAGCACCCCGCGCCCGCTGCCACGGCGGCGGTTCCGCGATGGCCGCCGGTGACAGCGCGCCTTCTCCCTGGTCATAGTCAAACGGCGTGCCCATCGCCTCGCACACCGGCTCGTCGATGAAGGTGAGCGTCTGCCAGCAGGCGAGGCACAGGCTGGCCCCTTCCGTCACCTCGGTCCGGCAAGCCACGCAGCGGGGCGGCGTGATCCAGTCCACGAAGCCCCGCCACAGCCAGCGCGCCGCCGCCTGTCCGCGCTGGCTGAGCGGGGGAATTTCCGCTATCGGCTCATCCGTCATGGAAGGACCACACCACATCTTTGATCGCGCTGTCCATGTGGCGCGCGTGCGGGCCGCCCAGGGTGATGCCGCGCACGCCCTCGACCGCCACATCGCCCGCGAACTGGCTGAGCGCATGGCTGTGATCAACCGCACATTCCCGGATGCCGTTCTCGTCGCCGCCCGTCCCAGTGCTTCACGCGAGATCTTGGTTGAAGACGGAAAATGCTTGAAAATCAGCACGTTGTCTCCATCCCCTGAGGACGTCCTGAGGCTCGAAGCAGAGACCACCTCCTGCCTCGTCAGCCTGCTCGACCTGCAGACCATCAATGATGTGCCGGGCCATCTCGCCCAGGCCGCCCGTGCGCTCCGCCCCGATGGCCTTGCGCTCTTTGCCTTCTTTGCCGGCGACACCTTGCGCGAATTGCGCGAAGTCTGGCTGGCGGCAGAAAGCGAAATGACGGGTGGTGTCACGCCACGCGTGGCGCCGATGATTGACCTCCGCGAGGCTGGCGGCCTCCTGCAGCGCGCTGGCCTTGCGCTTCCCGTTGCCGACATGGACCGCGTCACCCTGCGCTATGACAATGCGCTGGCCCTCATGGCCGAACTCAAGGGCCTGGGCTTTTCCAATCCGATGGCAGGCCGCAGCCGCCACTTCACGCCGCGCCGCCTCCTTGGCCGCGTCGCCGAACTCTATCAGCAACGCTTCGCCGATCCCGATGGCCGCATCCGCGTGACACTCGACATTGCCTGGGCCATGGCCTGGAAACCCCACGCCTCGCAGCAGCAGCCGCTGAAACCCGGCTCGGCCAAAATGCGCCTCGCCGATGCCTTACGGGTGAAGGACGGGGAGTAGGCGTCAGGCGGCCTTGCGTCCGCGTGGCGGTGCGCGGCGTCCAGGCGACTTCGGCGCCACCTTGTCATCGAAAAGCTCAGCCAGCTTTTCCGTCATGGCACCACCCAGCTCTTCCGCGTCCACGATGGTCACGGCCCGCTTGTAGTAGCGCGTCACGTCATGGCCGATGCCGATGGCGATGAGTTCGACCGGTGAACGGCCCTCAATGTCGTTGATCACCTGCCGCAGGTGCCGTTCCAGATAGTTGCCGGAGTTGACCGAGAGCGTGGAGTCATCAACCGGGGCGCCATCTGAGATCACCATCAGGATGCGGCGCTGTTCCGGCCGCCCCAGCAACCGGTTGTGCGCCCAGATCAGTGCCTCGCCGTCGATGTTTTCTTTCAGCAAACCTTCGCGCATCATCAGGCCAAGATTGCGCCGCGCCCGCCGCCACGGCTCGTCCGCCGCCTTGTAGATGATGTGGCGGAGATCATTGAGACGCCCCGGATTGGCAGGCTTGCCGCCCGCCAGCCACTTCTCGCGCGCCTGCCCGCCCTTCCAGGCCCGCGTGGTGAAGCCAAGAATTTCCGTCTTCACACCGCAGCGCTCCAGCGTACGCGCCAGGATGTCGGCACAGGTCGCCGCCACCGTGATCGGGCGGCCACGCATGGAGCCGGAGTTGTCGAGCAGCAGCGTCACCACCGTGTCGCGGAACTGCGTGTCCTTTTCCATCTTGAAGGACAGCGGATGCATCGGGTCGATCACCACCCGCATCAGCTTGGCGGTGTCGAGGATGCCCTCTTCAAGATCGAAATCCCACGAGCGGTTCTGCTGCGCCATCAGGCGGCGCTGCAGCCGGTTGGCCAGCCTCGCCACCACGCCCTGCAGATTGGCCAGCTGCTTGTCGAGATAGGCGCGGAGCCGCGTCAGTTCCTCGGCGTCGCACAGGTCGTCGGCTTCCACCACTTCATCGAAGCTGTTGGAATAGACCTTGTAGAAATCCTCGTTGTTGTTGGAGGAGAAGGGCAGTTGCGGACGGAACGGCTCCTCGCCGTCGGTGTTCTCTTCCGTCGCGTCGTCTTCGGGTTGCTCGTCGGTTTCCACCGACTGGGCTTCCATCTCGGCGGATTCGGTTTCCCCTTCGGCCTGCTCCATCTGCTCGGCCTGCGATTCGCTTTCCTGCTCCTCGCCTTCGGGAGTCTCGTTGCGCTCGCCGGGATCCTCTTCGGCTTCCTGTTCTTCGTTGTCGTCGCCCTTGTCCGGGTCCTCGCCCAGCTCATCGGCCATGTCGAGGGCGGAAATCAGCTCGCGTGACAGCCGGGCGAAGGCCTGCTGATCGGTGAGCGCGTCCTTCAGGTGATCCAGCTGGTCGTGGGCCTTTTCCTCGACCCACGGCCGCCAGAGATCGACATAGGATTTGATCGCCGGCGGCGGCGCCTCGCCCGTCAGGCGCTCGCGCAGGATAAGGCCGACGGCTTCCTCCAGCGGTGTGTCCCGCCGGTTGCTGGAACGGTTGACCACGGTGCGGCTGTAGCGGTCATCCAGCATCACGCCGAGGTTCTGCTTCACGCCCGGCATGGCGTTGGCACCGATGGCTTCCACGCGTGCCTGCTCCACCGCGTCAAACACCGCGCGCGCATTCTTGCCCACCGGGCTGTAGCGTGAATGCACGTTGTCGGCATGGTGTGAAAGGCGCAACGCGAAACTGTCGGCGAGGCCACGCGTCACGGCAATGTCACGCGCCGAGGCATTCTGGTTCACCTGCGGCAGGCGCGCCTTGTGTCCGGTCAGCGACGGCTGCTCGTTGCCGAAACTCACATTGAGTTCCGGATCAAGCGCCATGGTCTTCATGGCGGCGCCCAGCACCCCCTTGAAGCGTTCGGCGCGATCATCCTTGCCCTGCGCCATTGTGTTTCAGTCTCAGGCGATGGCGAGGCGAGCCGCCGATTCCGGCAGCTCTTCACCGAAGCAGCGCTGGTAGAATTCCGCGATGATCGGGCGTTCCAGCTCGTCGCACTTGTTGAGGAAGGTCAGGCGGAAGGCCATGCCGAGGTCGCCGCCGAAAATCTCGGCATTCTGCGCCCAGGTGATCACCGTGCGCGGGCTCATGACCGTGGAAACGTCGCCCTGCATGAAGGCGTTGCGCGTGAGGTCGGCGACGCGCACCATGTTGGCCAGCGTCTTGCGGCCCTTCTCGGTGTCGTAAGCTTTGCACTTGGCCAGCACGATGCCGACCTCCTGCACATGCGGCAGGTAGTTGAGCACGGTAACGACCGACCAGCGGTCCATCTGTGCCTGGTTGATCTGCTGCGTGCCGTGGTAGAGGCCGGTGGTGTCTCCGAGGCCCACCGTGTTGGCCGTGGCAAACAGCCGGAAGGCCGGGTGAGGGCGGATGACGCGGCTCTGGTCCAGCAGCGTCAGCTTGCCGGAGGATTCGAGGATGCGCTGGATCACGAACATCACGTCGGGGCGGCCCGCGTCATATTCGTCAAAGACCAGTGCCACGTTGTGCTGGTAGGCCCAGGGCAGGATGCCCTCACGGAACTCCGTCACCTGCTTGCCCTCTTTCAGCACGATGGCATCCTTGCCGATGAGGTCGATGCGGCTGATGTGGCTGTCGAGGTTGATGCGGATGCACGGCCAGTTGAGGCGCGCCGCCACCTGCTCGATGTGGGTGGACTTGCCGGTGCCGTGATAGCCGGTCACCATCACGCGGCGGTTGTGGGCAAAGCCCGCAAGGATGGCAAGCGTGGTTTCCTTGTTGAACAGGTAGTCCTGGTCCAGGTCCGGAACATGCTCGCTGGTGTCCGAATAGGCCGGCACCATCATGTTCGATTCGAAGCCGAAGACCTGCGACACCGAAACCATCTTGTCGGGGTTGCCGGGCATCGCGCCGTTGGCGCCATTGGGTGTTGCAGTCATGTCAGCTCACTCAGTCACGGGGCGGGAAAAGCCCAATTGATCCGTCGCACGTTCGGGGAATGCACAGCCTTCTAGAGGCAAGCGGCCCATCCGGCAAGTCAGCAGAAGCCACTGGCCCTAAGCGTGTCGTAGGCGTGGATGACCGCTTTCAGCGTGTCCTCGTTGGCACGGCTGCCGCCGTTGGCATCGGGGTGAAGCCGCTTCACCAGCAGCTTGTATTTCGCCTTGGCGTCATCGGGTGTGGCATTCTCGTCAAGGCCAAGCGTCAGCAGGGCCTTCATCTCGTTGCGCTTCAGGCTGCGGCCCAGCTTCTGTTCGGCCGGCTTGCGCTGCGCCCGGCCGAGGATTTCCATGGGATCGTCAAGGCGCCGCGCCGTGCCACGGGTCGAGCCGGCCCGGGCGTGGGCATTCTGCCCCAGCTTCCAGGTGGGCCGCTCGCCCAGTTGCGCCGCCTTCTGGTAGTCCGAAATGGAGCCATCCGACATGCCGGCGAAATAATTGTAGGTCTTGTTGTACTCCTGCACATGCGCCGTGCAGTAGTTGTGGAACTGGCCCTCCTGGCCACGGCCTTTCGGAGCCTTGTGGCGCGCGGGCTTTTCACACTCCGGCCATTCGCACTTGGCCTCCGCCTTGGGCTGCGGCTTGGAGCCACGCGGCGTGATCCTGATCTTGTCGAAGTACTTTGAATCGAGTTTCATGAATGGGATATAGGCATTGAAATCGGTTGGAACGATGGAAGCCCGGACTTTTACCCGATCGGGCACAAAAAGGCGAAGGCTTTCCGCATCTTCATGTCCGGTTTGATTGATTGGAGCAAAGGCATATCACGTGCAGAACGCATTGGGCCCCGTCGGAAAACGCATGGCGGAAAAACTGGAGCGCGCCTTCAGCCCGTCCAGCCTCGACGTCATTGATGAAAGCCACCACCACGCAGGCCACTCCGGCAGCCGCCCGGATGGCGAAAGCCATTTCCGCATCCGCATCGCCGCGGCGGCACTGGATGGCCTGAGCCGCGTCAACCAGCACCGCAAGGTCAACGAGGTGCTGGCGAATGAACTCCGCTCCCGCGTTCACGCCCTTGCCATCGAGGTGCTGAAGGCCTGAGATTCATACTGGGACTCAGCCGGTCTTCTCGTCCGTCTCGTCGCCGGGTTTCTCCAGCTTCATCACCCGGATCGAAGTCAGCTGCTGGCGCTTCTTCTTGAGGATTTCGAAGCGGAAGCCGTGGAAGCTGAAGGTCTGCCCCACCGACGGAATCATCCGCGCCTCGTGGATGACGAGCCCCGCGAGCGTCGTCGCTTCATCATCTGGCAGCTCCCAGTCAAACGCCCGGTTGAGATCACGCAGCGGCAGCGCGCCATCGACGATGATCGAGCCGTCCTTCGACTTGCGCACGCCTGTTGCCACCGCGTCGAACTCGTCCTTGATGTCGCCAACGATCTCTTCGATGATGTCTTCCAGTGTGATCAGGCCCTGCACCTCGCCATATTCGTCAACCACGATGGCGAAGTGTGTCTTGCGCCGCAGGAAGGCGTTGAGCTGGTCCTCCAGCGGCCGCGTGTCCGGCACGAACCACGGGTCCGAGAGGATGTCGTCCAGCTTCACCTTGCCATGTTCACCTTCCACCTTCTGGATCGCGGCGAAAAGCGCCTTGGCGTGCAAGACACCAATGATGTTGTCGGGCTTGTCCTTCCACACGGGGATGCGCGTGTGACCTGACTTCAACACCTGCGCCACGATGTCTTTCACGGGTTCTGCCACGTCCAGCGTCACCATCTTGGTGCGGTGGACCATCACGTCCATCACCTCGAGGTCTTTCAGGTCAAGGATACCGCCCAGCATGTCCTTGTCCGTCTTCACCAGCGTTTCTTCCTTGTGGTGAAGATCGATTGCGCCGCGCAGTTCCTCGTGTGCCGAGAGCACGTTCTTGCTGTCATCCACATTGGCACCGAGCATCTTCAGCGTGAACTTCACGATCACCTCCACCGTCAGCACGATGGGGCCGAGCACCGCCGAGATGACGCGCATCAGCGGCGCCACGAAGATCGAGGTCCTCTCCGGATAGGTGATGGCATAGGTCTTGGGCATCACTTCGGCGAAGATCAGGATCACCACGGTCATGACGCCCGAGGCGATCACCGCACCGCTGTCGCCGAACATCTTGATGAGGGCCGCCGTCGCCACCGCCGATGCCGTGATATTGGCGAGGTTGTTGCCGAGCAGCAGCGCGCCGATCAGGCGCTCCGGCGCTTCCAGCAGGCGCAGCGCCGTGCTGGCCCGCGTGCTGCCGCGCTTTTCGATTTCATTGAGCCGCGCCCGCGAGGCCGCTGTCAGTCCCGTTTCCGCCGCTGAGAAAAACGCTGCCACCAGCAGCAGGAGAATGATGGAAAGAACGGCAGTGCCGATGTCACCACTCATGGATGTTTCAAGTCCTCTTCCAGAAACCGCAGTACGTCCGCATCCGGCACGTCCTTCGCGATGAACGCCTCGCCGATGCCTCGCACCAATATGAACGTCAGCCTGCCCGCCACAGCTTTCTTGTCCTGACGCATCAGTTCAAGCAGGCCCTGTGGGGGTGGCAGATCACCGGGAATCTCGCGTGAATGGATGGGCAGCCCCGCCGCCTTCAGGTGAGCCGCCACGCGCCCTGCCGTTTGCGGCGGGCACAGGCCACGGGCCTCGGAGAAGCGGAAGGCCTGCACCATGCCGATGGCCACCGACTCACCATGCAGCAGTCGCTGCGAATAACCGGTTGCCGCCTCCAGCGCATGCCCGAAGGTATGGCCGAGATTGAGCAGCGCGCGCACGCCCGTCTCCGTCTCGTCTTCCGCCACAATATTGGCCTTGGCCTTGCAACTCACGGCCACCGCGTGGCCGATGGCCTCCAGGTCACCTGCAAATACCCTGCCGACGTTGTCATCAAGCCAGTCAAAGAAGCCCCTGTCGCCCAGCAGGCCATATTTCACCACTTCAGCATAACCCGCCGCCAGTTCCCGGCGTGGCAACGTCTTGAGCAGTCCAAGGTCGGCCAGCACCAGTTGCGGCTGATGGAAGGCCCCCACCAGGTTCTTGCCATGGGGCGAGTTGATGCCGGTCTTGCCTCCAACAGAGGAATCCACCTGTGCCAGAAGCGTTGTCGGGATCTGGATGAAGTTGACACCACGCCTGAGGATCGCCGCCGCAAATCCGGCGAGATCGCCGATCACCCCGCCGCCAAAGGCGATGATGGTGTCACGCCGTTCGACGCCTGCCGCCAGCAGCTTGTCACACAGCTCGGCCAGCGTGGCGTAGCTCTTGCTCTTCTCGCCGGGGGCCAGCACGATGGCATCACTGCCCACGCCAGCCGCCGAGAGAGAGGCCTGCAGGGCCGCGAGATGATGCCGCGCCACGTTTGCGTCGGTGACAATCACCGCATGCGGCCGCTTCAGGTGCGGTTTCACCAGTTCCCCGGCGCGCGCCAGCAGGCCGTTACCGATCAGGATGTCATAGGAGCGGTCGCCGAGGGCGACAGCAACAGTCGTGTGTGATGTGTTCATGATGCGGATACGGTTGGGCTTGCGGCGGATTCGGATTGGGCCTTGCGGGCCAGCGCCCGCAGCACGTCATTCACCATCTGGGCGTGCTGCACGTCACGGCATTCCACCGTGACATCGGCTTCGGCATAGACAGGATAGCGGTCTTCGATGAGGCCGCGCATCACCGCCTCCGGGTCGGCGGTGCGCAAGAGCGGGCGGTCATTGCGTTTCATCACCCGCTTCATCAGCAGGCCAAGGTCGGCCTTCAGCCAGACGCAGATGCCGCCTTCCTTGATCCGCGCCCGGGTCTCCGGGTTCATGTAGGCTCCGCCACCGGTGGCGAGAATCTGTTCGCCATTTTCCATCAGCCGCGCGATCACCTTGCGCTCGCCATCGCGGAAGTAGGCTTCGCCATGTTCGGCAAAGATGTCGGCGATGGTCTTGCCCGCGGCGGCCTCGATCTCGTGATCGGCGGCGACGAAGGAGAGCCCCATTTTCTCGGCCAGCCGCCGCCCGATGCTGGTCTTGCCTGCCCCCATCAGGCCCACAAGCACGATGGGCCGCCCGCGCAACAGCGCCTTGGCGGCTTCGAGGTCCTTGCTGGTGGAACGCTTGGCCATGTCGGGGGCCTCATAGCGCATCAATGCCGGGATTGCATGGGTTTTGAGAAAGGCATTTTTCTGGTGCAGGCCGCAGGCCTTTCTGGCACAATCACGGTCGGGGGTTATGTCGTGTCAGATTTCATTGCGCATCAAGTGATTCCCGATTTCCTCAAATTCATCCTGGTGATCGCCGCACTGGTCGGTGCGGTCTATGGTGGTGCCCTTGCGCTGGCCACCTTCCCGCCCGAACAGTCCGACGTGATCCGCCCGCTGCCCCATGAAAAGCTCAGGCAGGACTGAGGCGCGCAAAGGCGGACCGCTGGTCAACCGCTTTCTCGAAATGATGGCGGCGGAGCGGGGAGCGGCCCGCAATTCCTTGCTCGCCTATGCCAACGACCTGACCGATTATGTGCAGGATCTGGCCCGCGCCGGTGCCTCACCGGAGTCAGCCACGACAGCCCATGTCCGCGACTATCTGCAAGGGCTCGAAACCCGCGGCCTCGCCCGCCGCACCGCCGCGCGCCGCCTCTCCGCCATCCGGCAGTTCCACGCCTTCCTGCACAGCGAAGGCTTCACCCGGCAGAATCCGGCTCAGATCGTCGAGAGTCCGAAACAGCAGCGCAGCCTGCCGGAGGTCTTGTCGGCGGCAGAGATCCAGTCCCTTCTGGCAACAGCTGCGGCAGAAGCCTCAGCCGCCAAGGGCAAACCCGCTTTCAAGGCCTGGCGCCTGCATGCGCTTGTGTCACTTCTGGCCGCAACGGGCCTGCGTGTGTCGGAACTCATCACCCTCACCCGCCGCCAGCTCGCGGCGGACGCGGACATGCTGGTGATCAAGGGCAAGGGCGGACGCGAGCGTATGGTTCCCGTGGCGCCCGGCGCGCGTGGCGTGCTGACGCGCTATCTCTCATTCCTTGCCGTCCACGATGAAAAATCACCCTGGGCCTTCCCGTCACACGGCAAGTCCGGCACGCTGACCCGCCAGCATTTTGCCCTTGAACTGAAGGCGCTCGCGGCGCGGGCCGGCCTGGCACCCCAGCGCATCTCGCCTCACGTGTTGCGCCACGGCTTTGCCACACGCCTGCTCGATCATGGAGCCGACCTGCGCGCCGTGCAGCAGATGCTTGGACACGCCGACATCTCGACAACCCAGGTTTACACCCATGTGCAGGCCTCGCGGCTGACGGCAGCGGTGGAGGAATTTCACCCCCTCGCCCGCAAGAAGGCCGCAGCCAAGACACGTTGACAATCTGGGGCCACCCCGCCAGTAACATCATCGAACAAACGCTCCGAGGTTGATCTTGCAGGCATTTCTCGATTTCGAGGCCCCCGTTGCCGAACTGGAAGGCAAAATTGCCGAATTGCGCGCCCTCGCCCAGGGCGATGCTTCGGTGTCGATCGCCGATGAAGTGAAATCGCTGGAGAAGAAGGCGTCCAAAAACCTCGCTGATCTCTATGCCAACCTTGAACCGTGGCAGAAATCGCAGGTGGCCCGCCATCCCGACAGGCCCCACGCCCTCGACTACATCAAGACCCTGATCACCGACTTCGTGCCGCTCGCCGGAGACCGCAAGTTTGCCGAGGACGAAGCCCTCGTCGGCGGCCTGGGCCGTTTCCGTGGCCGTGGCGTTGTCGTCATCGGTCAGGAAAAAGGCAATGACACCCAGAGCCGCCTCAAGCACAACTGGGGCATGGCGAAGCCGGAGGGCTACCGCAAGGCGGTGCGCCTCATGGAAACGGCAGACCGCTTCGGCCTGCCGGTTATCACGCTGGTTGATACGTCCGGCGCCTATCCCGGCGTCGATGCTGAAGAGCGCGGCCAGGCCGAAGCCATCGCCCGCTCCACCGATTGCTGCCTGTCACTGGGCGTGCCGCTTGTTTCGCTGATCATCGGCGAAGGCGGCTCCGGCGGTGCCATTGCCATCGCCACGGGCAACAGCGTTTTGATGCTCGAGCACGCCATTTACAGTGTCATTTCGCCGGAAGGTGCGGCCTCCATTCTCTGGCGCGATGCGGCCCGTGCCAAGGATGCCGCCGCCGCCCTCAAGATCACCGCGCAGGACCTGAAGAAACTCGGTGTCATCGACGAAATCATCCCTGAACCGCTGGGCGGCGCGCACCGTAAGCCGGAAGCGGCCATCGCCGCCGGTGGCGACGCCGTGGCCCGCGCCCTCCAGGCGCTGGAAGGCGTATCGCCGGACGTCTTGCGCACCCAGCGCCGCGAGAAGTTCCTCGGGATCGGCCGCGGCCTCTGAGAGCACCAAGGTCAGGTGCCATCAGTCCGCCGCACTCGGCAGGAAAGGATTGGCCATCATGACACATGTGTTTGACACGAAACTGAACCGCCGCCGCCTGCTCACGGGGTCCGCCGCCCTCGCTGCCTTCGCAAGCCTGCCGCGCTCCACTCCCGCCGCGGCACAGGTCGCCAACCTGCGCGTCACCACCCGCGTGCTGGAGGTCAAGGGCAAGGCGGCAACCGTCATGGGCATCCTTGATGACCAGGGCCGCCACGGCGTGAACATGGTCTTCAACGGACGCTTCGCCGCGCGCCTCACCAACGGGCTCTCGGAAGAAACCATGGTGCACTGGCACGGCCTGACGCCTCCGCTGGCGCAGGATGGCGTGCCCATGCTCTCCGGCCCTCCGCTGAAGCCCGGTGAAACAGCCGACTATGACTTCGCCACCCGTGATGCCGGCACCCATTGGATGCACTCCCACGTCGGCCTGCAGGAACAGCAGATGCTGGCCGCCCCCCTCATCATCCGGGAAAGCAACGCGCCGCTCTATGACGAGCAGGAGCACGTGGTAATGCTGCATGATTTCACCTTTCGCGATCCGAAGGAAATCCTTGCCGAACTGCAGGCGGGCGGCGGCGGGCATGCGGCCCACGCCGGACATGGTGGCGGAAACATGCAAGGCATGGATCACAGCGCCATGGGGCACGGTGAAGCCCCGGCGGCAGGGTCTGCCATGCTGAACGACATCACCTTCGATGCCTTCCTCGCCAATGACCGCACGCTGGACGATCCGGAGGTCGTGAAGGCCGAGAAAGGCGGGCGTTTCCGCCTGCGCATCATCAACGCCAGCGCCGCCAGCAACATGTGGATCGACCTCGGCGCGCTGTCCGGCGAGTTGATCGCCGTCGATGGCCATGCCGTGCAGCCCGTGAAAGGCCAGCGCTTCCCGCTCGCCATCGCCCAGCGCGCCGACATCCGGCTGGAACTGCCGCAAGGTCCGGGCGCCTATCCCGTTCTCTTCAAGGTGGAGGGCGGCACGGGCCAGTCCGGCATCATCCTCGCTGCTGGCGATGCGACGGTTGCGAAGATCAGCGACCAGGGTGAGGTGCAGCCGCCACTGGATCTGGCGCTGGAAGCCCGCCTGAAATTCATGGGCAAGACACCCGAGATCGCCGTCTCAAAAACCGAGATGGTCATGCTCACCGGCGGCGGCGCGGATTATGTCTGGGGCCTCAACGGCAAGTCGTCCATGCATGACGTGCTCTTCAAGGTGCGCGAGGGCGAGCGCTACGAGGTGATGTTCCACAACATGACGGGCATGGCCCACCCGATGCATCTGCATGGGCACTATTTCAAGGTCGTCGGCATCGGCAACGAGCGCATCGACGGCGCGCTCCGCGACACCGTGCTGGTGCCTGTGGGCGGCATGGTCACCATCCAGTTCGACGCCAACAACCCCGGCACCTGGGCCTTCCACTGCCACCATGTCTATCACATGAATTCCGGCATGATGGGCGCCATCGCCTACAGCACCGCAGCCTGAAGCCAGCGCTCAAGCGCGGCCGCCGTTTCATCCGGATATTCCAGTGTGGGGAAATGCCCGCAGTCCGGCAGTTCAACATAGTCTCCGCGCGCCACCGAGGCCGCAATCCGCTGGCCATCCGCCGCCGGGCTGAACTTGTCGTGCACGCCCCAAAGACAGAGCACGGGACAGGAGATCTCGCCGAGCCGTCCCCACTTGTCTGTGCGCTGCGCCAGCGCATCGGACTGCCGGGCCAGTGTCTCCGGGTCCATGGCCTGCGCCATGGTGATGAAGGCCTCCCGTGTTGCAGGCCCCCGTGGCCCCGGCAAATGCGCGATCATGTTGCCCATTTCGATCAGTACCTGCTGCTTCTCGCCGCCACGAATGCGGGCCGAGCGCCGCAGGCCCGCCGCCGGATCGGCAACGGCACCCGCACCTGCCCCGATCACCACCAGTCCCTCCACCCGCTCCGGTGCCGCCAGCGCCACCTCCAGCGCCAGCCGCCCGCCCATGGAGGTCCCCAGAACCACAAAGCGTTCCGGGGCAAATGCCAATACCTCTGCCACCATGGCCCCGAAGCTGTCCTGCGCAGCAACATGGCTTCGGACCTCCACGGCTTCCGCCAGCCGTCCGGCAATCGCACCATAGAGTCCGGCATCACAGCCGAAGGCGGGAATCATGACCAGTGTCTTGCGCATGGTGGCTCTGACCTCTTGTGCTTGTTTCAAATGCAGTGTGCCGCCATAAGGCTCGGCGGTGCAACTCAATCCATGGAACCCCGATGATCAAGTCCCTCGATGTCAAGCTGAAGAAGATCACCTCCGGCAAATACAGGCCTGCCGACTTCATCGTCGCCGATGCCAAGGACCCGGAGATGTCCGGCGGCGCCTCCTCAACCGGCCCGAAGGACCTCGCTGACGAAAGCAAGGGCTTCCACACCGTCGAGCACTTCCGCCAGACCGTGGTGGACATGGTGAAGCACGGCAACATCGACATCATGCTGGTCGCCGCCTCCTCCCTCGAAGCCATCGCCAGAACCGGCCTGTTCAAGAAGTCGAAGGTGACGCCGGCCATCCGCGCCAACGACGCCACCGACATCTGGCGCGCCCGCCACTCCACCTATGCCAAGGAAATGGCCCGCCCCTTCCGCACGGCAAACCTCGCCCACTGCAGGAAGTTCTCGGACCTCGGCCTCTACTCCGTCACCTTCAACAATGACCTCTCGGCCGACTATGCCCATCTCGAAGCCTACAACGCCTTCCGCGCCGAAGCCTCAAAGCTGAAGTTCCGCCACTTCCTCGAAGTTTTCAATCCGAATGCGCCGCAGAACCTCTCGCCCGAGCAGATTCCCGCCTTCGTCAACGACAACATCCTGCGCTGTGTCGCAGGCATGACCACGGCCGATGCGCCGCTCTTCCTCAAGATGCCCTTCAACGGCCGCAAGGCCATGGAGGAACTGGCAAGCTACGACCGCAATCTCGTGGTTGGCATTCTCGGTGGTTCCGGCGGCACCACGCGGGATACCTTCGAGCTTCTGCATCAGGGCGAAAAGTCCGGCGCCCGCGTCGCCCTCTTTGGCCGCAAGATCAAGCTCTCGGAGAGCCCGATTGACCTCGTCCACCTCTTCCGCCGCGTGGTGGAACGCGACCTCACCCCGGAGCAGGGCGTGAAGGAATACCACGCCATCCTCCGCAAGAAGAACCTCACAGCGGTGCGTTCCCTGGAAGACGACCAGAAGATCACCGAAAGCGTGCTCGACGGTTACAGGAAGTAAGTGCGAGCATTTCACCCTTCCGCTCCGTCACCCCGGCGCAGGCCGGGGCGGGGCTTTGGTCACCTGCACACCGCAGGCAGAAAGCCCTCTCCCGGCCTGCGCCGGGATGACGGTTGGAGGGAGGGAGCACTTCCATGATCCGCTCCGGCATCGTGCTCGCAGGCACCATCGTCCTCGACATCGTCCACATGATCGACAGTTGGCCGGATGAGGAGCAGATCGCCTTCATCCGCCAAACCATCGAGGCGCCCGGAGGTCCGCCCCACAACGCGGCGGCGGGGCTGGTGAAATTGGGCGCACCCTTTCCTGTCACCATGACCTGCCTGGTGGGCGATGACCCCGCCGCCGACACCTTCATCCGCATCGCAGGCGGCCTAGGCCTCGACACCTCCGGCGTGATCCGTGTGCCGGGTCAGACCACTGACGTCACCCATGTCATGACGTCGCGCGCCACCGGCAGGCGCACCTTCTTCTTCCGCCCCGGTGCCAACAGCACCATGACGGCGGAACAGATGCTGCCGCCCCATGCCCGGGGGAAAATTTTCTATCTCGGCTCGCCCGGCATCTCCACCTCGATGGATGCCAGCGATGGCTGGCGCGCCGTGCTCCGCAACGCCCGTGCCCGCGGCTACAGGACGGCCATGGAACTGTGCCCGGTGCCGCGTGAACTGCAATGCGCCCAGACGCGGCCCTGCCTGCCGCTGCTCGACTATTTCATCATCAACGACACGGAAGCCGAAGCAGTGTCCGGCCTGCCTGTCACGGTGGACGGACGCCTCGACATTCCCGCAGCGGAGCGCGCCTGCGCCGCCTTGCTGGACTTTGGCGTGCAAGAACTCGTCTGTATCCACCACCCCGACGGCGCACTGGCCATGCGCCGCTCCGGCGAAAGGGCCTTCGCGCCCTCCGTCAACGTCCCCAAATCCGAAATCGTCGGAACAGTGGGCGCAGGCGATGCCTTCTACGCCGGCATGCTCTTCGGCCTGCATGAGGACTGGCCGCTCGCCCAATGCCTCGCGCTGGCCAACGCCAGCGCCGCCACCTCCCTGCACAGCGCCACCACCTCGGCATCGATCAGGCCGTGGCGGGAATGCCTGGAGTATGCGAGTTCGCGTGGCCTTCGTCAGCCGTGACGGCTACTGCATCAGTCCCTCTGCCTGCAGCTCCTTGATCCGGTCATTGGTCTTCTGGGCAAGGCACGCATTCACCAGCATCGGTTCCATGGAGCCGCCATGGGCCTCGAAACCCTGCCAAGCACATTCCGCGTCACGATAGGCGAGCCATGCGCGTTGGGAGGCCATCAGGGCATCAAGAAATTCCGTCTTGCCCGTCCCCTCGTCCGTGCTTTTCGCTTCGTCCCTGATCTCCGGCCAGATGCGGTTCAACTCTGCATCCGCCTTCTCGAAATCCAGCCCGGCACAGCGCGTCATGGTGGACTGGTCCATCTGGTTGGCGCAGTCCAGCGCATCCTGCGCGGCCGCCGCTGTATAGATGAAGACCATGAATGTGACTGACAAAACGGCGCGCATGTGACCTCCCGGAAGTCGCCCCGAACGCATGATGCCACGCCGGTAGGCGCACCGAAAGCAAAACGCGGGGCCATGTCTGACCCCGCGCTCGATGTTTTCAACTTTGTCGCGAAACTCAGTCGCCGGTCTTCTCGTCGCCGCCTTCAGCGTCGCCCTGCTTGCGGCTCAGGTCTTCGCCGGTGGCCTGGTCGACCACCTTCATGGACAGGCGGATCTTGCCGCGGTTGTCCATGCCGAGGAACTTGACCTTGACCATCTGGCCTTCCGAAACAACGTCGCCAACCTTGTTGACGCGCTGCGGAGCAAGCTCCGAGACGTGCACGAGGCCGTCGCGGGCCCCGAAGAAGTTCACGAAGGCGCCGAATTCCATGATCTTCACGACCTTGCCTTCGTAGATCTCGCCCACTTCCGGTTCGGAGACGATGGACTTGATCCACTTCAGCGCCGCCGTGATCGCCGCACCCGACGAGGACGCCACCTTCACCGTGCCGTCGTCCTGGATGTCGATCTTGGCGCCGGTCTTTTCCACGATCTCGCGGATGACCTTGCCGCCGGTGCCGATCACTTCGCGGATCTTGTCGGTGGGGATCTTGATCTGCTCGATGCGCGGCGCATGTTCGCCAAGGCCGGCACGGGCCGAGGCCAGTGCTTCCGACATCTTGCCGAGGATGTGCAGGCGGCCTTCCTTGGCCTGGAACAGCGCCACCTTCATGATCTCTTCGGTGATGCCGGTGATCTTGATGTCCATCTGCAGCGAGGTCACGCCTTCCGACGTGCCCGCCACCTTGAAGTCCATGTCGCCGAGGTGGTCTTCGTCACCCAGGATGTCCGAGAGGACGGCGAAGCGGTCGCCTTCCTTGATCAGGCCCATGGCGATGCCGGCGCAGGGCGCCTTCATCGGCACGCCCGCATCCATGAGGGCGAGCGAGGAGCCGCACACCGTGGCCATGGAGGACGAACCGTTCGATTCGGTGATCTCGGAGACCACACGGATCGTGTAGGGGAAGTCTTCCGGCTTCGGCAGCAGCGGATTGATGGCGCGCCAGGCAAGTTTGCCATGGCCGATTTCACGGCGGCCCGTGGCCCCCATGCGGCCTACTTCACCCACCGAGAAGGGAGGGAAGTTGTAGTGCAGCATGAACTTGCCCTTGGTCAGGCCGTCGAGCGTGTCGATGTACTGTTCGTCTTCGCCGGTGCCGAGCGTGGTCACCACCAGCGCCTGCGTTTCACCACGGGTGAACAGGGCCGAGCCGTGGGTGCGCGGCAGGACCGAGGTTTCGGCGATGATGGCGCGCACCGTCTTGGTGTCGCGGCCATCGATGCGCTTGCCCGTGTCGAGGATGTTGTTGCGCACGATGTCGGCTTCAAGCTGCTTGAAGTTTTCACCGATCGCCTGCTCCGAGGGGGCGTTCGGGTCTTCCTTGTTGACCAGCGCTGCCTTCACCTTGTCCTTGGCGGCGGCAACGGCGTCCTGGCGCTCTTCCTTCTTGGCAATGGCATAGGCCTTGCGCAGGTCGGCTTCGGCCTGCTTCTTGACGGCGGCGTAGACGGCCGAGTGGTCCTTCGGCTGGAAGTCGCGCGGCTCGCGCGACGAGCGTTCGGCAAGGCGGATGATCGCCTCGATGATCGGCTGGAAGCCGCGGTGGCCGAACATCACGGCTTCAAGCATGATGTCTTCGGAAAGTTCCTTGGCTTCCGATTCCACCATCAGCACCGCGTCCTGCGTGCCCGCGACCACGAGGTCGAGGGAGGAGAGCTTCTGCTGTTCGATCGTCGGGTTGAGCACGAACTGGCCATCGATGTAGCCGACGCGCGCCGCACCGACCGGGCCCATGAAGGGAATGCCGGAGAGCGTGAGGGCAGCCGACGAGGCGACAAGTGCCGCAATGTCGGTGTCGTTCTCAAGGTCGTAGGAGAGCACAGTAGCGATCACCTGGGTTTCCAGGCGGAAGCCATCCGGGAAGAGCGGGCGGATCGGGCGGTCGATGAGACGCGAGATCAGCGTTTCGCGTTCCGTCGGGCGGCCTTCACGCTTGAAGTAGCCGCCGGGAATCTTGCCCGCGGCATAGGTCTTTTCCTGGTAGTTGACGGTGAGCGGGAAGAAATCAATTCCCGGCTTTTCGTTGCGCGCCGCAACGGCGGTGGCAAGAACGGTGGTTTCACCGATGGTGACGAGCACGGCCCCGTCGGCCTGACGGGCAACGCGGCCCGTTTCCATGCGGAGCGGCTTGCCACCCCATTCGAGTTCTTCAACGTCGATGTTGAACATCGTCAGTCCTTTTCCATTGTCCTTCGCCGCCACTTTCGCACCGATCACTTGGACGGCATCCCCTTTGGACGTGCGTGAACCGGCCCTATTGCCGGTTTGCTTGTCGGGGACGCGGGCGGCTGTTCGGTGTCCGCCCGCTCATGCTTGGCATTCTTCTCCCTCCCCCTTGTGGGGAGGGCCGGGGTGGGGGTCGCGCTGATGTAACAGATCTGGCGACGGCAGGATGATCCGGCAGTGCCAGACCCCCACCCTTGCTCCCTCCCCACATGGAGGAGGGAAAGTCGTGTTACCTGCGGATTTCGAGCTTCTTGATGAGCGCCTGATAGCGCGCTTCATCCTTGCGCTTGAGATAGTCCAGAAGGCTGCGGCGGTTGCTCACCATGCGCAGCAGGCCGCGGCGCGAATGGTTGTCCTTCTTGTGGGTCTTGAAGTGCTCAGTGAGGTAGTTGATGCGTTCCGTCAGGATCGCAACCTGCACCTCGGGCGAGCCCGTGTCGTTTGCCGTGGTGGCATTGTTCTTGATCAGAGCAGTCTTCTGCTCGGCAGTCATCGTCATCGTGCATCTCCACTGGAGTCTAGAGGTTGAACAAACGTCTGGGCTTCAGCACACCGTTTTCGATGGAACCGAGCCCCAGGGGCCTGCCATCATGGCGCACCAAAACCACCTCCGCCGCCAAGGGAGCATTCCCTTGCAACATAACCGTCTGGCCATGTCTGAGGCGCTGCGCATCCGGGTCCATCAGATCCAGCGCCGGGATGCCGTCCAGCACGCTCTCGATGGGGCGAAGGATGCCGCTGAGGCTGTTTTCGCTGGCGGGGCTATGGACCATTTCCGTGAGCTTTTCCAGCGAAATCATGTCCGCCGCACGGAACGGGCCAACCGCCAGCCGCCTGAGCATCACCACATGGCCAAGCCAGCCCAGCGCCCGCCCCAAGTCACGGGCAATGGAGCGCACATAGGTGCCCTTGCCGCACACCACCTCGAAGGTCGTCTGCGATGGCGTGGGCCAGTCGATCACCGTGAGATTGTCGATCTGCACCGTGCGGGCATCAAGCGCCACCTCTTCGCCCGCCCGCGCCAGGTCATAGGCCCGTTCCCCGTCGACCTTGATGGCGGAATAGGCGGGCGGTCTCTGCTGCACCGCACCATGAAATGACAGTAAGGCCGCCGACACATTTTGCCGCATTGCAGCAAAACTCATGCTGCGCGGTAAAACATTGTTTTCATTGCTGCTAACGAAGTAGTTCGATGTCGCAACTATTTTTCCTTCGAGATCATCTGTACTGGTTTCGCTGCCCCATTGCACGGTGAACTGATAGGTTTTCATGCCGTCCATCGCCCATTGGATCGTCTTGGTGGCCTCGCCCAAGGCGATCGGCAACAAACCGGAGGCCAGCGGGTCCAATGTCCCCCCATGCCCAGCCTTTTCGGCATTCACCAGCCAGCGGACTTTGCCCAAGGCCTGAGTTGAGGTCAAACCCAACGGCTTGTCCAGCACGATCCAGCCATGCAGTTGATTGCGTTGGCGTTTCGCCACTCAATCGTCTTTCTTGAGATCCTGCGCCACATGCGGGGAATGCAGGATGTCATCAATCTTGGAAGCGTAATCCAGCGCAGTATCGATCCGAAACCGAAGTTGCGGCATAAATTTCATGTCCAGTTTCGGTGCCAGCAGCCCGCGCATGTAGTTCTGGTTCCGGGTGCAGGCGTGCAGAACCTTCTTTTCCTGACCCATCACGAGCGGGCGCACGAAGGCCGTGGCGATTTTCAGGTCTGGCGACATCTGCACCTCGACCACGCTGAACTTCAGCCGCTCCAACTCCGGGTCGCCAGTTTCGCCGCGCATGAAAATGTCCGCCAGCCCATGGCGGATCAGTTCTCCGGCGCGAAGCATGCGTTGCGAGGGGGCAGAGGAATGGCTCATGAAAAATCCGGTGTCATCGTTGGGAAGCACTTAGGGCCATTGGGCGGCCGGTTCAACCCTGTGCGGCCGCAAGCCCGATGAGTTTGTCCGCCGCCACGCGGGCGAACAGCGTGTCCATGAGAAAGGCCTTGTCCTGAGGCGAGGCAAAGCCCCGTTCCGGAATGTGCAGCACAAAGAGCTTGAAGCGGATCAGGACCAGTCCCTGCTGTTCCGTGACCTCGTCCATGCCGTCATAGGTGATCGCATGGCTGATGCTCGGCGTGGCCCAGGCGATGCGGTCAGGAAAGCAGGTCACGACAACATCTTCGGTGTCGGCCTCCCGGGCCAGGCCCTCAAGGAAACGTTGCTGGCCCTTCCACAGGCGGAAATTGATCCAGAGTGCCGCCACGATGCCCAGAAGAAAGGCCAACGAGGCGGTCATCACCGGCCGGCTCCATCCCTCAGGCCAATAGGGTGCCGCCAAGGCCCACCCCGCACCGATGGCAAGTCCCAGCGCCAGCAGGCCGCGCTTGCCCCACCGGGTTCCGATCTGGAGTGCGGGCGGCGTGAAGGCATTCGGCGCCCGCCGCACCTCGTCCGGGGTCGAATGGAAGCGCGCCACGACGCGGCCCTGGGCGGGAATGTCAATTCGATTGGACATCAACCGTCAAATTCCAAAAACATTGCGACAAAACTCATCATCAAAAAATGGCAAACTGGGTCGCGACCATCAATGCTCCGGCTTGGTCTTGCCGTGAAGCCATCTTGCTGACCAACCCAGCATGACAGAAATCAGGGTCAGCAAGACCACGCCCAGGATGCCACCCGCCACTGTCGCGCAGCCCTCTTGAATCGAAGCCCGATACAAAGAAGCGTTGTTGAAGAACAATTCATATGCCCCCGACGCGGCATACAGAAGCAACAGAGCGGCCAACCCCAGATATACCTGCCAGACGCGAAAATGCCAGCAAACCACCAACCACGCTAACAAAACCAAGGGGATGAGTACCATCCAAGTTGACAAGGGAACATCTTCGCTCTTGTCACACACCTCAGCCAGAGCAGGTGACGTACTCACCACCAAAACAAAAAGGGCAGCCGCACCGCGGCTGCCCTGGATCCTGTTCACAAAGCGCATCCGCCTCACCCCAGCGTGCGCGCCACCTTCTCCACGCGGAAGCATTCGATGACGTCGTCCTTGCGCATGTCCTGGTAGTTCTCGAAGGCCATGCCGCATTCCTGGCCGCCCACCACTTCCTTGACTTCGTCCTTGAAGCGCTTGAGCGTGGAGAGCGTGCCTTCGTGGATGACCACGTTGTCGCGGATGAGACGCACCTTGGCGCCGCGTTCCACCTTGCCCTCGGTGACCATGCAGCCCGCCACCTTGCCCACCTTGGTGATGTTGAACACCTCGAGGATGCGGGCATTGCCGATGAAGGTTTCGCGCAGTTCCGGCGCCAGCTTGCCGCTCATCGCCGCCTTGATGTCATCCACCAGGTCATAGATGATGTTGTAGTAGCGGATTTCGATGCCCTGCTGCTGTGCCGCGTCCCGCGCCTGCCCGTTGGCACGCACGTTGAAGCCCAGCACCACGGCGCCAGAGGCCGCGGCAAGCGAAATGTCGCTCTCGGAAATGCCGCCCACCGCGTAGTGCACCACGCGGCTGCGGATTTCCTCGTTGCCGATCTTTTCCAGAGCCTGCACGATCGCTTCCGCCGAGCCCTGCACGTCAGCCTTGACCAGGATCGGGAATTCCTTGCGGCCCGACTGGTTGATCTGGCTCATCATGGTTTCGAGCGAAGCACGCGCCGCACCCGCACCACGCTTGTCGCGGCGTTCGCGTTCACGGTAGTCGGTGATCTCGCGGGCACGCGCTTCATTGGGCACCACGTCAAAGCGGTCGCCCGCTTCCGGCGCCGAGTTGAGACCCAGCACTTCCACCGGCACGGAAGGTCCGGCCGTCTTCAGGTGTTCGCCCTTTTCGTTGACCAGTGCGCGCACGCGGCCCCAGGCCGAGCCGGCGACGAAAATGTCACCATGCTTCAGCGTACCGCGCTGCACCAGCACCGTCGCCACGGGTCCGCGGCCCTTGTCGAGCTGCGCTTCGATGACAAGGCCGGAAGCCTCACGGTCCGGATTGGCCTTGAGGTCCAGCACTTCGGCCTGCAGCAGGATGGTCTCCAGCAGCTTGTCGAGGTTCAGGCCCTTGAGCGCCGAAACTTCCACATCAAGGATGTCGCCGCCCATGCTTTCCACCACGAGGTCGTGCTGGAGCAGGTCGGTGCGCACCCGCGTCGGGTTGACGTTGGGCTTGTCGATCTTGTTGATGGCAACGATGATCGGAACGCCCGCCGCCTTGGCGTGATTGATGGATTCGACCGTCTGCGGCATCACGCCGTCATCGGCGGCAACCACAAGGATGGCGATGTCGGTGGCCTTGGCGCCACGCGCGCGCATGGAGGTGAAGGCCTCGTGGCCGGGCGTGTCGATGAAGGTGATCACACCCCTGGGCGTGTTCACCTGATAGGCGCCGATGTGCTGGGTGATGCCGCCTGCTTCACCCGAAACCACGTTGGTCTTGCGGATGGCGTCAAGCAGCGAGGTCTTGCCGTGATCGACGTGGCCCATGATGGTGACCACGGGCGGACGCGGCTTGAGGGCATCGGGTGCGTCGTTGTCGGCATCGAGGCCTTCGACGACGTCGGAGGCCGACACGCGCTTCACCTTGTGGCCCATTTCCTCGGCGATGATCTGCGCCGTATCGGCGTCGATCACGTCGTTGATGGTGTGCATCTGGCCCTGCTTCATCAGCAGCTTGATGATGTCCACCGCGCGTTCGGCCATGCGGTTCGACAGTTCCTGGATGGTGATCGCTTCCGGAATGATGATCTCGCGCGACATCTTTTCCGTCGGCATCTGGAAGCCGTGCGACTTGTTCTTCAGGCGCTCGGTGCGGCGGCGGAAAGCGGCCACCGAACGGCCGCGCGCCGTCTCGTCCTCGTCCATGGCGTTGGACACCGTCAGGCGGCCACGCATTTCCTTCTTGGCAATGTCGGCCTTGGTGCGCGTCGGCGCAGCGGCAGGCTTGGAGACAACCTTTGCCGCGGGGCTTGCCGGGCGGAAGGAGGTGGACGGACGCGGACCGCCCGACGACGGGCGGCGGCGGCTGCCGTCATCCTGTTCTTCCTCATCACGTGCCGGTGCCTTGGGGGAGAGCTTCTTGGCGGCTTCCTCGGCCTTGCGGCGGCCCTGCTCCTCCGCCTGGTGGCGGGCATCGTCCTCGGCCTTGCGCTTGGCGGCGGCTTCGCGCTCGACGCGGTCGCGTTCGTCCTGCACCTTGCGGCGCACAAGTTCTTCTTCCTGGCGCTTGCGCTCGTCAGCCTCGCGCAGGCGGGCATCGGCCAGCGCGCGTTCGCGCGCCTCGCGCTCGTCATTCGTCAGTGTGCGGAGCACAACGCCGGAACGGTTCGGCGGCGGCGGCGAGGGCCGCTGCGTGGTCGAAGGCGGAGCCACCTGTGTCTGCTGGCTGGCAACACGCGGCTGGGCCTGGAAGGCCTGTTTTGCCTCCGGCGCGGCGGCAGGCTTGTCATCACCGAAACGCTTGCGCTTGGTCTCCACCACAACCGTCTTGGTGCGGCCGTGGGAGAAGCTCTGCTTGACGCGTGACTGTTCCACCGCAGGGCGCTTCAGCGTCAGCGTGCCACCGGGCCTGGAACCACCGGTCTTGTCCTTGTTGTCCGTCGTATCGTTCATGTCTCGTCTTCTGACCCAACTGCCCTAAAAGCGTAACCCTCGTAACGCGACAATCGCGTCACATGAAACAACAGCCGCTCTGCCAACCCGCCGTCAGCCACGGCAGCGTGTACCACATTTGTGCGGCCAAAAGCCAAATCCAAATCATCCGGCGTCATGAAACCGCAGATCAGCGTCCGCGGGCCTGCCAGCCGGTCCAGTTTGCCGCCGTCACCTGCCGAGCCAGCCGCATGGAACAGCAGCCGCACCGGCCCCCGCCGCAGGGCCTCTTCCACCTTGGTGAAGCCGGACAATGCCTCCCCGGCCTTCCGGGCCAGCGAGAGATGCGATGTCACCTGCCCCCGGAGCAGCTTTCCCACCCCGTCAGCAAGTTCGGGGCCTGCCTTGCTTGGGGCCTTGAAGCCCCGTGCAAACAACCCCTTGGCGGCGGCCTCCGCCACCGTGTCCCTGGCGAGGGAAACCCAGACCCCCCGGCCCGGCAGCTTGCGCGCCAGATCCGGCACCACCTCGCCTTCGGGCGAGCGGACAAAGCGCAGGAGATCTGCCTCATCCATGACCTTGCGGGTCACGATGCACATGCGCTCCGGCATGTCGTCCTCGTCCGTGGCTGCGGCTGTGCTCAGGCGTCCTGCTCCGCTTCGGCTTCGGCATCAGCCTCAACAGCCGGCGCCTCGATCCAGCCCAGGGCCACACGGGCCTGGAGGATCAGGGCTTCGGCTTCCGCCGCCGTCACGCCATGTTCAGACAGATATCCCTTGTGCTTCACCGTCTCGCCGTTCTTGCGTTCGTTCCAGCCGGTGAGTTCGTCCGTGGCAAGGTCGGCAAAGTCCTCGAGTGACTTCACGCCCGCCTCGCCCAGCCCCACCACCATGCGCGGGCTCAGGCCCTCGAAGGTGGCAAGATCATCGGCAACGCCAAGCGCCTTGCGCTTTTCTTCCATCTCGGCGGCTTCCCGCTCCAGGAAGGCCTTGGCACGGTTCTGCAGTTCTTCCGCCGTCTGCTCGTCGAGGCCTTCGATCGAGGCAATCTCGTGCGGTTCGACATGGGCCAGTTCGTCCACCTCGGCAAAGCCTTCCGAGGCGAGCAGCTGGGCCAGCGTCTCGTCCACGTCGAGGGCGTCGACGAAGAGCTTGGTGCGGGCGGCGAATTCCTTCTGGCGGCGCTCCGATTCCTCGGCTTCCGTCATGATGTCGATGTCCCAGCCGGTGAGCTGCGAGGCGAGGCGCACGTTCTGGCCGCGCCGGCCGATGGCCAGTGACAGCTGCTCGTCCGGCACCACCACCTCGATGCGCTCGGTTTCCTCGTCGAGAACCACCTTGGAGACTTCCGCCGGAGCCAGCGCGTTGACCACAAAGGTCGCCACATCCGGCGACCACTGGATGATGTCGATCTTTTCACCCTGCAACTCGTTCACCACGGCTTGCACGCGGCTGCCGCGCATACCGACGCAGGCGCCCACCGGATCGATCGAGCCGTCCTTGGAGCGCACGCCGATCTTGGCGCGGCTGCCCGGATCGCGGGCCACCGACACCACATCAACAACGCCGTCATAGATTTCCGGCACTTCTTGGCCAAAGAGCTTGGCCATGAACTGCGGGTGCGTGCGCGACAGGAAAATCTGCGGCCCCCGCTGCTCGCGGCGCACGTCATAGATATAGGCGCGGATGCGGTCACCCGGGCGGAAGGTTTCGCGCGGCAGGGTTTCGTCCCGGCGCACGATGCCTTCGCCGCGTCCGAGATCGACGATCACGTTGCCATACTCGGCGCGCTTGACGACGCCGTTGATGATGTCGCCGATGCGGTCCTTGAATTCTTCGTAGACGCGGTCACGTTCGGCATCGCGCACCTTCTGCACGATCACTTGCTTGGCCGACTGCGCGGCGATGCGGCCGAACTCGATGGGCGGCAGGGCCTCGGCGATGAAATCGCCCACCTGTGCGGCGGGGTTGCGCTTCTGGGCGTCAACGATGGAAATCTGCGTGGCGTCGTTCTCCACCACCTCGGCCACCTGCAAAAGGCGGTTGAGGCGGGTTTCGCCGGTGCGCGGATCGATCTCGGCGCGGATGTCATTTTCCATGCCGTAGCGCTGCTTGGCGGCGCGCGTCATGGCGTCTTCCATCGCTTCGAGCACGATGCTCTTGTCGATGGACTTTTCCCGCGCCACGGCATCCGCGATCTGCAGAAGCTCAAGCCTGTTGGCGCTGACAGCAGTGTTAGCCATTGTCATTTCCTTCTTTGGTGTCTTCGTCCCCGTCGTCATCTTCGGGGGGATTGATCTCGCCGTCGAAGTCGGAGGCATCCGAGACGGCATTGGGGTTGTTCTTGAGCCGCGCCTTGGCGGCCTCGATCAGTTCGTCAGTGAGCGACAGCTTGGCCTCGCCGATGTCGGCAAAGGGCACGCCGATCAGCAGCGGCTCCTTGTTGCCACCTTCCGGGTTCTCGATGAAGAGGCGCACCTCGCCATCATGGTAGCCTTCCAGTTCGCCCTTGAAGCGCTTGCGGCCGGCCTGCGGCACCGCCATGTCCAGCTTCACCTCGTGGCCCGCCCAGTCTTCAAAGTCCTGGGCCCGCACCAGCGGACGGTCGATACCGGGCGACGACACCTCAAGCTGGTAGCGCCCGCTCATGATGTCGGCCACATCCATGACCGGCGAGAAGGCGCGGCTGAACTGTTCGCAGTCATCAATGGTGAAGGTGCCGTCCGGCCGTTCCGCCATCACCTGCACCGTGCCGCCGATCAGCTTCACCCGCACCAGCCGGAACCCCATGCCGTCAAGCACCGGCTCGGCCAGTGCGGCAATGCGCGCCGCTGGTCCCGTCTCGCGGGCCAGCCTCTGGGTTGGCAGTGTCTCGGTCATTCTGTCCTTGCTTCAGGCAATAAAAAAAGCGGGCCCCTCGCGGGACCCACTCCCAATTCCGGTTTCCCGGTTCTGATGAGTGAATATCGTGGAGGTCACATAGGCTCTTTTGTCCGCCGGGGCAAGGGGGAATGCCCGAAACTGCCAGACCGTCAGCGACACTTTGCCATCATTTCTTTCGCAAGTGCGAGATTGAACCCTTCGCAGTTGCGAAATATATAGACTTTCGTGTTAGGACAGCAACTTGAGCGTTGCTCCCGTCCGGACGGAGAAGAAAGATGTTGCACCAGAAATACCGCAAGATGGCCGAACCCAACCGGGGCCACACCTACAGCGTGCATGAGCACGGCAAATCAGGCAAGATTCACCAGTGGCTTTTGTGCCGCGACAGTGACGTGTTTGACCGTCACCTCGTCGAGGAAAAAGACCTGGGCGATCCCAAGCAGTGGCTCTGGCTGGAATAGGTTTCCGTCAACAGATGGCGGGGCAGCGCGCTGCCCTGCCCCTATCCCCATACCGGCAGGCTCAAGGCCAACGACAGGCCGATGAGGGCGAGGCAGATGCGCCGGAAGGTTTCGGCACTCGCCATGTGGAAGATTTTGCTTCCGCCATAGAGTCCTGCCGCGAAGAACGGCACCAGCAGGACACTCAGCACCAGCACCTCAATCGTCAGCAGCTTGCCCACGAGGTAGCTGAAGAAGCCGATGGCCGTGGAGAAGGCAAAATAGAGGATGGTCGATGACCGCATCTCGCGGTGATCATGGTTGCCACCCAGCCAGTAAGCCACCACTGGCGGCCCCGCCAATTGTGCCAGCCCGCTGAAGACCCCAGACAGCACGCCCACGCCGACCGTGACGCTGGCATGGGGTTTGCCGCCATAGCGCCAGCCCGAGAGCAGCAGCACCAGCATCAGCGCCACCAGCGCCGTGATGATCCAGCGCAGGAGTGTGGGATCCCCCAGCGCCAGCGCAAAGGTACCCGCCGGAATGCCGATCACGGCACCTGCCGCCATCAGCGCCACCTCCGGCTTGCGCGCCCGCTCCCACGCCGACCAGATCATCGGCACAGCCACAATGCCGTCCGCCAGCAGCAGCAGCGGGGCCGCAATCTGCGGACCCACAAAACGCGAGGCCAGCGGCACGAAGATCAGGGCCGCGCCAAAGCCTGAGAAACCCCGTGCCATGCCCGCGACGAAGGCGGTGACAGCCAGCACGGCCAGGAGCTGCAGGGAAAGTTCAGGCAGGGGAAACAACATCACGACCCTGATAGGCGGCACACATGTTCCGTCAAGCGCCACCCGCCGCGCCGCGGCAAGGCCAAGCGCTCACCCCTTGAAATCGCGCAGGATGTTTTTCAGGCCGGGCTCGGCCACGCGCAGCACCGCATCATGGGTGGAAAACCAGCTGCGCTCGCGTTCCTTCATCTCGGGCCAGGCCTTGCGCTTGGTCTCGACTTCCAGGGCATAGACAGTGACGGTGACCGGCAGCACTTCCTTCTTGCCACGCTTCTCATAGAAGAATGTGCCCAGTGGCTCGCGCCGCATGTGGCCCTCGACACCCGCCTCTTCAAAGGCCTCGCGCCGCGCCGCGTTGTAGTCGGCGAGCCCTTCCATGGGCCAGCCCTTCGGGATCACCCAGCGCCGCGTCTCGCGCGAGGTCACCAGCAGCACCTCCACTGTGCCTTTCCGCCTGCGCCAGCACAGCGCCGCCACCTGCTGAAGGGTACGCTCCGCCATCACAGCAGATGGGTTGCCAGCCAGTAGGACACGGCCGCAAGAATCGCCGACGCCGGGATTGTGATGACCCATGCCCAGACAATGCTGGAAGCGAGGCCCCAGCGCACCGAATTGGCGCGGCGCGCCGTTCCGGCCCCCACGATGGCGCCCGTGATGGTATGGGTCGTGGAAACGGGAATGCCGAGATAGGTCGCCGCAAACAGCGTCATGGCTCCGGCCGTGTTGGAACAGGCCCCCTGCATGGGCGACAGCTTGGTGATCTTTGATCCCATGGTGCGCACGATGCGCCAGCCGCCCATCATGGTGCCCATTCCCATGACCACATAACACGAGAAGATGGCCCAGTCCGGCACATGGAATTCCTTGTACACCCCGTTCGAATAAAGAAGCACCGCAATGATGCCTGCCGTTTTCTGGGCGTCATTGCTGCCGTGGCCGAGCGAATAGAGCGCCGAGGCCACAAGTTGCAGCTTGCGCATGACGCCTTCCGCCCAGGAAGGGCTGGCGCGCATGAACAGCCAGCTCATCAGGATCATCAGGATGATCGCCAGCACAAAACCCGTGAAGGGTGACAGCACGATGGCATAGAGCGTCTTGGAGAGGCCGCCCCAGACGATGCCGCCAAAGCCTGCCTTGGTGACACCCGCCCCGACGATGCCGCCGACAAGGGCGTGCGACGAGGACGACGGTATGCCACCCCACCAGGTGATGAGATTCCAGACGATGGCTCCAGCCAGTGCGCCGAAGACCACCGCATTGTCGATCAGGTCGGGCGAGATGATGCCCTTGCCGATGGTGTTGGCGACATGGGCCTCGAAAACAAAATAGGCCGCGAAATTGAAGAACCCGGCCCACAGCACGGCATGCACGGGCTTGAGAACGCGGGTGGACACCACCGTTGCGATGGCATTGGCGGAGTCGTGCATGCCATTGATGAAGTCAAAGAACAGCGCCACGAAGATCAGGAAGAACAGCGTCGCGTTGAATGCGCCAAGGTCCATGGCGGCCATCTCCCGTCAGGCGTGTTCGATGACGATATCGCTCATCACGTGAGCCACATCCTCGAAGCGGTCACAGACCTTTTCGAGATGTTCATAGAGTTCCGCGCCGATCACGAAGGCAAGCGCATCCTTCTTGGCACGGCCCTTGTAGAGGGCCCGCAGGCCCTCGTCGTTCAGTTGGTCCGACTGTTCCTCGATCTTGGTGATCTCGCCTGTCAGCGTGTGCAGCTTGGAGGAATTTTGGCCGATGTTGCGCAGCAGCGGCAGGGCCTCCGAGGTGAGTTTCGCCAGCATGATCACGCGGTCCGCCATGGCCCTCATGTTGGGCTCGAACTCTTTCACGTCATAGAGCATGACCACCTTGCCGGTCTTGTTCATCTGGTCGATGGCATCATCCAGCGAGGCCGAGAGGCCCTTGATGTCGCTGCGGTCGAAGGGCGTGATGAAGGCACGGCGGATCGCCTGCATCACCTCATAGGAGATGTGGTCTGCCTCTTCTTCCTGGCGCGAGAGCGTGGCGCAATTGTCGGCAACCGCCTTGCCGCCATCGAGAATGGCGCGCAGCGACTGGGCTGCTTCCTGCGCCTTTGCGGCCTGCGCTTCGAAGAGGTCGAAGAACTTCTCCTCACGCGGCATCAGGGACTTGATGAAATGGAACATCGCCGGGCTCCGGTCATGACATTTGGATGACAGTCATATGACAGGGCAGATGCCCGCAAGAAAGCGCGATTTTGCCGCGATTCACCGTTTTCGGAAGGTGAGATAGGTCGGCGTGCGGCCTTCCCGCAGGGCTTTCGCTTCGTAGCGGGTACGCGTCCAGTCCGGGAACGGCAGGGCCGGATCGCCTTCCTCGGCGAAACCGCCATGCGCAGCCACGTGATCCCGCGTCCACGCCACATAGTCGGGAATGTCGCTGGCAAACAGGAAAAAACCGTCACCCGCCAGCAATCTGTGAAAGTGGGCGAGGTTGGCCGGGCTGACAAAGCGGCGCTTCTTCTGCCGCTCCTTCGGCCACGGATCGGGATAGAGCAGGTAGAGGCGCTCCAGACATCCGTCCGGCAAGACCTCCAGCAAGGCGCGGGCATCCCCGTAGTGGACACGCACATTGCCGATGGTCTGCTCGTCCAGCGCCGCCAGCAGCTTGGCCACGCCATTGAGGAAGGCTTCCGCGCCAATGAGGGAAAGGTCACCATGCAGCGCCGCCTGGTGCGCCAGATGTTCACCACCGCCAAAGCCGATTTCCAGCCAGCGCCGCGAGCCCGTTGCCGCCAGCGGATCGGCGAGATCAACCGCCACCTGCGGTAGCAGCACATCCATCAGTTCCGAATGACGGCGGCGCAAGGGCTTGCCCTTGCGCCGTCCGTAGAACTGGAATTTCGGCTGTGGCGAGGTCACTTCACCGCCGCTTTGAGCGCCTTGACCAGATCGGTGCGCTCCCACGAGAAGCCGCCATCCTTCTCTGCCTTGCGCCCGAAGTGGCCGTAGGCCGCCGTGCGCGCATAAATCGGGCGGTTGAGATCGAGGTGCGTGCGGATGCCGCGGGGCGACAGGTCCATCACCTTGCGGATCGCCTTTTCGAGTTTTTCTTCCTTCACCTTGCCGGTGCCGTGGGTATCCACATAGACCGAGAGTGGCTGCGACACGCCGATGGCATAGGACAGCTGGATCGTGCAGCGCGAGGCGAGTTTCGCCGCCACGATGTTCTTGGCGAGATAGCGCGCCGCATAGGCGGCTGAGCGGTCCACCTTGGTCGGGTCCTTGCCCGAGAAGGCACCGCCGCCATGGGGTGCGGCACCGCCGTAGGTGTCGACGATGATCTTGCGGCCCGTGAGACCGCAGTCACCATCGGGACCGCCGATGTAGAACTTGCCGGTGGGGTTGACGTGCCACACCGTGTCCTTGCTGATCCAGCCCTTGGGCAGCGCCTTCTTCACATATGGCTTCACCAGCGCGAGCACGTCCTTCGACGTCATCGACTCGTCAAGATGCTGGTGCGACACCACGATCTGTGTGGCGCCAACGGGTTTGCCGTTCTTGTACTGCACCGAGACCTGGCTCTTGGAGTCAGGGCCGAGGCGCTTTTCACCCTTGTGGCGGGCTTCCGCGAGAAGCTGCAGGATGCGTTGCGAGTAGTAGAGCGGTGCGGGCAGCAGGTCGGGCGTTTCATCACAGGCATAGCCGAACATGATGCCCTGGTCGCCCGCTCCTTCGTCCTTGTGAGCCGCCGCATCGACGCCGACAGCGATGTCGGCAGATTGGCCGTGCAGCAGGATTTCGACCTTGGCGGTGTTCCAGTGGAAGCCATCCTGCTCGTAGCCGATATCCTTGATCGCCTGCCGCGCTGCGGCCTCGATCTTGTCATTCGTCACCGAGGAGGGCCCGCGGTATTCGCCCGCGATCACCACGCGGTTGGTGGTGGCCAGCGTTTCGCAGGCGACGCGCACTGACCACGGGTCCATGCCCTGCGCCAGCGCCTCGCGGAAGAACAGGTCGACCACTTCGTCGGAGATGCGGTCGCAGACCTTGTCCGGATGGCCTTCGGAGACGGCCTCACTGGTGAATACGAAGTTCTTGCGCGCCATCGGGAGCCCCTTCTCAGTTCGATATAAAGATATCTTTATGTGTTCCTGTGCCGTTAATGGCAGCACTGTCGATAGGGGTCAAGAGCGAACACGGCCGCACGTTCCCGTGCGGCCGCGCCATGATCATGTTGATGGTATGATGGTACGGGCGGATCGACCCGTTGTCGTCAGGCCGGTTCCTTGGAGTCTGCAACCTGGCGGGCCAGCGCCGCAATGAGCTTGCGCTTCTGTGGTGTGCTCGCGTCGCGGAAAGCCTTGGCCAGCTGGATGCCTTCCGGCGTCATGAGCGAGCTCATGAATTCGTCCGGCTGCGCGCCCTCCTTCAGGCCGCCATCGGCTTCAAGCCCGGGCAACCCTTCAAAAAAGAAGTTGATCGGCACGCCCAGCGTCTTTGCGGCATAGAAGAGCCTGCTTGCGCTGATGCGGTTGGCACCCTTCTCGTATTTCTGCACCTGCTGGAAGGTGATTCCCAGCAACTCACCAAGCCGTTCCTGGCTCATGTTGATCAGTTGACGGCGCATGCGGATGCGCGTGCCGACATGCACATCGATATAGTTTGGATCGCGTCTTGCCATTGTTCTCAGACCCTTGCCCCCAGTCTGAACATCTTAACGACCAAGCACCGTGCAACTCCCAGCAAAGGCAAGTGATTTGGTCAACTTCTAAATCCCTTAGGGCAAGTCCCCTCACGGAACAATCAGAAATGCGCATGTCCAAGTAATTTTCATTATTTGGTATAAGTACAGTTCACCTCAATCGCCCGGACAGGCTTTCGCGGGTTGACAGCCTGACGCGGCGCAACACGGCGGCAAGGCCGGGGAAAAGTGCCAGCAGCAGCCAGTCGCCCCAGCGTGAATAGGGCGTGGGAGGCAGGGACTGCGGCACGCGGCTGTCGATGACCGCGCGTGTCTCCAGCGCGCTGCGGGCCAGAATCCGCCCCACCGGATCGATGACGGCGGAAACCCCCGTGTTGGCCGCGCGGAACAGCGGCAGGCCCTGCTCAACGCTGCGCAGCCGCGCCTGGGCAAGGTGCTGGTGCGGCCCTGTTGAACGCCCGAACCAGCCGTCATTTGTCACGTTGATCAGCACATCCGGGCGCTCGGGCGGCACCAGAGCGTGCGGAAAGATCACCTCATAGCAGACCAGCATGGCGGCCTCGCCGATACCGGGCAAGTGCAGGCTCGACGGGCCCTTGCCCGGTGTGAAGCTCTCAGGCAGCGAAACCACCTTGCGGAAGCCGATGCGCGACAGCAGGCCCTCCATGGGCAGGAATTCGCCGCCTGGCACCAGCCGCCATTTGTCATAGACGCCCGCAATGGCGCCCTGATCGTCAACGAGTATGACACTGGTGAAATAGGGCTCCGCGCCGTCCTGCGGTTTTTCCCGCCGTATTGCACCGGCAACAAGGGTGCTCCCCGGTTTCAGCAGGGCAGAAATTCGCTCCAGCGCGCCTGCGTCTTCATCCAGAAGGAACGGCACCGACGATTCGGGCCAGATGACATGCGACACGGACGCTGACTGTGCCTCTCCGCGAGAAAGGCTGAGCAGGGTTGAGAAAATCGCTTCGGCATTGTCACTGCGCCATTTGTCGTCCTGGGAGATGTTGGGCTGCACCAGGCGCACAACGGCCGTGCCCGCATAGGCCGTGGGTGATTGCGCCAGCCGCCACAGCCCCCACAGCTCCGCCAAGGGGAGCAGCGCCAGCACCGCCAGCGCCGCCACGGGCAGGCGCCGCTGCCCACGCCAGTTCCGCCAGATCACCGCAGGCAAGGCCGCCCAGACAAGAAGCAGCAGCGTCAGCCCGGTCATGCCGGCGACACTGGCAATCTGCACGGCAGCCCCCATGCCATCCGCGGCAAGCCCGACGGCGGCCCAGGGAAATCCTGTCAGCAAATGTCCGCGCAACCATTCGGCGATGGCGAGCGCCAACACCGCCGTGAGCCAGCGGGGAAGGACGGCACGCGGCACGGCAACGGCCAAGACTGCGGCAGCCCCCCAGTAACACGCCATGAACAGGGCAAGCCCGCCCACCGCGAATGGCATCATCCAGATATCGGCGGCATTGACGAAGAAGGCGTAGCCGATCCAGTGAAAGGCCACTGTGAAATAGCCGAAACCGAAGCCGAGCCCGCACATGAAGGCCGCGCCCCATGCTGCATCTGGCAAGCGCTCCAGCCGCGTGAGCAGCACAGGCACCGTCAGGGCGAGCAGCCACCAGAGTCCGGTGGGTGGCAGCGCCAGGGCTGACGCACCACCTGCCACCGCCAGAAGGAGCAACCGCGACCAGAAGGGCGCACTGCCTTGCCCGACGTCATTGCCTGCCTCATCTCTTGCCATGGCGTTCCCATGCAGGGCTTTTCCGTGAGCCGCAAGAAGGCGCAGGACGCCCAGCCAGTTTTCCAGTTCAATGAGTCCAGAAGGCCTTGCTAAACCGCAATTCTAGTGTAGGCGGCACAGCCAATCTGGTACTCTGGGAACCAAACAATCATGAATGAACCTCTCGAAGGCCGCGACGGCCTTTCGAAAGCGTCTGCGCATCTGGAAGAAATTGTCGCCCTCCTGAAAGAACCATCCGGCTTTTCGCGGCTCTCGCCCGAACAGCGGAAGTTCGTTCTGGCGGTCGTCATCGCATCGGTCGTGCCGGCTGACGGCAAGATCAAGCAGTGCGAACTGGAAAAGCTGCAATCGCTTCTCAACACGCGCATGCAGACGCGCGGCCAAACCCTGCACGAAGCCTTGCTGCTGGCCCAGTCCGGACTTGGCGCGAATCCGGCCATCGGCATTTCGGCAACGCGCCTTGCGGATCTGCTCGGCATCGAAGACCGCTGTGCCCTGATCGGCATGCTCTGGGACATTGCGCTGTGCGACTACGAACTGCACGCCAAGGAAGAACAGCTGATCTACGAGATCGCCGACAAGGCCGGCGTGCCCCGCAAGAAAGTGGCGGAACAGCAGGCCCGCGCGGCAGCCAACATTTCCTGATCCGGTGCCTCAGGCCGTCCGGCCGCGCGCCACCGCTTCCGCCATGTTGCAGAGGATTTCGAACATCATCACGGCCCCGGCATAGGCCGTGAGGCCGGACGGATCAAAGGGTGGCGACACTTCCACAACGTCGGCACCAACAATGTTCACGCCGCGCAAGCCACGCAGCATCTGCTGGGCCTGGAAAGTGGTGAAGCCTCCGATTTCAGGCGTGCCTGTACCCGGCGCATAAACCGGATCCAGCATGTCGATGTCGAAACTCACATAGGTCTCCGCCGCACCTGCGATGCGGCGCGCCTCTTCCATCACCCGCTGCGGCCCAAGCTCCATCGCCTCCTCGATGCGCATGCAGCGCACCCCCATCTTCTCGCCCCATTCGAAATCGTCGTTGTCATACATCGAACCGCGCAGGCCGATCTGGATCACCCGCTTGGGATCAAGCACACCTTCTTCAATGGCGCGGCGGAACGGCGTGCCATGGGTGTACTTGAAGCCGCCGAAATAGCCGTCATAGAGGTCGGTGTGGGCATCAAAATGGATCATGCCGAGCGGCTTCTTCTTTCCCAGCGCCCGCAGCACCGGCAGCGAACACAGATGGTCACCACCCGCCGAGAGCGGCCGGATGCCCTTGGCCACCAGTTCGGCAAAATGTTTCTCCACCCGCTTCAGCGTGTCATCGACACTCGCCGGATTGACCGAACAGTCGCCGAGGTCCGCCACATTGGCGAGATCATAGGGAACGACGCGCGTGGTCTGGTGCATGCGCCGGACCATGGAGGACTGGTCTCGCATCTGCCGCGGCGCATGGCGCGGGCCGGGCCGGTTGGTCGTGCCGCCATCCCACGGAATGCCAACGACACCGATGTCCAGGTTCTTTGCCTCCGCCAGCGCCACATGTGGCAACCGGAAGAAAGTGGCGATGCCGCCGAAGCGCGGTGTCACAAGGCCGGAGACGGGTTGGTTGAAGTCGTTGCGGTTGGGCATGGAACTCTCCTGTTGGGACAAAGGCTATCATGCCGTGCCGCCAACGCAACCGCCAGCGCGTGACAAACAAGCAAGCCATGCGTTAGGCTTGCCGCCATGAAATCCTTCGACATCATCGTCATCGGGGCGGGCATCGCCGGTGCCTCGGTGGCTGCGCACCTTGCCGCGAAGCGGCGCGTGGCCATCCTGGAAATGGAAGAGCGCCCAGGCGTGCACAGCACCGGCCGTTCCGCCGCAAGCTTCGAGCCCAACTACGGGCCAGCGCCCATGCTCGCCTTCACCCGGGCCAGCGGGAATTTCTTTCTGGAACCACCCAAGGGCTTTGCCGACGCGCCGTTGCTCACGCCGCGCGAGTCGCTGTTTCTCGTGGCCAGGGGACAGGACGAGGCGGCAGAGCGGCTGGTTGCCAAGGCCAGCGAACTCGGCGAAATCACCGAACGCGCCGCCCGCGAGATTTTCCCTGTCCTGCGCGAAGGCCATGCGCACCGTGTCTTCCTTGATCCCAACACAGGCGATCTTGATGTCGATCTCATCCACCGCGGCTTTCTCCGCATGGCGCGCGAACGCGGTGCCGAACTCTTCACCTCCCATGACGTGAAGGGCCTCCTGCACCGCTCCGGCCTCTGGCAGGTCGCCACCGCGCAGGGCATCTTCGCGGCCCCTGTCGTGGTCAATGCCGCAGGTGCCTGGGGCGACACCGTTGCCAAACTCGGCGGCGTGAAGCCGGTCGGCCTCCAGCCCAAACGCCGCTCCATTGGCCTCATCCCCATGGACAGCCATCCGGATGTGATGGACTGGCCCTTGGTCACCGATGTCGGCGAAACCTGGTACTGCAAGCCGCAGAGCGGCAAGCTCATTGTCTCCTCCGCCGATGCCACACCCGTTGACCCCCACGATGCCTCTGCCGACGACATGGCCATTGCCCTTGGCATTGAGCGCATGAACGAAGCCACCACGCTTTCGGTGCAGCGTCTGGAACACAGCTGGGGCGGCTTGCGCAGCTTTGTGCGCGACAGCAACCCGGTGGTGGGTTTCGCTCCCGGCCACGACGGCTTCTTCTGGCTGGTGGGCCAGGGCGGTTACGGCATCCAGTCCTCGCCTGCTCTTGGCGAAACCGCAGCCGCACTCATCCTCGGCACCCCGCTCCCCGTGGACGTTCTTGGACACGGCCTTGATCCCAAAAACATTTCCCCAGAACGGTTGCAACCATGACATCACGTCCCGAACTCTCCGCAGGCGAAGCCCTGGTCAGTCTTCTGGAGGCCTATGGTGTCGATACGATCTTCGGCATTCCCGGTGTCCACAACATCGAGATGTACCGCGCCCTGCCGCGCTCGCAGATCCGCCACATCCTCACCCGCCACGAACAGGGCGCAGGCTTCATGGCCGATGGCTATGCGCGTGCCAGCGGCAGGCCCGGCGTCTGCTTCACCATCACCGGTCCCGGCCTGACCAATATCCTGACGCCACTGGGGCAAGCATGGTCTGACAGCTCCAACGTGCTGGTCGTATCGTCAGCCCTCGACAAGAAGGATTCGGCGCAAGGCCGTGGCCGCCTGCACGAGATGATCAGCCAGTTCAACGCCGCCGCATCGGTCACCGCGACCGCCATGCGCGCCTATACGCCCAAGGACATGCAGGATGGCGTGGCCCGTGCCTTCGCCGGCTTCGCCTCCGCCCGGCCAAGGCCCGCCTATCTCGAAATCCCCCTCGATCTTCTCTCCGAACCGGCTGGCCCCGGCTGGAAGGCGCGCAACACCGCGGCACGCCCGGCCCACCGTGGCGAAGATATTGCCTCCGCCATCGCTATGCTCAAAACCGCGCGCTCACCCTTCATCATTCTGGGTGGCGGCGCCCTCGACGGTGGTGTTGCGGCACTCGCCGTCGCCGAGGCACTGGGTGCCCCCATCCTCACCACAACGGCAGGCAAGGGCGCGGTTCCGGCCGATCATCCGCTCTGCTGGGGTTATTGTCTGGGCAATCCCGCCGTGCAGGCGATGGTGCAGGCCTCGGACTGCGTGCTGGCCGCAGGCACGGAACTCTCCGAAACGGATTTCTGGACCAGCGACTGCCTCCTCGAGAACCTCATCCGCATCGATATCGATCCAACCTCCATCGGCCGTCCGCACGCAGCGCGCCTCGCCATTCTTGCAGATGCCGCACCGGCCCTTGCAGCCATTGCCGCAGGCGTCACGGGCAAAACGGCACCCCGGCAAACGGCTCCGTCCACGGAGGATCATCCCTTGCGCGCCACCTTGCGCAAGGTCCTCGCCGTGATCCGCGACAGCCTGCCACCCGACACCGTAATCGCCTCCGACATGACCCAGATTGCCTATGCGGCGAACGAAATCTTCCCGGTCTCGCAGCCCCGCACCTGGCTGCATCCGGTGGGCTTCGGCACCTTGGGCTTTGCGCTCCCGGCCGCCATTGGCGCCAAATTCGCCGTCGGTGAAAAACCAGTTGCCGCCCTGCTCGGCGACTACGGCTTCCAATACACCTGCAACGAACTGGGCACAGCGGTAGAACACAAACTCCCCATGCCCATCCTCCTCTGGAACAACGAGGCACTGGGACAAATTCACGATGGCATGGTGGGGGCAGGCATCCAGCCCAACGCCGTCAATCTCATGAATCCGGATTTCCAGGTGTTCGCCCGCGCCTACGGCGCATCAGCCGAACGCCCCGCCGATCTCAAGTCATTGGCCCGCTGCATCGGAAAAGCCCTGAAGGCCGACGGCCCCACGATCATCGAAATGACGCCGCGCATGGTGGCGGGTTAGGGAAAAACCATTGCCACGGAACCCACCCACACGCTCCACCACCCCGGCACAGGCCGGGGCGAGGCACTGTTCAAACGCCACGCTCAATGAATGCGAAGCAGCTCCGCCGTCATCGACCACCCAGAAGCCCAACCCCGGCCTGCGCCGGGGGGACGGAATGTAGGGTGAGCCGCAATGCAGGTTGGCAATTGCGCCGTCATCTTTGATGTCGATGGCGTGCTTCTTGAACTCACGCCCAACGAGGAGGACATCTTCTTCGCGGCGTTCACGCCCTGGGGCGACCCCAACACCCTGTCGCGCAACTGGAACAGCTACCGCATCCGCAATGACGACGACATCGTCGACGAGATCATCACCCGCTGGTCCATTCCACTGACCGAAAAACCCGCCCTGGTCGGCGCCTATCATGCAGCCCTTGCCGCCCGCCTCGATGATGGCCGCCTCGGGAGCCACGCCATTCCCGGCGCACCCGGCCTGCTCGCAGCCCTTTCCGGAAAGGCCCGCCTCGGCATCGCCACAGCCAATTTCCGCGAGGCCGCCAGACTCCGCCTCGTGGCCGCAGGCCTCTGGCCTTCGGTGCAGGATCTCGCCCATGGCGCTGATGGCGGGGGCCACAAGCATGCCATCCTCGCCCGCGCCATCGCCGCCAGCGGACTTCCCCCGGAACGCATCGTCTACATCGGTGACAATGTGAACGACGTCGAGGCGGGCCTGCGCAACGGTGTCCACTTCATCGGCTTCTCGACTTCGCCTGAACGCCGCGCCATCCTCGCCTCCGCAGGCGCCCGCCTGTGCTGCGCCAGCCATGCTGAAACACTGCCGCTGATCCTCGGCAGTTTGAACGCTTGACCCCGCCCCATCCCCATGGGATTCCGGTGGGCAACAGCCCGTGAGAGGCATGAAACCGGAGGATCGAATGGCGGCCCACAGCCAGTTTGCACTGCTGAAGACCAGGCGTTTCCTGCCGCTCTTCGTCACCCAGGCGATGAGCGCCTTCAATGACAACGTCTTCCGCTATGCGCTCTCCATTCTTTTCCTCACCACGCTCGGCAAGGAACAGGGCGGCGTCCTCAACACCATTTCGGCGGCCCTCTTCATCCTGCCCTTCTTCCTCTTCTCTGCCTTCGCAGGCCAACTCGCCGACAAGTTCGACAAGGCCTTCATGGCCCGGCGCATCCGCTTTGCCGAAATCTTCATCGTGGCACTCTCCGCCTGGTCGCTGTTTTCGGGCCACGTCCATTTCCAGCAGTTCTGTGTCTTCCTCGCGGGCTGCCAGGCCGCCTTCTTCGGCCCCATCAAATACGGCATCCTGCCCCAGCACCTGACCAAGGATGAACTGCTTGGCGGCAACGGCATGGTGGAAATGGCGACCTTCATTGCCATCCTCCTCGGCACCATCTTCGGCTCCATCGTCATCAACACCGAAGGCGGCCATACATGGGTCGCCGCTGTCATGATCGGCATCGGCGTCATTTCCTATTTCACATCCTTGCAGATACCGCCCGCCCCCTCGGCCCAGCCCGACCTGAAACTCAACTGGAACATCTTCGGCGAGACCTGGAACGTCATCGGCATGGCCATGCGCAAGCCGGAGGTCTTCCAGTCCATCCTCGGCATTTCCTGGTTCTGGTTCCTGGGCGTCGTCTTTGTCACCCAGATTCCGCTCTTTACCTTTGACAGCCTGAAGGGCAGCGAAACCGCAGCTTCGCTGATCTTCGCACTCTTTTCGATCGGTATCGCCGTGGGCTCGATCCTCTGCAACAGGCTGCTCGGCGGCAAGGTCAGCGTCCGCTTCGTGCCCATCGTGGCGCTGCTGATGAGTCTCTTCATGATCGAACTCTACTTCGCCGCAGGCAGTGCCGAACGCGCCCTTGCCGCCGCCGTTGCAGGAGGCGAAGTAATGACCGAACAGACCGCCTCCGGTCCCGTCATGGGTCTCCTCCCCATGCTGGGCTACTGGCAGGCCTGGCGCGTGCTTTTTGACCTCGCCGTCATCGCCGCGCTGGCCGGGCTCTATGTCGTCCCGCTCTTCGCCACCATGCAGGCCCGCACCGCCTATTACCTGCGCGCCCGCATTGTCGGTGCCAACAACATCGTCAACGCCATCTTCATGATCATCGCCACGGGTCTGTCGGGCGTGCTGCTCGCCTCCGGCCTCACGGCGCGAGGCCTCTTCCTCTGCCTCGGCCTCGCCAATCTCGTGGCCGCCATCTACGTGATCCGCATCCTGCCGCACGAGGCACTTGCGGGATTCGCCCGCGCCCTCTTCCGCCTGCTCTACCGCGTCGAGGTGAAGGGCATCGAGAATGTCACCCTGCGCGGCCGCCGCTCGCTCCTCATCGCCAACCACACCTCGTTCCTCGATGGCCCGCTGCTCTCCGCCTTCCTGCCGGAACGCGCCGGCTTCGCCATCAACACCCAGATGGCCAAACGCTGGTGGGTCAAGCCCGCCTTCGCCCTTTTTGATCTCTGCCCCATTGATCCCGGCAACCCTCTGGCGCTCCGCGGCCTCGTTGACATGTTGAAGAAGGGCCGCCGCGTCGTCATTTTCCCGGAAGGACGCATCACCGTCACGGGCGGCCTGATGAAGGTTTATGAAGGCCCCGCCGCCGTCGCCCAGATGGCCCGCGGCCATCTCATTCCCGTGCGCATTGACGGCGCCCACCTGACACCCTTCTCCCGCCTTGCCGGGAAGCTGCCCACGATCTGGTTCCCCAAGATCACCATCACCTTCCTCAAGCCCATCGACCTGCGCGCACCCGAAGGCCTGCGCGGTGCGGCGCTGCGGGAATACCAGGCGGAACATCTCTATGATGTGATGACGGACTCGCAGTTCAAGACCGCGCCCATCAACGAGACCCTGTGGCAATCCCTGCTCGACGCCCGCAACCTCTTCGGTGGCCACACAAAGGTGCTGGAGGACATCCAGCGCGCGCCCATCACCTATGACCGCCTGATCACAGGCAGCCTCATCCTTGGCCGCAAGATTGCCGCCGTGACCCCGGGCGAGAAAACCGTGGGCGTGCTCCTGCCCAATGCCATCGCCACCGCTGTCACCTTCTTTGGGCTCCACGCCACGGGCCGCGTGCCCGCCATGCTGAACTTTTCGACCGGTGCGGTGAACATGGCCGCCGCCTGCATGGCGGCCGAAGTCCGCACCATCCTCACCTCGCGCAAGTTCATCGAGGCGGGCGAGATGGAAGCCGACCTCAAGGTGCTCGCCGAGCGCTGCAAGATCGTCTATCTCGAGGACATCCGCGGCCAGGTCGGCAGCATGGACAAGCTGCGCGGCCTCCTGCAGAAATCCTTTGCACCCCGCGCGTTGAAAGCCATGGGGGCCTCACAGGACCCCGACAGCCCGGCCGTGGTGCTCTTCACATCCGGTTCGGAAGGCGTGCCCAAGGGCGTTGTCCTCTCTCACCGCAACATCAATGCCAACCGCCTGCAGGCGGCGGCGCGCATCGCCTTCACACCGCAGGACCTTGTGTTCAACGCGCTGCCTGTCTTCCACGCCTTCGGGCTGACGGGCGGATTGATGCTGCCGCTGCTCTCCGGCATCTACACCTTCATGTATCCCTCGCCGCTGCACTACAAGATCATCCCGGAACTCTGCTACGACACCGGCGCCACGGTGATCTTCGGCACGGACACCTTCCTCTCCGGCTACGCCAAGAATGCCCACCCCTATGATTTCTACAACATGCGCCTCGTGGTGGCAGGTGCCGAGCGCCTCAAGCCCGAGACCCGTGACATCTGGATGAACAATTTCGGCCTGCGCATCCTCGAAGGCTATGGCGCCACGGAATGTTCACCCGTCGTCTCGGTCAACACCCCCATGCACTACCGCACCGGAAGCGTCGGCCGCCTCATGGACGGCATCGACTACAGGCTGGAGGATGTGCCCGGCATTGAAGGGGGCGGCCGCCTGCATGTGAAAGGCCCCAACATCATGCTGGGCTATCTCCGCGCCGACAATCCCGGTGTCCTCGAACCGCCGCCCGACGGCTGGTACGACACCGGCGACATCGTGGCGGTGGATGAGCGCCGCTTCATCACCATCCTTGGCCGCGCCAAGCGTTTCTGCAAGATCGCGGGCGAAATGGTCTCGCTCAACGCCATCGAGACGAAGCTGCTGGAACTCTACCCAGAGCACAACCACGCCGTTGTTGCCGCCCCGGACAGGAAGAAAGGCGAACAGCTCGTCATGTTCACCACTCTGAAGAACCCGGACCGCAAGGAAATTGCCACGGGTCTGAAACGCCTCGGCCTTGCCGATCTCGCGATTCCGAAAAACATCTTCACCCTGGATGAACTTCCCATCCTCGGCTCCGGCAAGACCGACTACGTCACCATGAACCGCCTCGCCCGCGAGAAAGTGCCGGAGTAGCAGCACCCCTTCCCACGCTCCCCCAGCTTGCTGGGGGAGCTGTCCGAAGGACTGAGGGGGCCACACTTGCCGCCCCATGGATGGTCCACATGAAGTGGACCATGACGGCCCAACAGGAATCCACTAACCCGTCATGGCCCGCTTCAAGCGGGCCACCCACGCTCCTCCCAGCTTGCTGGGGGAGCTGTCCGAAGGACTGAGGGGGCCACCCTTGCCGCCCCATGGATGGTCCACATGAAGTGGACCATGACGGCCCAACAGGAATCCACTAACCCGTCATGGCCCGCTTCAAGCGGGCCACCCATCGCGTGCCGAACCGATGCAGCAAATTCCTTCCTTCCCCCTCCCCCTTGTGGGGAGGGCCGGGGTGGGGGTCTGGTGGTGATGCAGGATGGGACGAAAACGATGTTCGAGCAGCAGCGCGACCCCCACCCTTCATCCCTCCCCACAAGGGGGAGGGAAATGATCCATCTCCCCACCCGTCACCCCGCGTGAATTTTGCTGCGGCGCTGGTGCATCCGCACGCTGTTGAGTGGCCACCACCTTCCGTGTATCCCCGACTGCATCATGCGTTATGCCTCCACTGTCTCCCGCCTCGAACACCTCGGTTCCGCCAAATGGGCCATCCACATCGCCGGAAAGCGCCGCGCCGCCAACGGTGAAAAGCTGATCTTCCTGTCGATCGGCGAGCCGGACCTGCCGCCGCCCATGGCGATCATTGATGTGGCCGACCGCCAGATGCGCGCCGGGCGCCTGCGTTATTCCGCCGGCCGTGGCGACCTCTCGGTGCGCGAGGGGCTCGCCAGCTACTACACCCGCCAGACCGGGCGCGACATATCAGCCGACCAGTTCCTCTTCCTGCCGGGAACGCAGGCCGCACTCGCCAGCACCATGATGGCAATCCTCGAACCGGGCGACGAGGTGCTGCTGCTCGATCCCTATTACGCCACCTACGAAGCCGTGGTGACGGCCCCCGGCGGTGTGCCCGTGCCCGTGCCGCTGGACCCCGACCGGGGTTTCCACCCAGACATTGCGGCAATCGAAAAAGCCGTAACTTCAAGGACAAAGGCGATCCTCCTCAACTCGCCGTCAAACCCCACCGGTGCCGTCTTCACCGCAGCCGAAAACCGCGCCATCGGCGAAATTGCCAAGAAGCACGATCTCTGGATCGTCTCCGACGAAGTCTATGCCTCGATGATCCACGGCAACCATGTCTTCCATTCCCCCTTCTGCGAGAAGGATCTGGAGGAGCGCACCATCGTTGTCTCGTCGATTTCGAAATCGCACGCTTTGCCTGGCTTCCGCTGCGGCTGGGTCGCGGGCTCGGCCGAGTTCTGCAACCATCTTCTGCCGGTCACTGAAACCCAGCTCTTCGGATCGCAGCCCTTCCTCGAAGATGCCACGGCCTTTGCGCTCACCACCCACTTCGATGAAACCGACGCCATGAAGAACGCCTACCTCGCCCGCGCCCGCGTGCTGATGGAAGGCGTGAAGGGGGCAAAGGGTGTCACCACACACCTGCCGGAAGGCGGCATGTTCCTTATGCTCGACGTGCGCGGCACGGGCCTCACCGGTGAAGCCTTTGCGAGGCGCCTGCTGGACGAGGAAGACGTCGTCACCATGCCCGGCGAAAGCTTCGGCGCCCGCGGTGCCGGCCACCTGCGCGTGGCGCTGACAGTGGATGAAGCCACCATGGCCGAAGCCGCGCGGCGGATCACCCGGCTGGCGGGGCGGCTGTAGCCAGACCGAAGCCCCCTCCGCCCTTCGGGCACCTCCCCCAGCAAGCTGGGGGAGAGCATCGTCGCCACCACCACCCACGCTCCCCCAACTCGTTGGGGGAGCTGTCCGCAGGACTGAGGGGGCCACGCCTCCGGCCACGTGGATGGTCCACGTGAAGTGGACCATGACGGCCCAGAAACAACCGATCCTCTTCCCGTCATGGCCCGCTTCAGGCGGGCCACCCACACCCCACGCTCCCCCCAACTCGCTGGGGGAGCTGTCCGCAGGACTGAGGGGGCACTCACACCACTCTGGTCAAAACACCCCGCCTTCTCTAGAAGCCCCGGCAAAGAGACGAGTGAGACATGGCAAAAGACTTCCGCCCCAAGGCCCGCGTGGCCAAGGGCTTCCGTGATGTGGGCCCGGAGGAAATCCGCGGCCTTCGCAGCATGATGGCGACCATCCAGCAGGTCTATGAATCCTACGGCTTCGAGCCGGTGGAGCAGCCCTTCATCGAATACACCGAGGTGCTGGGCAAGTTCCTGCCCGACCAGGACCGCCCCAACGCCGGCGTCTTCTCCTTCCAGGACGATGACGAGCAGTGGCTTTCGCTGCGCTATGATCTCACCGCACCACTGGCCCGCTATGTGGCCGAGAACAACCAGGGCCAACTGCCCACGCCTTACCGCAGCTACCGTCAGGGCTGGGTCTTCCGCAACGAGAAGCCGGGCCCGGGCCGCTACCGCCAGTTCATGCAGTTCGATGCCGATACCGTGGGCACAAGCAGTATCGCCGCCGACGCAGAGGTTTGCATGATGGCGGCTGATACAATGAAAGCGCTTGGGATGCAGAAGGGGCAATATGTCGTCAAAGTGAGTAATCGAAAGATACTAGATGGGATGCTGGAAGCGCTGGGGGTGCAAGGCAGCGATCAGAAACTTACGATTCTTAGAGCAATAGACAAACTTGATAAGCTGAACGTAGACGGAGTCAGGTTGCTGCTTGGCGCTGGACGCAAAGATGTAAGTGGCGACTTCACAAAAGGCGCAGGACTGAATGAAGACGCCATTGATAGTATTCTGGATCTAATCCGCGCTCCAAAAGTAGTTCATAAGGCAGCTTCCGGTGAAGACATTTCTACGGAGGAGGTTGACGTACTCGTACGGTTCTCCAAGACACCATTTATGGTCAACCAGACCTTCGCTGAGGGTTTTGGAGAATTGCGGGCGATGAATGAAATTTTTGCAGACTGCAACTATGATGAAAGCAGAATATTAATTGACCCCTCCGTTGTCCGCGGCCTCGAATACTACACCGGCCCGGTCTTCGAATGCGAACTCCTGATGGAGACCAAGGACGAAGACGGCAAACCCGTGCGCTTCGGCTCCGTCGGCGGCGGTGGCCGCTACGACGATCTCGTCGCCCGCTTCACCGGTGCCAAGGTTCCGGCCACCGGCTTCTCCATTGGCGTGTCGCGCCTCTATTCGGCGCTGAAGCTCGTCGGCAAGGCGCAAGGCTCGAATGTGTTGGCCCCCGTCGTCGTCCTTGTCATGGACAAGGAACGTCAGGCCGATTACTGGCGCATGGTCACGGACCTGCGCAAGGCCGGTGTCCGCGCCGAAATGTACATGGGCACCGCCGGCATGAAGGCCCAGATGAAATATGCCGACAAGCGCGGTGCCCCCCTCGTCATCATCCAGGGCGGTGATGAAAAGGCCAGGGGCGAAGTGCAGATCAAGGACCTGCGCCTGGGCAGCGAACTCGCTGCCTCAATCGAAACCCGCGAAGAATACGCCAGCCAGCGCCTTGCCCAGTTCACCGTCGCAGAGGCTGACCTCGTCTCCGCCGTGAAGAAGGCACTCGCCTGACATGGCAGGTCGTTCCTCCGCCGAGCGCGAGGCATTGGCCCGCCAGAACGCCGCCATCATGGCGGTGTTCGAACGCGCCGGTTTTGACCATATCGCGCCAGACATCATCCAGCCCGCCGACATCTTCCTCGAACGCTCCGGCGAAGACATCCGCGCACGGACTTTTGTCTTCAGCGATCCCGACGGCAATGAACTCTGCCTGCGCCCCGACCTCACCGTGCCCGCCTGCCGCTATCACCTGAGCCACGGCACCCCGCAGGCCGAAGCCCGCTACTGCTACCTCGGCACCGCCTTCCGCTTCCCCGATGAACTTTTGAGCCCGCAGGAATTCAACCAGGCAGGCATCGAATGGTTCGGTGACAGCAATCCGGTCGAGGCCGAAGCCCGCGTCATGAAGCTCACCATCGCGGCGCTGGAAGCCGCTGGCCTCGCCCGCCTGAAAGTGACCATGGGCGATCTCGGTCTCTTCAACGCGCTGATCGGTTCCATGGCCATGCCGGAGCGCTGGCGCCGCCGCCTCAGGCACCAGTTCTGGCGTCCCGCCGCCTTCCGCAGCCTGCTGGAACGTTTTGCCAGGCCCGCCACCCAGAAGCGCACCGCCATCTCCGCCCATGTCGATGCCATCGCCGGGCAGGACTCCGAAGCCGCCGTTGCTGCGCGCCTCGCCGCCCTGAACCTCCCCCACGTCACTGACCGCAGCACCGGCGAAATCGCCGCCCGCCTCGCGGAGAAACTCGCCGACCGCTCGGAGGCCCCGCTTGATCCCGCCATGGTGAAGGAGATCGAAAGCTATCTCGCCATCGAAGGCAGCGTCACCGATGTGGCCACACAGCTGGCGAAGCTGCCATCATCCCCCGCGCTCGATGGTGCCCGCCGCTGGTTCGAGGCGCGCATCGAGGCGCTGGAAGACCAGGGCCTCAACCCCCGCCGCTTCCACTTCAGCGCCAACTTTGGCCGCGAACTGGAATATTACACCGGCCTCGTCTTCCAGGTGGAAGTGGAAGCCCGCAACGCGCCCCTCGTGGTGGCGGGCGGTGGCCGCTACAATGACCTTCTGCAGGATCTCGGCGCGCCAACGCGCATTCCCGCCGTGGGCTGCGCCATCCACACCGAGCGTGTGAAGGCGGTGCTGGCATGAGCGAGGCTGTGCAAACACTCACCCTCGGCATCCCCTCCAAGGGCCGCCTCATGGAGGCCACGGCAGGGCTTTTCGCCAAGGCAGGCTTTGCCATCGAACGCGTCGGCAATGACCGCGGCTATCGCGGCAGGCTCACGGGCGTTGACGGCATTGATGTCGCCTTCCTCTCGGCCTCGGAAATCGCAGGCCAGCTGCGCGATGGCAGGATCAGCCTCGGCGTCACCGGCGAAGACCTGCTGCGCGAGAAAATTCCGCCCACGGATGAATCCGTCGGCGTGGCGCTCCGCCTTGGCTTCGGCCCCGCCAATGTTGTCGTCGCCGTGCCGGAATGCTGGCTCGACGTCGCCGCCATGGCCGATCTCGATGAGGTGGCGGAACAGTTCTACCGCGCCCATGGCCGCCGCATCCGCGTGGCCACGAAATACATCCACCTCACCCGCCGCTGGTTCGCCGCCCATGGCGTGACAGGTTACCGCATCGTCGACAGCTCCGGTGCCACCGAAGGCGCCCCCGCCGCAGGGCTCGCTGAACTCATTGTCGATATCACCACCACCGGCTCAACCCTCGCGGCCAACCATTTGCGCATCCTGGATGACGGTTTGATCCTGGAATCCTGCGCGGTTTTGGCCGTCCGGGGCGAAAATTCCGCCGACACTCGCCTGCAAAGCGTTGTTTCCGCCCTGTCCAAAGCCCTTTGAGGGCGCGGCGAAAATTAATTTGCGTGGAGAAATTGCGGTTTGTTTCAATTCAGCTATAGTGGCGGTCACATATTCCATGGGGGCGTGGATTTGCGGAGACGTCGGGCTAAGGCCGGGCACGCCGTGAGTCCGTGCTTGCAGACCCATCGGCATCGCCCCCGGTTCGATGGCCTGGACTAAGCATGGGTTCTGGCGTGAAGTGGTCTTGGGCGGGAGCAGTGCGCAAGCGCTGCTCCCGTTTCTTATGGGCCATACTGTGCTAGTGTGGCCACTACACTCCCTCCCGTTGCACAGTTCCATTGATCATGCAGTTTCCCTTTACCCCCAAGCTCGTCACCCAGCTGCGCGAGGGCTATGGCGCCGCCGCCTTCCGCAAGGATGCGCTGGCGGGCCTTACCGTGGCCATTGTGGCGCTGCCCCTCTCCATGGCCATCGCCATCGCTTCCCATGCACCACCGGAGGCTGGACTTTTCACGGCCATCATCGGTGGCTTCCTCATTTCGGCGCTCGGCGGCAGCCGCTTCCAGATCGGCGGCCCCGCCGGTGCCTTCATTGTCCTCCTCGCCTCCATCATCGACACTCACGGCATGGAGGGCCTGCTCATTGCCACCATGATGGCGGGCGTCATCATGGCTGTGGCCGGCGTCCTGCGCCTCGGCACGCTCGTCCGCCATGTGCCCCATGCCGTCACGGTCGGCTTCACGGCAGGCATTGCCGTCATCATTTTCGCCAGCCAGATCCATGATCTCCTGGGCCTCAGGCTGGCATCAGCCGAACCGGGCGAATTGCTGCACAAGATTGAAGCCCTCTGGTCAGCCCGCGCCTCGCTCAACCCCTGGGCCGCCGCGCTGGCCGCCGCCACCATCGCCATCATTGTCGCCATCCGCGCCTGGCGTCCGCTCTGGCCCTCGCTCCTCATCGCCGTGGTGCTGGCCGCCGCCGCCGCCTGGGCCCTGCAGTTGCCGGTGGAAACAATCGGCACACGCTTTGGAGGAATACCCTCCACCCTGCCGTGGCCGGCCCTTCCTGCCGTAACCATGGACAAGCTCATCGCCCTCCTGCCGAGTGCCGTGTCGCTGGCTGTGCTGGGAAGCATCGAGAGCCTGCTGTCGGCTGTGGTCGCGGACAGCATGACCGGCCGCATGCACCGCTCCAACGCCGAACTGGTGGCGCAAGGGGTAGCCAATGTGGTGACACCGCTTTTCGGCGGCATCACCGTCACCGGCACCATCGCCCGCACCGCCACCAACGTGAGGGCTGGTGCCCACGGGCCTGTCTCCGGCATGATGCACGCACTCTATGTGCTGCTCTTCATGCTGGTGGCCGCCCCCCTCTTGAGCCTCATACCGCTCGCGGCACTGGCCGGCATCCTCGCCCTCGTCGCCTGGAACATGGTCGAGCGGAAGGAGATCATGAAGCTCTCCCACTGGGCGCCCCTCTCGGTTCTTCTCGTCACATTCCTGGTCACCATTTTCCGCGACCTGATCGAGGGCATTGCCGCGGGCATCATCCTTTCCCTCGTCCTCAACTTCCTTGCGAGGCGCGGCAAACCTTGATCTTGCCACGCTGGCCCGGTACGGCTGCGATGGGGGCATTGATGAAAGGGATTCGGCGGTTTTCCATGCGCATTCTCCTTGCCGGCATTGCATTCACCCTGATGGCCACAGCGAGCCTTGCCGCCACCTGCGGCGACACCGGTGCGGGCTTCGAGCCCTTCATTGCCGGAATGAAGAAGGAGGCTGCAGCGGCGGGCGTCAGCAAGCGCTCCATCGCGGTGCTCGACAGCGTCACCTACGACACCGCGATCATCCGCAAGGACCGGGCCCAGACCATCTTCTCCGACAGCTTCCTGGTCTTCCAGAAGAAGATGATCTCCAATGCCCGCCTGCAGCGCGGCCGCGACAAGATTGCCCAGCACAAGGCCATTTTCGACAAGGTGCAGAAGCAGTTCGGCGTGCCGCCCGCCGTCATTGCCGCCTTCTGGGCCCTTGAAACCGATTTCGGCGCGGTGACCGGCGATTTCCCGACAATCCAGTCGATCGCCACGCTCGCCTGGGATTGCCGCCGCCCGGAAAAATTCCGTCCCCAACTCGTTGCCGCCCTGCAATTGCTCGACAAGGGCGACCTGACGCTCGCTGAATTCAAGGGCGCCTGGGCCGGTGAAATCGGCCAGACCCAGTTCATGGCCTGGGACTACAACGAAAGCGCCCTCGACTATGATGGTGACGGCAAGCGCGACCTGCGCAACTCCGTGCCGGACGTCATCGCCTCCACCGCCAATCTCCTGCGCAAGCACGGTTGGCAGCCGAACCAGCCCTGGTTGCAGGAGGTGAAAGTGCCCGCCGAGCTGCCGTGGAAGGAAGCCGACATCGCCATCCAGCATCCGCGCAGCCAGTGGGCCAAGTGGGGCGTGGTGGCGGCGAATGGCAACCCCATCAAGGCCGATGGCATGAAGGCCTCGCTGCTGCTGCCCATGGGCCGCAACGGCCCGGCCTTCCTCGCCTATACGAACTTCACAAAGGCCTATCTCAAGTGGAACGAGAGCCTCGTCTATTCGACGACGGCGGCCTATCTCGCCACCCGCATTGCCGGCGCCGAGCCCGTGGGCCGCGGCCGCGCGGAGGTCCATCACCCCACCTACGAGGAAATCGTCCAGCTCCAGACCAAGCTGCAAAAGCTGGGCTATGACGTGGGCAAGCTCGACGGCAAGATCGGCAAGGGCACCCGCTATGCCGTGAAGGACCAGCAGATCAAACTGGGCCTGCCTGCCGATTCCTATCCGAGCCACGAGGTCATCGCCGCGATCGTCAAGAGCACGCACAAGGGCCACATCCCTGCCAGCATGCTGGAGGACGGCGCCAGGACCATGGCGCCTGCCGAAGCACCCGACGAAACCATGGCTGAAACGGCACCGGACGCCGCGCCGGAAGCGCCTGCACCAGTGAAAAAGCAAAAGCCCGCCAAGAAGAAGGCCGTGATCCTTCCCGAAAGTGTGGATGAAGGAAATAGCCTATACTGATCGTCAAGATCGATCTTGAATAGGATTTATCCTTGACTCAGGCGCATGAGTGGCGTGAAATCGCGCCATGGACACCCTTGCGCAAACCTTCCTGGCCGAGATCGAGCGTCATCTCGCCACGAAAAACATCGAGGCCTCCGCTTTCGGCAAGCAGGCCCTCGGTGATCCCAATTTCGTTTTCGACCTGAAGAAGGGCCGCTCCCCCTCCACCCGCACCATGGACAAGGTGCGCGCCTTCATGGCGGCGGCAAACCAGCCGAAGGCGGCCACGACCGCGCCCGGCACCACGCCCGTCGCAGACGCGCTCCTCACCTCGCCAGAGCGCCTGAGCCATCTCGAACGCCTGGAAGCGGAATCGATCCACATCATCCGCGAAGTTGCAGCCGAATGCGAAAAGCCGGTGATGCTCTATTCCATCGGCAAGGACTCAGCCGTCATGCTGCACCTCGCCATGAAGGCCTTCTATCCGGCCAAGCCTCCCTTCCCGCTCATGCACGTGGATACCCGCTGGAAGTTCCGCGACATGTATGAGCTGCGCGACAAGACGGCGGAAAAACTGGGCATGGACCTGATCGTCCACGTGAACCCGGAAGGCATCGAAAAGGACATCAATCCCTTCGATCACGGTTCGGCGCTGCACACCCACATCATGAAGACGGAGGGCCTGAAGCAGGCCCTCGACAAATATGGTTTTGATGCCGCCTTCGGTGGCGCCCGCCGCGACGAGGAAAAATCCCGCGCCAAGGAACGCGTTTATTCCTTCCGCGACAAGAACCACCGCTGGGCCCTAAAAACCAGCGCCCGGAACTTTGGAACATCTACAACGGCAAGATCGACAAGGGCGAAAGCATCCGCGTCTTCCCGCTCTCCAACTGGACCGAACTCGACATCTGGCAATACATCCACCGCGAGAACATTGAGATTGTGCCGCTCTATTTCGCCGCCGAACGCCCCATCGTCTGGCGCGACGGCCAGATCATCATGGTCGATGACGAGCGCATGAAGCTCCTGCCCGGCGAGACCCCGGAAATGCGCAAGGTCCGCTTCCGCACGCTCGGTTGCTACCCGCTCACCGGCGGCATCGACAGCAACGCCACGACCCTTCTCGACATCATCGAGGAAATGCTGGTCACCACATCCTCCGAAAGGCAGGGCCGCGTCATCGACAAGGACGCCTCCGCCTCCATGGAAAAGAAAAAGCAGGAGGGGTACTTCTGATGACCACGCACGCTGAAAAAACCCGCTTTATCGAATACACCGGCGGCGACGTCGAAGCCTACCTGCAAGCGCAGGAACGCAAGGACATGCTGCGCTTCATCACCTGCGGCTCGGTGGATGACGGCAAGTCAACCTTGATCGGCCGCCTGCTCTATGAATCCAAGATGCTTTTCGAGGACCAGCTCTCGGCGCTCGAAGCCGATTCCAAGAAGCTTGGCACCCAGGGCGGCAACCTCGACTTCGCGCTTCTCGTGGATGGCCTCGCCGCCGAACGCGAACAGGGTATCACCATCGATGTCGCCTACCGCGCCTTCACCACGGCGAAACGCAAGTTCATCGTTGCCGATACGCCCGGCCACGAACAATACACCCGCAACATGGCGACCGGCGCCTCGACAGCCGAACTCGCCATCATCCTGATCGACGCGCGCCGGGGCGTTCTCACGCAGACGCGCCGCCACACCTACATCTGCACCCTGCTCGGCATCCGCAAGCTTGTGGTCTGCGTCAACAAGATGGACCTCGTGAACTATTCCCGCGAGACCTTCGAGGCGATCGAGGCCGACTACCGCGCATTTGCAAAGTCGATCGGTGCTGGCGACATCACGGTCATCCCCGCCTCGGCGCTTGTGGGTGACAACATCATCGAGCGCTCCGCGAAAATGGCCTGGTACCAGGGCCCGACACTCATGGCCCATCTCGAGACTGTGCCCGTGGGCGAAGACCTGCGCGGCAAGCCCTTCCGCATGCCGGTGCAGTGGGTCTCGCGTCCCAACCAGAACTTCCGCGGCTTTGCCGGTACCATCGCCGCAGGCACCGTGAAGCCAGGCGACGCACTGAAAGTCTTGCCGTCGGGCCGCCAGTCCACCGTCACCCGCATCGTGACGGCAGATGGCGACCTTGCCACCGGCATTCCCGAGCAAGCCGTCACCATCACCCTCGCCGACGAGATCGACGTGAGCCGTGGCGACGTGCTCTGTGCCGCAAGCGAGCCCGTCGAAGTCTCGGACCAGTTCGAGGTGCAGGTGCTGTGGATGGGTGACCAGGAAATGCTCCCGGGCCGCCCCTATCTCATCAAGGCGGGAACCAAGACCGTCACCGGCACACTCGACAAGCTGAAATACAAGGTCAACGTCAACACCATGGAACACGTGGCGGCGACCACGTTGTCCCTCAACGAGATTGCCGTCTGCGCCCTGGAACTCGATGGCCCTCTGGCCTTCGCGCCCTATGACGACAACCGCGCCCTCGGCTCCTTCATCATCATCGACCGCTTCACCAATGCCACCGTGGGCATGGGGCTCATCCACTTCGCGCTCCGCCGCGCCGCCAACATCCACTGGCAGGCCACCGATGTGAACAAGCTCTCGCGCGGCAGGCTGCTCAAGCAGAAACCGGCGGTGCTCTGGTTCACCGGCCTCTCGGGCGCGGGCAAGTCAACCATCGCCAATCTGGTGGAAAAGAAGCTCCACGCCGATGGACACCTCACCTACCTGCTTGACGGCGACAATGTCCGCCATGGCCTCAACCGCGACTTGGGCTTCACAGATGCCGACCGGGTGGAGAACATCCGCCGCGTCACCGAAGTGGCCCGCCTCATGGCCGATGCCGGGCTGATCGTGCTCGTCTCCTTCATCTCGCCCTTCCGCGCCGAGCGCCTGATGGCGCGCGAACGCATCGGCACGGATGAGTTTGTCGAGGTCTTCATCGACACCGCGCTGGCAGAGGCCGAGAAGCGCGACGTGAAGGGCCTCTACGCCAAGGCCCGCCGCGGCGAACTGAAGAACTTCACGGGAATTTCCTCCCCCTATGAAGCCCCTGAGAATGCCGAACTGAGCATCGACACGGGCAAGACGTCCGCCGCCGATGCCGCAACGGCCATCGTGGATTTCCTGAAATCGTCCGGTCGCCTGTAAGCCCGTTCAAAAACAGAAGAGCCCCGCATGGCTGCCATGCGGGGCTCTCTCGTTTCGTGGGGGACAGTTCTTACTTCAGCACGTCCGTCCAGATCTTGGTGTAGATCTCTGTCACTTCCGGTGCGCAGGGCAGCATGAACTCGCCCGCCACCGCCTGTTCCGGCGTCGGCGTGATTTCCGGCGCACCCTTCAGCTCGGCATCCATGCATGCTTCCGAACCCTTGATGCCGTTGGCATACTTGGCGAAGTTGGAAAGCATCGCGGCGTTTTCAGGCGCCATGATGAAGTTCAGGAACAGCTTCGCGTTCTCCATGTTCTTGGCATCCTTGAGGATTGCCGCGCTGTCCATGAAGAAGGGATAGCCTTCCTTGGGGAAGCCGAAATTGACCTCCGGGTTCTGCAGGCGGGCCCGCAGCATGGCACCGTTCCAGTAATAGACGGCGCTGTATTCGCGGTTCGCCATCTTTTCATGGGCCGAATAGTCCATGGCCAGCCACTTCGGCTTGGCTTCCTTCAGCTTCTCGTGCACCTTCTTCAGCACTTCCTTGTCGTCGGTGCACCACTTGCCACCCATGTAGCGGATGGTGGCATACATGACGTCGTTCATCTCGGGCGCCACGTTGATCTTGCCCACCAGTTCGGCAGGCGGATCAAGGAAGATGGCGGAGGTGTGGATGTCGCCGGAATAGACCGTCTTGTTCACGCCAATGCCGGTGAGGCCCCACTGCCACGGCACCGAGTAGTGGCGGCCCGGATCCCACTCCACATTGACCCAGCGTTCGTCCACGTTCTTGAAGTTCTCCATCTGGTCGGGACGCGATTCCAGCAGCAGGCCTTCCTTGACGAAGATCGGAACGTAGTTCGCCGACGGCACCACGATGTCGAAGCCATGGCCGCCCGCGCGCACCTTGGCCAGCGCCGTGTCGTTGGAGTCATAGTCGGTGATCGTCACCTTGACCTTGTAGGTTTCCTCGAACTTCTTGATCATCTCCGGGCTGGTGTAGTCACCCCAGTTGAAGATGTTGAGTTCGCCATCGGCAAGCGCGGCTCCCGCCGCCATCACCATGGACGCCGCCGCGATTCCGGCAGCCAGCAGTTTCTTCATGTCTTTACTCCTTGTGAAAAGGGCTGCCCCGGACAGAAGGCAGGGCAGCCGTTGATGTCATTTCATCACGTCGGTCCAGATCTTGGTGTAAAGCTCGACCACATCCGGCGGACAGGCGACCGAGAAAATGGTCTTGCCCTTCATGAAATCTGGCAGGCCCAGTTCCGGCGCGCCCTTCATGTCCTCGGGCATGAAGGGCTCCGAGCCATTGATGGCGTTGGCATAGCGCGCGAAGGCGGAATTCATCGCCGCGTTTTCCGGGTCCATGATGAAGTTGATGAAGAGCTTGGCGTTCTCCACGTTCTTGGCTTCCTTCAGGATCACCACCGTGTCCTGCCAGATGAAGGTGCCTTCCCGCGGGAAGCCATAGCGGATGTCGGGATTGACCAGCCGCTGGCGCAGCACCGAACCGTTCCAGTCGCTGGTCGCCAGCATGTCGCCCTTCACCATCGGTTCCTGGGTGGCATATTCCATCGACATCCAGTGCGGCTTTGCAGCCAGCAGCACGTCGCGCGCCTTCTTCAGCATCTCCTTGTCGCCGGAGCAGTAGGTCCCGCCCGTGTAAGTCATGGCGGCGTAGATCGCGTCGCCCATTTCCGGCACGATGTTGATCTTGCCCTTCAGTTCATCCGGCGGATCGAAAATCACCTTCCACGTGTCGATGTCACCGGAATAATGCTTGGTGTTCACGGCCACGCCATAGGTGCCCCACAGCCACGGCACGGAGTAGTGGCGGCCCGGATCAAACGGCGGGTTGACGAAGTCTTCGCGCAGATTCTTGAAGTTCTCCATCTGGTCGGGCCGCGCCTCCAGGATCAGGCCTTCCGAAATCCACACGGGCAGGAAGTTGCCGGAGGGAATGGCGATGTCGAATCCCGTGCCGCCCGCCCGCACCTTGGCCAGCGCCGTATCATTGGAGTCGTAGTCGGTGATGGAAACCTTGACCTTGTACTTCTCCTCGAATTTCTTGACCAGTTCCGGGCTGGTGTAGTTGCCCCAGTTGTAGATCTGCAGTTCACCCTCGGCCAAAGCCGTTCCGACTCCGAGGAGCAGGGATACGCCCGCAACGGCGGCACGCAGCATGGTCTTCATGGTCATTTCTCCCGGTCTCAGTTTTTCTTGCGGTTGACAAAGTAGAACAGTGTGACGAGCAGCACGGAGAGCGCGAGGAACACCGTGGCGATGGCATTGATTTCCGGCGACACGGCGCGCCGCAGCTGCCCCAGCATGTATGTGGGCAGTGTCTCTTGCCCACCGGATTTCACGAACTCGGTGATGACCACGTCATCAAGCGAAATCACGAAGGCCAGCATGTATCCGGCGACAAGACCCGGCACCAGCAGCGGCAGCGTCACCCGTTTGAAGGCCTGCCAGGGCGTGGCGTAGAGGTCGGCGGCGGCCCGCTCCAGCGTCAGGTCCATGTTCTCAAGCCGCGCCCGGATGGGCAGGTAGGCAAAGGGAATGCAGAAGGCCGTGTGCGCCAGCACCAGATAGCCGATCCCGGAATAGCCGGTCCACACCTTGAAGCGCGAAAACACAATGAGCAGTGAAACGGCGGTCACGATTTCCGGCACCATCAGCGGCTGGTTGATCATGGCGTATTTGAAGGTGAGGCCGCGGTAGGGCGCGGTGCGCGTCGTGGCAATCGCCGCCATGCCCGCGACGATGGTGGCAATGGTGGCGGAGACCGAAGCCAGGAACAGCGAGCGCATCGCCGCCTCCTGCACCGTCTCATTGGCCCACGCCGACTGGAACCAGCGCAGCGAGAAGCCCTCCCACAGGGCGATGTTCTCGCCCGCGTTGAAGGCATAGACCACCAGGATGGCGATCGGCAGGTAGAGCATGAAGAAGCAAAGCATCGCCACAAGGCCGAAGCCCGGCTGTGCCTTGATGGCAAAGGGCTTGCGCCTCTCAGTGGCCATGGCCGCCTCCGGACTTGCTGGCATTGCGCACGTAGAAGAGCAGCGCCACGGTCACGATGACGAGCAGCGTGATCGACAGCGCCGAGCCGAGCGGCCAGTTCTTGCCCTGCCCGAACTGCAGGTCGATGAGGTTGCCTAGCATCAGGTTCTTGCCGCCGCCCAGTACGCGCGGCGTCACATAGGCCCCGAGCGACGGGATGAAGACGAGAATGGAACCCGCCACGATACCGGGCTTCACCAGCGGGATGATCACGCGCCGCAGCACCTGGAAGCGCCCGGCGTAGAGATCATAACCCGCCTCCACCAGGCGGAAATCGATCTTTTCCATGCTGGCATAGAGCGGCAGCACCATCAGCGGCAGATAGACATAGACCATGCCGAAGAAAATCGCCCAGTCCGTGTACATGATCTGGATCGGCCGGTCGACAATGCCGGACCAGACCAGCAGCGTGTTGATCACCCCCTCGTTGCGCACCACCTCCTGCATGGCAAAGGTGCGGATCAGGATGTTGGTCCAGAACGGAATGGTGACCATGAAAACGAGGAGATCACGCCGCCGCGGCTCCTGGATGGAGATGTAATAGGCCGTGGGGAATCCGATGAACAGCGTCAGCAGCGTGGTGATCAGCGACAGCTTCACCGAGCGCCACAGGATCGAGACATGTGCTTCCGCGATGCCCACCGTGTCGTCGAAGATGTCGCGTTCGAAGAACACGCTGAACCAGCCGTCCAGCGAGAACTGCCCGTATTTCACATCGCCGAAGTCGCCCTTCAGCATGAAGGAATAAAGCAGCACGACGAGCAGCGGCCCGATGGCGGCCACAAAAAGGATGAACAGCGCAGGCGCCGTCAGCCACCATCTGTTGCGGATGTCGGCGCGGCGGGCGTTCTCGGCGATGCGGGTGGCGTCTGACATCATCAATCCATCAGGATGCGCGGCGTGCCCGCCGCAATGGCAATGCCGGCCTTGTCGCCCGTCTTGACGTCAACGCCGCTGCCAGCGGCATTCTGTTGGCGCACCATGAAGGCCGTGCCATCGGTGAGCTTCAGGTGCACGTGTGTGTCGGTGCCGAAATAGACGATGGTCTCGACCGTTCCCGAGAGATCGCCCTTGCCCGGCTTCACCAGCGTGGCGTTCTCGGGCCGCACCACAAGGCTGATCTCGCCCTTGGGCAGGCCCGCTTCCGGCACATCCGCCAGCAGCGTTCCGCCCGGGGCCAGTTCAACCGTTGCCTTGCCTCCCTTGGAAGAGATGACCTTGCCCTTCAGGAAATTCGTTTCGCCGATGAAGTTGGCGACGAAATGGTCAACCGGCCGCACGTAAATGTCATGCGGGCTGCCCACCTGCAGGATCTTGCCCTTGCTCATGACCGCGATGCGATCCGACATGGTCAGCGCCTCTTCCTGGTCGTGGGTGACGAAGATGAATGTGATGCCTGTGTCGTGCTGCAACCGTTTCAGTTCGATTTGCATGTCCTTGCGCAGCTTGTAGTCCAGTGCCGACAGCGGCTCGTCGAGCAGCAGCACCTTGGGGCGCGGTGCCAGCGCCCGGGCCAGCGCCACGCGCTGCTGCTGGCCACCGGAAATCTGCGACGTGCGCCGGTCCTTCAGTTCCTCCATGCGCACCAGCTTCAGCATCTCGGAAACCCGCGCCGCAATCTCGTCCTTCGGCTTGCCCAGCATCTCGAGGCCGAAGGCAATGTTCTGCCCCACTGTCATGTGCGGGAACAGCGCGTAGTTCTGGAACACCGTGTTCACCGGCCGCTTGTAGGGCGGCAGCAGGGCAATGTTCTCGCCATGCAGAAGGATTTCCCCTTCCGTCGGAAAATCAAACCCGGCGATCAGCCGCAGCAACGTCGTCTTGCCGCAGCCGGATGGTCCCAGCAGCGTGAAGAACTCGTTTTCCCGGATTGTGACCGACACATTGTCGAGGGCGCGGACCTCATCCTGTCCCGCCCCTTTGAACACCTTGCTGACACCACGCGCATCAATCGCGTTTGCTGTTGAAGCCAAGATCAATTTCTCCCCGGGGTGCCTCTCACGGGCACCTCAAGGGGTGATACTAGGCTGCAAATCGGGGCTTTGCCAATGGGGGCAGATTGCCGCCTCAGACAGACCAGCCACCGTCGATGTTGATCGCCTGCCCGGTGATGAAAGCGCTCTCATCGCTTGCCAGATAAACCACCAGCGCGGCGATTTCTTCGGCAGTGCCGAGCCGCCCCATGGGCTGGCGGGCCACAAAGGCCTTGTGCGCCGCCTCATAGTCACCCGTGGCGCGCATCCGGTCATGCAACGAGGGCGTGTCCACCGTGCCCGGGCAGATGGCATTCACCCGGATGCCCTTGGCAAGGTAGTCCGCCGCCATGGCCTTGGTCATGCCGATCACGGCGGCCTTGGACGTGCCATAAAGAAAGCGGTTGGGCACGCCCTTCACCGAAGAGGCGAGCGACGCCATGTTAATGACCGAGGCCTTGCCGCGCGCCAGCCAGGCCGGCGTGAAGGCCCGCATCATGCGGTAGTGCGCCCGCACATTAAGGTCGAAGGCAAAGTCCCAGTCCTTGTCCACCACATCCAAGATTGTGCCGGCATGGACATAGCCGGAGCAGTTGAACAGCACGTCTGGCGCATCGACAGCTGCGGCCAGGGCATCAATGTCGGCCTGCCGGGTCACATCGAGCTTGTGCACCGAGATCGCCTTTGACTCCTTCGCCAGCGCCTCCAGTGCCGCCACATTGATGTCGGTGGCGATCACTTTGGCGCCTTCCGCCACCATGGCCAGAACCGTGGCACGGCCAATGCCCTGCGCCGCCGATGTCACCAATGCCGATTTTCCTGCCAGTCTTCCGCCCATGGACTTTGATCCTCTCCAGTGTTGTCATTGCATCTAGCGAATCCTTTGCGAACCTGTCCACGCCAGAAACCAGCCCGGAATGAAACGGCAATGAACGAAGATGACCTGTGTTACCTCACCGCCAGCGAAGCCCTCATCCTGTTCCGCAAACGCAGCCTCAAGCCGTCAGAGTTGCTGGCGGCCCTGAAGAAGCGTGCCGAGAAAATCAACCCCGCCATCAATTGCCTCGCGGACCAATACTGGGATGAGGCCATGGCGATGGCCCGCGCGGCGGATGCCCGCTACGGCAAACGTGGCAGCCGCCTGCGCCCGCTGGAAGGCGTGCCACTCGCCGTGAAGGATGCCCAGCGCGTCAAGGGCAGGCGCACCACCCACGGCTCCCTCATTTTCATGGATGCAGCGTCCGACGATCACTCCGATCCCATGATCGAACGGCTGGAGAAGGCAGGCGCCATCATCTTCACCCGAACCACCACACCGGAATTCTGCCTCACCGGCACCACGCATTCCCGCGCCTGGGGTGTGACACGCAATCCCTGGGCGCCCGCGTGGGGACCGGGCGGTTCCTCCGGCGGTTCGGGTGCAGCACTTGCCGCAGGCCTCACCACACTCGCCACCGGCACGGATATCGGCGGTTCCATCCGCATCCCGGCAGGCTGTTGTGGCGTCGTCGGATTCAAGCCGCCCCATGGCCGCAACCCCGATGGCCCGCCCGCCAACTTCGACCGTTTCAACCATTGCGGCCCCATGACACGCAGCCTCGCCGATGCTGCCCTCATGCAGTCCGTGACCGCAGGGCCTCATCCGCTCGATCACGATTCACTGCGCACCCGCGTGAAGCTGCCGGTGAAGCCCGCCAGCATCAAGGGCATGAAGATCGCCTGGTCCCTCGACTTCGGCTACGTCAACCTCGACGCCGATGTCCGCCGCAACACGCTGCTGGCCATCGACCAGTTCCGCGATCTCGGCGCCATCGTCGAGGAGGTCGATCTCGGCTGGACGTCGGAGACCGACAGCGACTGCCTGCACTGGTACAACATGATGCATTTCGGCCGCCAGACGGCCTGGCACCAGAAAACCTCCGCCCACCTCATGTCGGACTATGCCCTGAAGATGGCCGCCGCCGTCAACCGCAATTCCACGTTGGATGATGTGCACAAGCCCTGGGCCCGCGCCCACCGGATGTATCAGACGCTGGGGCCGGTGCTCGCCACCCACGACGTCTTCATCTGCCCCACCAACAACGTGCCCAGCGTGAAGGCCGATCATGATCCGTGGGATGAAAACTTTACCGTCAACGGCAGGAAGGCCGATCCCGAATACGGCTGGGTGATGACCCATCCCTTCAACATGCTGCACAATCTGCCTGTGCTGTCGCTGCCCTCGGGCTTCGCATCATCGGGCGTGCCGACGGGCATCCAGATCGTCGCCCGACCCTGGGATGATGCCCGCGTCTTCAAGGCCGGCCTCGCCTACGAAAAGGCCGTCGGCGGCTGGTATGGAGACAGGAAGCGCAGGCCCAGACTCTAGAGCAAAGTGCGAGCAGACGGCATCGGCTGCGAAGCGAAATTTGCTCCAAGTCTAGACCGCCGCACTCCGGTTCCGCCCGTCGAGCGTCATCAGCGCGCCATACATCTCGGGCCGTCGGTCGCGGAACAGACCCCAGCTCTGGCGCAACTCCCGAACGGCATCGAAGTCGAACGTCTGCAGCCGCATACCTTCTTCCGTGCGGTCCATTTCCTTGACCTTCTCGCCTTGGTAGTCAGCGATGAAAGAGCGGCCATAGAAGGTATCGCTGCGCCCGTCCGGCGCTGTCTCCATGCCAATGCGGTTCGACGCCATCAGCGGCATGATGTTGGCGGCCGCATGCCCGCGCATCACATTCTGCCAGTGCGTCGAGGAATCATATCCGGGGTTCGGCGGTTCCGAACCGATGGCTGTGGGATAGAGCAGGATTTCCGCCCCCATCAGCGCCATGGCACGCGCCGTTTCCGGAAACCACTGATCCCAGCAGATGGCAAGCCCGATCTTCCCCGCCGCCGTCTCCCACACCTTGAAGCCCGTATCGCCGGGCGAGAAATAGAACTTCTCCTGATATCCGCGGCCATCGGGAATATGGGTCTTGCGGTAGAAGCCCAGTTCCCTGCCATCGGCATCAACGATCACTGTGGTGTTGTAATGCGCCGTGTTGGCGCGCTCGAACACGCTCACCGGGAGCACCACACCGAGTTCCTTCGCCAGCGCGGCAAAGCGCTTCACCGTGCGGTGCCGCGCCAGCTCCTCTGCCTGCGCGATGAATTTCGCATGCTGCTCGATGCAGAAGTAGTCGCCGTCAAACAGTTCCTGCAGCAGGATGAGCTGTGCGCCCTCCTTCGCCGCCTTGCGCACCAGCGCCTCCGCCGCATCGCAGTTCTTCGCCCAGTCATTGCGCGACGCCATCTGCGTGATGGCAACGGTCACGTTTCTCATGTCAGCAACTCCGCGATTTCCCGCCGGAAGGGCAACGCATCCCCACGCTCCGGCTCGTCAAGCTCTTCCGCATAGCGGTGCCCGGCATAGGTCGACCAGGCAATCGCTGACGACGGCGCTTCCGCATCGCCAATCGCCGCAACCGTCTCGATGCCGTTGTCCATCCACTGTTCCGTCACAGCCAACAGCGACTGTTGCAGGCCATCCACCGGCAGCCGTGCCGTCACCATCAGCACTGCATCGCAAGCCACGCGCTCCTCGCGGCCCGTGTAAGTGCAGGCAATCACCGCTTCACCCGGGCCAACGGACATCAGCGCCCGCGTCACCCGCACATCAACCCCCGCCATCAGCAGGCGCTGCTGGATGAAGCCCTGTTCCAGCGTGTTTGTTGCCCATTCCGACACCTTCACCGACGGCGTCACCAGCGACACCGTGCAGCCCGCCTTGAGCAGCGCCTCCGTCATCACGCCGCCCATGTAATAATGGTCGTCATCATAGACCAGCACATGGCCTTTGATCTCAGCACCTGCCATGATGTCGTCAGGCGTCAGCACCCTCACCCCATTGGCAACAGGAACAGGCCGCAGGTGGAACCGTGCCACGCCATCACGCCGCCATGTGGCACCTGTGGCGAGGCAGACATGCTGCGCGCCAAAGCCCAGAACATCGTCAGCCGTCAGATGGGAATCGCGATAGACCTCCACGTTCGTCATCTTGCCAATCTGCCCTATGCGGTAGTCCCGCACCCGCGCCCAGGCCGACAACCCCGGCAGGCGGGACTCAAGCGTCACGCGCCCACCCAACTCCTTGCGCGCCTCGGCCAGCGCCACCTCGTAGCCGCGCAATCCGAGGCGGTGCGCCGCCGACAACCCCGCAGGCCCTGATCCCACCACCAGCACTTTCTTCGGAGGTGCAGCCTTGCGCATCCGCTCCGGATGCCAGCCCTTGCGCCACTCCTCCATGAAAGAGGAATTCTGCGTGCAGCGTGACAACCCCATGGTCATGTCACCGGTGACACAGATGTTGCAGCCGATGCATTCGCGGATGTCTTCCGTCCGCCCCTCATCAATCTTCTTCGGCAGATGGGGATCGGCGATCGAAGGCCTGGCCGCACCGATGAAATCCACCAGCCCCTGCTTCACCTGTCGCACCATCTGGTCGGGCGAGGTGAAACGCCCCACACCCACGACAGGGCGCGGCGTCAGCTGCTTCAGGCCCCGGATCAGCTCTTCCTGCGCCGCCTCTTCCTTGAAACGCGACGTGCCGGAACAGGCTTCCCACGTGCCATGGGCAAAGTCCCACACATCCGGCAACTCCGCATGCATCGCCACCAGATCGCGCAACTCCGCATTGGTGAAGCCGTCCGGCCCCGCCATCTCGTCCAGCGACAGGCGCACCGCGATGGCGCAGGTGTCGCCCACCTCGTCGCGCGCATCTTCCACGAGTTCCTTCAGCAACCGCGCCCGGTTCTTCAGGCTGCCGCCATATTCATCCGTACGCTGATTGATGCGTGGAGACAGGAAATGCTGGATCACCCCGAAGCCGTGCGCGCCATAGAGGCACAGGATGTCGAACCCCGCCCGCTTGGCCCGCCGATAGGCCTGCCGGTGCCAATTCCTGAGGTTTCTGATGTCCTGTTTGTCCATCGCGCGCGCCTGCACCGGATCGCTGGTGAAGGTGAGGATCGGCATGTTCACCGGCGCCATCGGCACTTCGCGGCTGTAGAGATTGGGTCCGTTCACACCGGGATAGGCAAGCTCGATGCCCGCCAGCGCCCCGTGGGAATGAATGGCCTCCGCCATCTTGACGAAGGACGGCATGTCCTTCTCCTCCCACAGCCGCAATTCGATGAAAGGCGTGATCTCCGAGCTGTGATGGATTTCCACCTGCTCGGTAAAGATGACGCCCCATCCCCCTTCCGATTTGACCCGCCGCATCTCGGCCACGGCGGATGGGTCACGGTAGCCGCCACCATTGCAGTGTGGCACCTGGTAGAAGCGGTTCTTCGCCGTGAGTGGCCCGATCTTCACCGGTTCGAAAAGGATGTCGTGGCGCGGGTCACGCATCCTCGAAACCTTCGAGCGCGTTGGCCGTATTCACCCCGATCGCCTCGATGGCATAGCCCCCTTCCATCACCAGAAGCGTCGGCAGCCGGAGTTTGCCGATCATCTCGCCGCAGCGGGTGAAGTCATCCGAAGTCAGCTTGAAGAATCCCACGGGATCGTCCTTATAGGCATCGACACCCAGGGAGACCACCAGCACATCAGGCTTGAAACGCCTGATCCGGCGCAATCCGGACGTCAGTGCCTCGCTCCAGAGGTCGAAGCGGGTGCCCGGCGGCATGGGGTAGTTCACCGTGAAACCTTCGCCCTTGCCTGCACCCTTCTCATCCTTGTAACCGAGGAAGTGCGGGTAGGCGTCTTCGGGCGCGCCGTGCAGCGAAACGAAAAACACGTCGTCGCGGTCATAGAAGATGTCCTGCGTGCCATTGCCATGGTGGAAATCAACATCAAGGATGGCCACCCGCGCGGCACCCTGGTCACGGAAGGCCTGCGCCGCGATGGCCGCGTTGTTGAGGAAACAGTAGCCACCATAAAGATCGTCATGGGCATGGTGCCCCGGCGGGCGGCAGAGCGCAAAGGCCGCGCGGGCTCCGCCAGCCACGATCTTCTGCGCCGTCAGCGCCACCGAGGCAGAGGCACAGGCCGCCTCCCAGGTTCCCGCCGTGATCGCCGTTTCAATCGAGTGGGCATAATAGCCGATCTTCCCGTCCACCCAACGTGGCAATCGCTGCTGCAGGGACCGGTTGGGAATCACCGAGGGATAGACGTCACCACGGTTGCCCGCGGCCAGCCACTCGTCCCACACGCCTTCCAGAAAGGCGAGGTAACCCTTGTCATGCACGCGGCGCAGCGCCTTCATGTCCAGCGGCCCGGGCTTGACGATGTCCGTCATCTTGCGCTTGCGGAACTCGCGCAGGATGAATTCCATCCGCTGCGGGCGCTCGTTGGGCGTCTTCATGATCCCGCCGTAGAATTCGCCCTGCGGAAAATGCTCGCGGTGGTCTTCGGAAAATACAATGCGCATGAAGGGCCTCCCTCGGGCCAGACTGTCAAACTTTGTGGGCCAGATCAATTCCAGTGCAGCACCGCGCTTGGAACCACCAGGGCGCCATGGCAGGATGGGCCATGCCGCTCGTTCATCCTGATGCCCTGCACTTTGAAACAGCCGTCGAGAGTTACTGGGAAGCCTCGGCCGATCCGCTTGGGCTTGCCCTTTCGCCGCTGCACCGCGATGAAACCTGCGATGTTGCCGTCATCGGCGGCGGCTTTACCGGCCTTTCGGCGGCTCTCGAACTCGCTGAACGCGGCGTCGATGTCAGGCTGCTGGAAGCAGGCCACATCGGCTGGGGTGCCTCAGGGCGCAACGGCGGCTTTGCCTGCATTGGCTCTCACAAGATGTCCTATGGCACCATGATCAGGCGCTATGGCCTTGAGGCAACCAGGGCGTTCTATGGTGCCATGAAGGAGAGCGTGGCGCTTGTCGCCGACAATGCCGCGCGCCACGCCATTGATGTCTGGAAGACCATGCAGGGCGAGATCACGCTCGCCCACCGCCCCGACCGTCTGGACGAATTCCGCGAAGACCAGCGCTTCTACCGCGAGACCTTCGGCGAGGAGAACGAATTGCTCAGCCGCGCCGAACTGGTGGAGCGCGGTCTCGCCGGGCCGGAGTTCCATGGTGGCCTCCTCGGGCCTGTGGGCTTCGGCGTGCATCCCCTGAACTATGTGCGCGGTCTCGCCCGCGCCGCCCACAAGGCGGGAGCAAAACTGCATCCGCGCTCACGTCTCATCCGCTGGGAGGAACGGGACGGCCACCATCGCCTCGCCACGGCTGAGGCCACGCTCACGGCCAGACGCGTGATCGTCGCCACCAACGGCTACACGCCGGAGGATGTCTCGCCGCGCCACGCCGGGCGCCTGCTGCCGGCGCTCTCCAACATCATCGTCACCCGCCCCCTCAGCGAAGATGAAATCAGGGCGCAGAACTGGACCAGCGAAGTGCTGGCTTATGACAGCCGCAACCTCCTGCATTATTTCCGCCTCCTGCCCGGCAGGCGCTTCCTCTTTGGTGGCCGTGGCGGCACGGATTCTTCGGATGCGGCCGCACCCGCCTATCGCGCCTTCATGACCGACACGTTCCGGCGCATGTTCCCCGCCTGGGCCGACGCGGAAATCACCCATTTCTGGCGCGGTTTCGTGTGTCTCGCGCACGACCTCGTGCCCTATGTGGGTGCCCTGGATGACCGCGCAAGCGTGTGGACCGCCCTCTGCTATCATGGCAACGGCGTCGCCATGGGTTCATGGTCAGGCCGCGCCGTGGCCCGAATGCTGCTGGATGAAAAGGCAGGGCAGGCTATGCCCGCCGTCATCACCCGCCGCCTCGCCAGATACCCCCTGCCCCTCTTCCGCCCCCTCTACCTCAAGGGCGCCTATCTCTGGTTCAACTGGCAGGACAACCACTGAGAACCATCGGCGTCATCGCCAGTCATTGCCGATCAGACATCCGCCAGCCCGCCCCTCATCCGTCCTTTGGGTAACCTCTCCCGTCAGGGGACGGGAGAAGGCGACACCCATCAAGGCCTTCTCCCGCACTTTTCGCGGGAGAAGGTGCCCGAAGGGCGGATGAGGGACACGTGGCAGGGCGCTGGCCGGTGATGTGAAAATTGTCCTTGACATGATCCCCAATATAGGAATACA
>CALMZX010000105.1 GCA_937870685.1 uncultured Alphaproteobacteria bacterium
GCTTCCTCGTCCTTGTTGATGGCGACGATGATCTTCGAGTCCTTCATGCCGGCGAGATGCTGGATGGCACCCGAGATGCCGACGGCGATGTAAAGGTCGGGAGCAACGACCTTGCCGGTCTGACCCACCTGATAGTCGTTGGGCACATAACCAGCATCGACAGCAGCGCGCGAGGCACCGACGGCGGCATTGAGCTTCTTGGCAACTGCATCAAGCATCTTGAAGTTGTCGCCGTTCTGCATGCCTCGGCCACCCGAGACCACGATCTTGGCCGAGGTCAGTTCCGGACGATCGGACTTCGTCAGGTTTTCGCTGACGTAGGAGGAAAGGCCCGGATCAGCGGCGGCATTGACCTTTTCGATTGACGCAGAGCCACCTTCGCCCGTCGCGGCAAAGGAGGCGGTGCGCACCGTGATGATCTTCTTGGCATCGGTGGACTGCACCGTCTGCACCGCGTTGCCGGCATAGATCAGGCGCACGAAGGTATCGGCGGACTTCACCTCCGAAATGTCCGAGACCTGCATCACGTCGAGGAGAGCGGCCACGCGCGGCATGTAGTTCTTGCCGTTGGTGGTGGCAGGAGCGACGATGTGTTCATAGGCGCCGGCCAGCGCCACGATGGTCGCAGCCATGGGTTCAGCCACCGGACGCTCCAGCGAAGCGCTTTCGGCATGCAGCACCTTCTTGACGCCCGCGAGTTTCGCAGCCTGTGCGGCAGCACCGTCAGCCTTGTTGCCAGCGACGAGCACATGCACGTCGCCGCCCATCTGGGCCGCAGCCGTCAGCGCCTTGTGGGTCGCGTCCTTGAGGCCCTTGTTGTCGTGTTCGGCAATGAGAAGAACAGCCATCAGATTGCTCCCGCGTCCTTGAGCTTGCCGACAAGTTCGGCAACAGATTTCACTTTCACACCGGCCTGGCGCTTCGGCGGATCTTCCGTCTTGACGACCTTGAGCCGTGCCGTGGGGTTGACGCCGAAGTCAGCGGGCGTCTTTTCATCCAGCGGCTTCTTCTTCGCCTTCATGATGTTGGGCAGCGAAGCATAGCGCGGCTGGTTCAGGCGAAGGTCGGTCGTCACGATCAGCGGCATCTTCGTCTTCAGGGTCTGCAGGCCGCCGTCGATTTCACGGGTGATGGTGGCTTCGCCCGCACCGGGTTCCAGCTTGGAGGTGGCGGTGGCCTGCGGCCAGCCCAGCAGGGCGGCGAGCATCTGGCCGGTCTGGTTGGCGTCGTCGTCAATCGCCTGCTTGCCGAGGATCACGATCTCCGGCTTCTCGGCCTCGACCACACCCTTGAGGATCTTGGCGACCGAGAGCGGCTCGACATAGTCGTCGTGCTTCACGAGGATGGCGCGATCAGCACCCATGGCCAGCGCCGTGCGGAGCGTTTCCTGCGATTGTGCAGGACCGATGGTAACGGCCACCACTTCCGTGGCCTTGCCCGCTTCCTTGAGGCGGACGGCCTCTTCGACACCGATTTCGTCAAACGGGTTCATGGACATCTTGACGTTGGCGAGTTCAACACCCGACCCATCCGCCTTGACGCGGATCTTCACGTTGTAATCAACGACGCGTTTCACCGCGACCAGCACTTTCATGGAACGACCTCTCGGAGAAGGTTTTGGAAAAAGTGGCCGGACCCTAGTTACGGGGGCGCGGCAAGTCAATTCCGGCAACGTCGTGACTGGCCAGAATGCGACGTTTTGGCGTCGCTTGACTGCTCTGATCTTTGAGGTGCGCCGCTCAGGCTTCCAGCAAGGCGATGATGCGCGCCAGCGACGGATCGGCGATGGACAGGGACGCCAGATGGGCATGGGTGTTGCGCACATAATCGGTGTTGCGACCCGAGATGCCCTCGCCCTGCCGGACCAGGACGGCAATCTGCTGGTCCGTGAGCCCGGCGGCGCATTGATCATGTCGGCGGTCCACCACATAGGTCAGCGCCCTGACCATGCGGCCATCGCGCAGTTTCACAGGCGAGAAAACCTCCCGGTACACCATGGTCACCTGCTCGCGCCGGCGCAGGTAGTCCCATGCCCCTGGCCAATCCGGCGCTGCCACCTCGAAGGCCATGCCGGTACAGGAGCCGCCGCGGTCGAGGCCGAAGACGAGGCCTGGCTTTTCCGGCGTTCCGCGGTAGTGGAAGGAATAGACACAGAGCTTGCGGTGGAACCCCGAAATCCGTGCGGCCTGCGAGCCAATGTGCGGAAAGCCCGGGTTCCACATCAACGAGCCATAACCAAAGACCCAGTGCGTGCCACCGCCCGTCATGCCAACCGTCCGCCCTACGGCTTGCGTTCAGGGGTACGGCCGAAATTGGGGGCCGCCGTATCCTGGCCCGCCGCGATGATGCCACGGCGGATCTCGCGGGCCCGGGTGAACAGGTTGAACAGTGTCTCGCCATCCCCCCAGCGGATCGCCCGCTGCAGCACCGCCAGTTCCTCGGTGAAGCGCCCCAGCATTTCCAGCACCGCTTCCCTGTTGTTGAGGAACACATCCCGCCACATGGTGGGATCGGACGAGGCAATGCGCGTGAGGTCACGGAAACCGCCGGCCGAGAACTTGATCACTTCCGATTGCGTGACCTCTTCAAGATCGGCGGCGGTGGCAACCGAATTGTAGGCGATGAGGTGCGGCAGGTGGCTGGTCATGGCCAGCACCAGGTCGTGGTGCTCCGCCGTCATGATCTCCACATTCGATCCAAATCCCCGCCAGAAGGCTTCCAATGCCGCAACCGGTTCGGGCAGCGTGCCTTCAACCGGTGTCAGGATGCACCAGCGGTTCTGGAAGAGTTCCGGAAATCCCGACCGCGGACCGGACTGTTCCGTCCCCGCGATCGGATGGCCAGGAATGAAATGGGCGTGTTTCGGCACGTGCGGGCCAACGTCGCGCACGATGGCCCCTTTCACCGAGCCCACATCCGTGATGATGGCACCTGGCGCAACAGTATCGCGGATCGCTTCTGCCAGCGCCCCGCAGGCTCCGACCGGCGCACAGAGTATGATGAGGTCGGCCCCTTTTACTGCCTCTGCTGCAGATGCGTGGAAACTGTCGGCAAGGCCGAGTTCCGTAGCGACCCTCAGTGTTTCCACACTCCGGGCATGGCCGCTGATCGTCTTTGCCCCGCCATAGGCGCGGATGGCATGGGAGATCGATGACCCGATCAGGCCGAGGCCGAGGATGGCAGCCTTTTCAAACGGCTGGCTCACGACATGAAATCCTTGAGGGCCACGACCACTGCCTGGTTGGCCTCTTCATCACCCACTGTCAGGCGCAGGGCATTGGGCAGTCCATAGGCATCCATGCGGCGCGCGATGATGCCGCGCTCCTGCAGGAAGGCATCGGCCTGGTGCGCGGTTTTGTCCTTGATGAAGTTGAGCAGCAGGAAATTGCCCACACTGGGCGTGACCGTGACACCCAGTTTTGCGATTTCCGCCGCAAGCCAGGGAAGCCACGCCGCATTGTGATCCAGTGCCCGTTCGACGAAGGCCTGATCTTCCATCGCCGCAACACCGGCGGCAATCGCACCACTCGACACATTGAAAGGACCACGCACCCGGTTCAGCACATCAACCACATGAGCAGGCCCGTAAAGCCAGCCGAGCCGCAGCGCCGCAAGCCCGTAGATCTTGGAGAAGGTGCGCGTCATGACAACATTTTCATGCTCGCTCACCAGCGCGATGCCGGACTCGTAGTCGTTGGTCCGCACGAATTCCGCGTAAGCCGCATCCAGTACCAGCAGCACATCAGGCGGCAATGCAGCATGCAGGCGCTTCACTTCGCTGAACGGAATATAGGTGCCTGTTGGATTGTTCGGATTGGCAAGGAAGACAATGCGTGTCTTCGTTGTGACGGAGGCGATAAGGGCATCCACATCCGTTCTCTGGTTTCTTTCCGGCGCAACGATGGCCTTCGCCCCGTTGGCTGAAATGACGATCGGATAAACCAGAAAGCCGTACTGGCTGTAGACTGCCTCGTCGCCCTCGCCGAGATAGGCGCTGGCAAGAAGCTGCAACAGCTCGTCCGAACCCGCACCGCAGACAATCCGGTCTGGCGAGAGGCCATAGCGCTGGGCGATGGCGGTGCGCAGTGCCGTGGCACTGCCGTCAGGATAGCGTTCTAGCGTCGTGGCCGAGGCGCGATAGGCGTCAATCGCTTTCGGGCTGGCTCCAATGGGCGACTCGTTGGACGAGAGCTTGTGGATCTTGCTGCCCTTGGCCGAGCTTTTGCCGGGCACATAGGCCTCAATGTCCAGGATGCCGGGGCGCGGCTGTGGCCGCCCGGATGATGCGGTGGTCATGCTGTCTAAACCTCGATTGCGGACGCATAGCGCCCGGCGACCTTCAGGCCAAGTCCGGGATTGGAGCGGGCGAGCCCCACCAGGGGGCTCTCATGCTCCGAGAACCAGCCGGCCAAGGCCGAGAGCCGGTAGGCGCCCGACTTTACCTGCCAGACTGGATGCAACGGAAAATCCCGCGGCAGGTTGCCCTTGCTGAGAATGAGTGTTTCGTCTTCACCCGTGGCCTGCCCGGGAGCAACCCCCAGCACCAGCAGCTTGGGAATGCCGTCTTCCTTCAGTGCAGGCAATGCGGCGATCACTTGCGCCTGCCCGGCATGGCCATGGGCGAAAGCCTCCGCCCAGTCCGAGTCCGTTTCGACAATGCAGATATCAGCCGGATTGGCATTCACCTGCATCATGGCCTGCCCTGCATCGCGCCACTCCTCAACCGCGAAGCGCCCGAAATGGTCCCGGATGCGCAGGCGGTGGCCCATGGCCTGGGCCAGCTTGCGGCTGACATGGATGCTGACAGGAGCCTGCTTCAGTGTGGCTTCGGTGACGATGCCACGCCAAAGACGCACCAGAAGTTCAGGCGCCAGATCCTTGCGCGCACTGACCAGCCGGCGGAGGATTTGCATCTCGCGTCCGGGCCGCAGGGGTGTCGCCACCGATCTGGGCTCCCCGGCCTTGGCTGCGATGACACCGTCAACCAGCGCAATCCGCTTCTGCAGGAGTGCCAGCATGGCATCATCGACGCCGTCGATGGCGCGGCGGACATCATCCAGACTGGGCGTGGCAGGAGGAGCGGCGGAAGACGTCATGATACTGATTCAATTTCTCTGACTGACGTCATAAACCACGGTGGCAACAGTGGGAACAGGCAATTCCTAGAATTCGGATGAGGATGGCGCTTTACGGCCCAGCGGCTGCGGCGCAGGCAGGAGCACGGGGCGCAGGCGCGGAACCAGCCGCCGGGCCCGCTTGCCGGACGAGAAGGCATAGACCTGCTTCATCGCCTCGACGATCACCACGCCTGAAAAACGCCCGAGCAGGCGCGATCCCGCGCTTTCAAGATAAGGTGCCGCCTTGAGCGTGGCACTTCCGGAAAAGGGTGGCATCACCAGCGCCTCCTTCCACCACGTGACCGAAAAACGCGCCTCCTTCAGCAACGCCGCCAGCTGTGTCCGCGAGAACGGCTGGCCATGCCCGAAAGGCGAACGGTCGGAAGACGACCACAGGCCCCGGCGGTTTGGCACGACGAGATAGACCTTGCCCTGGGGGGCCAGCACCCGCCAGATTTCATGCAGCATGTCCTGGGGACTGTCGGAAAGCTCCAGCCCATGGATCACCACGGCGTGGTCGACAACACTTTCGAGCAAGGGCAGGTCGCAATCGTCCACGAGGGCTGAACGCACATCTTGCCCCAAAGGCCAGTGGATCACCCCTTGCCGGGCCAGCATGAAGGACAGGCTGATGGCATCTGCGGGAATCCGGCTTTCGAAATAGGGATGTGCAAAGCCGAGGCCCAGCACGGTCTGCCCGGCCTTCGGGAAAAACCGGGGCCCCAACGCCTTGCCAATCAGGCCGGAGGCCGACCGCCCCAGAGGGCTCTGGTAGAATTCCCGGAGATCAACAACATCCATGACGGCAATCTAGTCATTGCGAGGGCAAATTGCAGCAGCTTGCTTTGTGGACCTGAATTCATGGTATAGGCCACCCACCATGTCCAATCTCGATGTCCACCAGTTCATTTGCCGCGACGACAACTACGGCGTCCTCGTCCACGACAGCCGCACCGGCACCACAATCTCGATCGATGCCCCTGATGCTTCAGCCATCGCCGACAACCTGAAGAAGCGCGGCTGGCAGCTCACCCACATCCTCACCACTCACCATCACGAGGATCATATCGCGGGCAATCTGGAACTGAAGGATGTCTTCGGTTGCCGCATCATCGGACCCGAAGCCGAGAAGGACAAGATCCCCGGCATCAGCCAGACCGTGAAGGGCGGCGATGTCTTCCAGCTGGCCCACCGCCCGGTGAAGGTGTTTGCCTGCCCCGGCCATACGCTGGGCCATGTCGCCTATCACTTCTCCGACGACTACCTGCTCTTCGCGGCGGATACGCTGTTTTCCCTGGGCTGTGGCCGTGTCTTTGAAGGCACCATGGCGCAGATGCACCAATCGGTGAACCAGTTCCGCGACCTGCAGGGCATGACATCCGTTTATTGCGGCCATGAATACACCGAGGCCAATGCGAAGTTTGCACTCACCATCGAACCCGGAAACCGCGATCTCGTGCGCCGCGCCATGGATGTCAAACGCCTGCGCGAACAGGGCAAGATGACCTGCCCCACCACCATCGGCGAGGAGTTGCGCACCAATCCCTACCTGCGTTGCGGTTCACCCGAAATCCGCAAGGTGCTGGGCATGGAAGGCGCGACCGACGCCGAAGTTTTCGCCGAAATCCGCGAACGCAAGAACAGGTTCTAGATCCGCGGGCACTGGCATGTGTTCGATGCGGTGATAGCGGCGGCAGGACCACCGGTTCAGTCTCTCCACCGTTCCTGACGACGACCATCCTGCTGACAGAATCTGTCGCTCCCATGCGAAAGACTGCGGCAACTGAGGAAAACTGTCATGGCCACGTCGGCAATCGCAAAGCTGCGCAAACCCCTGCAGCCGGAAATCATCCAGCCACTGCCTGAGAAGGTCGCGCACTGGGGACCGCCCGGCGCCAGCATGGTGATATCAACACCTGCCGACATTGACGACGTGGTTCGGAAAATTCCCAAGGGCAGGCTGGCGACAATGACGACCTTGCGGGACGCCCTGAGCCGCCGCCACAAGACCGACATTGCCTGCCCCGTCACCACCGGCATCTTCCTCGGCATCGTCGCCAAGGCCGCCGCCGAGATGGAGGAAATGGGGGCAAAACGCGTGGCCCCCTGGTGGCGCGTGCTCAAGTCTGACGGCACGCTCAACCCCCGCATGCCGGGCGGCGTGGATGAGCAGCGCATTCGGCTGGAAGCGGAGGGCTTCAAGGTTGCAAGGAAGGGAAAAACGGCGTTCGTGATCGACGGCTTTGAAAGGAAACTGGCAAACCTCTGATCTCAGCCGGTCCGTGGCTTCAGCCAGTGTCCGCCGAAGATTGAAATCAGCACCGCCAGGATGATCACGGCCCCACCCATGAAGGATGAGGCTTCCGGCCTTTCACCGACAAAGAGCCAGGGCCACAACGGATTGAGCACGGCATCCAGCATGGCAATGAGCGACAGGGTGACTGCAGGCACAGAACGTGCCCCCTTGATGTAGAACACCAGCGGGATGGAAAGCTGCAAGGGGCCCATGAGGGCCAGGAGCAGCAGTTCGCGCAGGCCCACCTCAAACCCACCGCCCGCATGCCCGGCGAGAAATCCGAGGAGTCCCGCTGCAATGAAGGAGAGGAAACCGCCCGCACAGATGGCAGGCGTCATGTCCACAGCCCGGTAGCGGCGCAGCGCCAGCGTCTGCCCGGCAAAGGTCATGGGAACCATCACAGAAATGAGAATGCCCAGCACGTTGCCCCCTTCGATCCTGGACCAGGCAATGATGCCCACGCCGGTCATGGCGAGGGCCGCCGCGAACCATGCAGCGGCACCCGGTTTCTCGCCGGTGACCCACGGGCTGAGGAGTCCCGTGAAAATCGGCGATGACGCGCCGATCACCGAAATCGTCGCCGTGCTCACCAGCGTGAGGGATGTGACATAGAGTGTGGAGCCGAGTGCGAAGAAGCCCGCCGAAAAACACAGGGCGAGGACCGGAATGGCCCTGAATCGGGACCACAGGTCACGGCCATAAACCACCACCAGATAGCAGAGCAGGGCCACCGCCATCCAGAAGCCGCGCCAGCAGTTCAACTGCCAACCGTCCAGACCCGGCATGAGCCGCACAAACAGGCCTGAGAGCGACCAGCCGAGTGTGGCCAGCAGCACAAAGCTGATGCCCTCTCCGTAGCTTTGTCGTCCCGCGGAAATCATCGGGTTTGCTTAGCACGGGGTTTCGCCAGTCATTGACAGCAAAGACGGCATGGTGGTTCTGCACGGCGGCATGTTGCGGATGGGCATTGCCGGTGTTAGCGAGCCATCACGATGATCTCCAGCTCACTTCCTGTCCATGAACTGGCCGCCCTGGCCACTGCCGTCTGCTGGGCCGCCACAAGCCTGATCGCGGCAGCGCCCGCTGGCCATCTGGGAGCCGTCGCCTTCAGCCGCTTGCGGCAGGTTTCAGTGGCCTTGATGCTGGCCGTGTTCGTGTTTGCAACAGGACGCTGGCACGGACTCTCCATCCATGACGTGGGCTTGCTGCTGGCCTCAGGTGTCATCGGGATCTTTGTCGGCGACTCACTGCTTTTTTCAGCCCTCAACCGCCTCGGTCCCCGCCGTTCCAGCATCCTGTTTGCGCTGAATGCACCCATGGCGGCAGTGCTGGGTTACGCCTTCCTTGGCGAGACCCTCTCGGCGCTGGCCGTCCTGGGGATCGCAGTGTGCGTGGCCGGTGTCATGCTCGCGATTTTCTTCGGCAAGCGCGCGGGACAAGTGCATGTCTTCGAACAGGGGAAAGGCGCGCTCTGGATTGGTGTGGCGCTGGGCCTCGGTGCGGCGCTGGGTCAGGCCGTCGGTTCGGTGATCGCACGGCCGCTCATGGCCGCAGGCACCGATCCCTTCGTTGCCTCGATGGTGCGTGTAGGGATGGCAGGGTTGTGCCTCAGCACCTTCATGTTGCTGCCCATTGCAAACATCAAGCAGAAGAACCCGCTCACACCCCGGATCGCCGCGCTCACCATAGGGAGCGGTGTCCTCGCCATGGGATTGGGCATGACATTGCTGCTCTTCGCCTTCTCCGGCGGCAAGACGGGCATCGTCTCGACGCTGTCAGCCACGTCTCCGGCGATGGTATTGCCGCTTCTCTGGCTCACCACAAAGGAAAGACCCGCCGCCGGTGCATGGGTCGGGGCGGGTCTGGTGATCTGCGGCATGGCCCTGCTCTTCGCGGGGCGCTGATCCATCAGGCGCGGAGCTTGACGTTCTCCGGATCGTAGGGGCTTTCGGCGATGACTGTGGTCTTGAACTTGGAGCCGAGGATCTTGATCTCCAGTTCCGTGCCGAGCGCCGCATGTTCCGGCTTCACCATGGCAAGCGCCAGCGACTTGTTGCAACGGAAGCCGAAGCCGCCGTTGGTGGCTCGTCCGACCAGCTTGCCATTGGCATAGATGGGTTCAGAGCCTCTGGCATCTGAATGCGCATCCGTGATGCCATGCACTTCCATGGTCACGAAGTTCCAGTTGAGGCCCTTCTCGCGGCCTGCAACCAGTGCATCACGTCCGATGAACGGACCCTTGCCGGGATGAACGAACCGGTCGAGCGCCGATTCATAGGCCGAGTATTCGATCGACAACTCGCGCGGCACGAGGCGGTAGCTCTTTTCGATGGAGAGCGACGACATCGCCTTGATGCCATAGGGACGGATGCCGAATTCCTTGCCTGCTTCCATCAGCAGGTCGAACAGCGCCACCTGCTGCTCGATGGGGTGGTGGAACTCGTAACCGAGCTCGCCCACGAAGTTCACGCGCAGGCAGTGTGTTGACACAGGACCGACGCTGATCTGCTTGCCGGAGAGCCACGGGAAGGCCTCGTTGGAGAGATCGGTTGAGGTGAGTTTCTGCAGGAGCTTGCGCGCATTCGGCCCGGCAATCACCAGCACGCCAAGGCGCGTGGTGATCGGGTTGAGGCGCACCGAGCCGTCTGTCGGGCACAGTTTCTGCAGGTAGTCATGGTCGTGGCGCTCGTAGGCACCCGCCGAGACAAGATAGAAGCGACCGGGCTGCCACTCATACACCGTGAACTCGGCGCGCACACCACCCAGCGGTGTGAGCAGGTGGCAGAGAGCGATGCGGCCCATTTTCTTCGGGATCTTGTTGGCGAGGATCGATTCCAGCCACTCCCGCGCCTTGGGACCAGACACTTCCATCTTGGCGAAGGCCGACATGTCCTGCAGCCCGACGCTGTCCATGACGGCCCGGCATTCCTCGCCCACGAAACGGAAATAGTTGGAGCGACGGAACGACCACTTTTCCTTGATCTTGCCGTCATCTGCGGCAGGCGCATGGTTGTGGTTGGTCAGCACGTCGGGGGAATTGATCTCCTCCTTCGTCAGTCCATAACCCTTCGGCGCGAACCAGCCCGGGCGTTCCCAACCGTAGACAGAGCCGAACACAGCTCCGAGGTCCTTCATGCGGCCATAGCAGGGCGTGGTCTTGAGGGGACGTGCCGCCACGCGCTCTTCATCCGGATAGTGCGGTGTGAAGACGTTGGCATAGGCCTCTTCGTTCTTGATCTTGAGATAGCCCCGCGTGGCGTAGGGACCGAAGCGGCGGGGATCAACACCCATCATGTCGATGGTCGGTTCGCCATCAACAATCCATTCCGCCAGCTGCCAGCCTGCACCACCGGCGGCCGTGACTCCGAAGGAGTGGCCTTCATTGAGCCAGAAGTTCTTGAGGCCGGGTGCGGGTCCGATGATCGGGTTGCCATCGGGCGTATAGGCGATGGCGCCATTGTACACCTTCTTGATGCCCACCTCGCCGAAGGCCGGAACACGGGTGATCGCCGTTTCGATATGCGGCGCGAGACGGTCGAGGTCTTCCTGGAAAAGCTCGTACTCGCTTTCGTCCGAGGGGCCATCCATGTAGCAGCACGGCGCACCCTTCTCGTAGGGTCCGAGCAGCAGGCCGCCGTTTTCCTCGCGCATGTACCAGGACGAGTCCGCTTCGCGCAGCACGCCCATTTCCGGCAGGCCCTTGGCCTGGCGTTCCTTGATGGCGGGATGGGGCTCGGTGACGATGTACTGGTGTTCGACAGGGATGACCGGAACATCAAGGCCGACCATGGCGCCCGTCTTGCGGGCAAAGTTGCCGGAGCACGAGATCACGTGCTCGCAGGTGATCTGGCCCTTGTCAGTGGTGACGATCCACTTGCCGTCAGCACCCTGTTCAATCGCGGTCACGGTCGTGTTGCGATAGATTTCGGCACCCCGCGAACGCGCACCCTTGGCCAGTGCCTGGGTCAGATCGGCGGGCTGGATGTAGCCATCATCAGGATGCTGGATGGCGCCGAGGATGCCATCGGTTTCGCACAGCGGCCAGATTTCCTTGAGCTGCTCAGGGGTCAGGATGTTGACCTTGACGCCGATGGTTTCAGCGACGCCGGCATAGTACATGAACTCGTCCCAGCGGTCCTTGGTGCGCGCCAGACGGATGTTGGACACCTTGCTGAAGCCGACGTGCTGGCCCGTTTCCTTCTCCAGTTCCTGATAGAAACGGACGGAGTATTTGTGAATCTGGCCGACGGAGTAGGACAGGTTGAACAGCGGCAGGAGGCCGGCCGCATGCCAGGTCGACCCGGAGGTCAGTTCCTTGCGCTCGATCAGCACCACATCGCTCCAGCCCTTCTTGGCCAGATGGTAGAGCGTGGAGACGCCGACGACGCCGCCTCCGATAACGACTGCGCGGGCTTGTGTCTTCATGGCGGACCTGTCTCTTGGTGTTCAGGGAGAATATCTCGACACCTTAGTGAAGAAAACTCAACACATCACCGGATGGAACGACAGGCACAGGGCGGAATCCGACATCAGTCACGGTTCAAAAGCGACATGTGCCGGATGATGAAGCGGGCGAGCGCTGCCACGTCATCCCTGTCAAAGACGGGCACGGGCGCATCCGGAACAGGCCCATTGGCCGCAATGGCGACCACCGTCGGGTCATCGCCAGCCAGCGGCAAATGATCAAGACCGAGGTTTCTCACCTCGATCTTGTCATGGCTGTCGCGCTTGTACCCCTCGACGATCACAAGGTCACAGGGTTGAAGCCGGGCCAGCACCATCTCGAGGGAAGGCGGTTCTTCCGCCCTGAGCTCATGGATGATGGCCGTCCGGTCCCGGCTGATCACCGCCACTTCCGTGGCGCCTGCCTTGCGGTGGCGGAAGGAATCACGCCCCTCATGGTCGATGTCGAAGGAATGGTGGGCATGCTTGACCGTCGAAATCCGGTAGCCCAGCCCGGTGAGATGGCTGACCAGTTTTTCCACCAATGTGGTCTTGCCGGAATTCTTGAACCCGGCGACGCCGATGACCTTCTGCCCCACGTTCGTGCTTCCCTCTTGTTCTGGCGCACTGCCTGCCATGAATGCCTGTGATGCATCTATCACAAACAAGCGATTGCCTGCGCCACACCTTTTGTCATACCCAAGGGTTTTCGCGGAGATGCTTGCAGGTGCCACAGTCACCCTCGGTCAGATATCCGGCGGTGCAACTGGCCATTGCCCTGGCCGTCAGCGCCTCGGTCGGTGCCTTTGCCCACGAGGCAGGCATCGATCCCATGAGCACGGTTTTCTGGCGCTGCCTGTTCGGTGCGGCATTCCTCGGCGTGTGGAGCCTTGCCTTTGGATATCTGCGCCGCTCCACCATGGAACGCCACAATGTCCTCCGGGCCATGCTGGCAGGGGCCTTTCTGGCGCTCTGCTGGGTGTGTCTCTTTTCTGCCTTCCGCATGACCTCCATCGCGACGGCAACCCTCGTCTTCCAGAGTTATCCCTTCCTGCTCGTTCTGGGTGGCGTCATCGTCTGGCGCGATGCGGTGACTCCAGATGAGATCATCTGGATGGTGATCGCATTTCTGGGCGTTGGCTTTGCCAGTGGTGCCTTTGGCGCCTCACCAGTCGCAGGCGGCAACTGGGCGCTGGGTATCGCCCTCACCATTGTATCAGCCGCCGCTTATGTGGTCACCACCATGGTCACCCGGGCGATCCGCAACCAGCGACCGGAAGTGACGATGATGATGCAGGCCCTGACCGGGGCCATCCTCCTCGCGGCATTTGCTGATTTCGACCAGACCATCAGCCCGCGCTCATGGGGTTGGCTGCTGGGCATGGGCATCATTCATTCCGGCCTTGTGATGGTGGCCATGTATGCCACCTTTCCGCTGCTGCCGACGCGCGTCATCGCCATCATGAACTTCGTCTATCCGGCAGTGGTCATCCTGATTGACTGGCTGGTCTATGACCACCTTCTGACACCTGTGCAATTCCTTGGCCTGTTTCTGATCAGCGCGGCGACACTGGGCATGAATCTCAAATGGCGCCTGCTTCCGGGCCGCGCCAGCACCTGATCAGGCGAGGTGCAATGCCGCGAGCGACAGGTCTTCCGGCGTATTGATGTTGAGAAAGGGATCAACAGGATCAGTCGACCAGTCTGCCACTGCAATCTCGAACACATCCGCCAGATCCATCATGCGGCGCAGCTTACGGGCCAGCAGCAGTTCTTCCAGCTTGCCTGCCATGGCCGTTGACCAGAGTCCGGTCAAATGATGCGTCTGCCCACCGCTGCGCCCCACGGCAGCACCCGTTTGCGCCCCAGCACCGGCAAGCCGCGCTACCAGGTTGAGTGGCAGGAAGGGTGAATCCGAAGGTGCCGTCAGGACCGCGTCAAAACCAAGCGCTTGCCCGTGGGAGAGTACGGCGTGCAATCCGGCCAAAGGCGTTCCGGTTAAAAGTACATCGGCAACGACCGCGCAACCCATGCCCCCGAAACGCCGGGCATCGCCATTGGCATTAATGACGAGGCTGTCAACCTGCGGTGCCATGCGGGAGATCACCCGCTCGATAAGGGGCACACCACCAAGGGCGAGAAACGCCTTTTCATCACCGCCCATGCGGCGCGATTGGCCACCCGCGATCACCGCCCCCAGAACCTTCATCGGCTAGGACACCGGCATGTGGGGATAGACCCGGTTGGGCGGCAGCCAGACGGTCATGGTGTCGCCTGTCTTGACCAGTCCTTCACGCTCCACCCAGGCCGTGACACCGCGCTTGTGCATGGCCGCGGGAACGACCTTGAACTGCACATCCGGATGGTGACGCGCCACCACCTCCGCGATCTGGCTGCACGGCAGGTTTTCCATGTCCACCACAAGCACGGCACCGGAAGGAAACTGCAACCGCGTCGAAGGCAGCAGCAAGGTGAAATCCGGCACGCCCGAGACCACCATGTTGGCCCCGAACCAGGAGGGGTCAATGGCCGGAATGCCAAGGGCCCTTGCCGTCTCATCCAACTCTTCTGCCGAAAGGACGGTCACTTGCCGCACGTTGCGGATGTCTGTGTTGCGCTTGTAGAGCTGCAGCGTGCGGGAATCCGACTTGCGCGTCAGTCCGCCATGGCAATCCCCTTCCGGACCGGAGAAGCGAAACATGATTTCGTCTGCGGCGGATTTTTCAAAACCCTCATCCCGTGACGGGCGCTGCAGAAGGCACTCAACCCGTCCGGGCTTCGGCAGTTTGGTCAGCAGCGGCATGTGGCGTCTCCCTTGCTTTCTCCCTATACGAACCTCCCATGACCGACAACAACCCGGAATGCGACGACTTGCTGGATGTGACTGGCCTGCTGTGCCCACTGCCCGTGCTCAAGGCGCGCAAGCGGCTTCTTGCCATGGCACCGGGCGGCGTGCTCAAGGTTGTGGCAACCGACCCCATGTCGGCCATCGACATGCCGCATTTCTGCGCCGAACAGGGCCATTCGCTCCTGTCGCAGGTGCAGGAAGGACCATCTTTCATCTACAGGATCAGACGCAAATGACTTTCGATTTCGGCGCGTTCAACAATTGGGGCATCCTCAGGAAGGTTGCCGTGCGCAATCCAGCACAGGCCTTCCAGTCGGATGCCAAGATTGATGCCGAATGGAAAGTCCTGAACTTTCACTCCCGGCCGGACCTTGCCAAGGCACTCAAGGAATTCGAGCAGGTCGAGAAAATCCTGCAATCAACCGGAGCCGAGGTGATCCACTTGCCTGCCGGACCGGGCCTGACACTGGATTCACTCTACACCCACGACGCACTTGTGGTCACACCCAATGGGCTGGTGAAGCCGCGCATGGGCAAGCCCCAGCGCCGCAAGGAGGCGGACGTGAACGGGGCGCATCTCGAGAGCCTTGGCTTTCCCGTCGCAGGCGAAATTGGTGGTGACGGCAAGCTGGAGGGCGGCGATCTCGTCTGGCTCGACCGCCATACCCTCATTGCCGGTGTCGGCTACCGCACCAACATCGAAGGCGTGATGCAGTTGCAGGAACTGGCCGGCGGTGACGTGGAAGTGCTCTGGTTCGACATGCCCCATTACAAGGGCCGCACGGATGTCTTCCATCTCATGTCGGTGCTGAGCCCGCTCGATCACGACCTTGCGGTTGTGTATCTGCCACTCATGCCGGTGCGCCTTGTCGAATTGCTCGAGTCACGGGGCGTGAACTTTGTCCATGTGCCGGACCAGGAGTTCGACACCATGGGCTGCAATGTGCTCGCCCTGGGACCGAGGCACGCCATGATGGTGGAAGGCAACCCCGAGACCCATCACCGCATGCGTGAGGCGGGCGTCAAGGTGGAGGTGATCAGCGGCTATGACATTTGCCGCAAGGGTGAAGGCGGCCCCACCTGCATGACACGGCCTCTGGTGCGCGGCTGACGTTCAGAACAGCTTCTTCACCTTGTCGGCGAAGCCAACCGTGACACTGCCATCCGCATGTTCGATCAGCGGACGGCGGATCAGCGACGGGAACCTGACTGCCAGCGCCACGGCCTTGGCTTCGGTGAGGTTTTCCGTTTCGGCCTGCGGCAGTCCGCGCCACGTATAGCCCGCCCGGTTTACCATCTTCTCCCAGCCACCCAGCGCCTTGGACCACGCCGCCACCTGCGACGGCGTGGGAGGCGTTTCACTGTGGTCCGTGAACACCACCTTCACCTTCTTCTGCGCCAGAAAATCCAGCGCCTTCTGGCAGGTCGAACATTTCTTCAGGCCGTAGGCTTTCATCACACCACCTCAGGAGAGCGACAGGGTCTTGTCCGTTGTACTCGCACCATCGGTCAGCGGATCAGTAAAGGCCCGGAACAATTCCTCAACAGCCGCCTTATCGATATCCTTGACGATGAACACAAGCCGCGTCTGCGCCTTGCCGTCCGGCCACGCGTCCAACCGCACCGGCGGATGCAACACATGCTGTACCCCATGCAGGACCACGGGCCGTGCCGGATCATCGCCAAGTTTGATGATGCCCTTCATGCGCAGCAGTTTCGGGCCATGATAGGAGGTCAGAAGCTCGAGAAACAGCTCCAGTGCCTGCGGACTGATCGGGTTGTCATCGGTAAAGGCGAAGGAGCGGATGTGATCGTCATGCCGGGAAGTATCATGATGATGGCTGTGCCCGTGGCCACCATGCTGGTGGCCATGCGCAGCACGCTCGGCCCGTTGCACGGCCTCCAGTGAAAGCCAGCCCTGCACATCGGCGGATTTTTTCGCCGGGTCGAAGAACCCGGTGTTGAACAGCCGCTCGGCAGTCGCTTCGCCGCGGTGCGTTGTGAGAAGCCGCGCCCCCGGCGCCAGCTTACGCACCCGCGCGATAATGGCAAAGAGCATGTCCTCGCCCGGCTTGCCCACCAGCAGGTCAAGTTTGGTGAGAACGATGCGGTCAGCCACAGCGACCTGCTTCACCGCTTCCGGATGGGCGTCCAGTGTTGCCATGCCGTTGAAACCGTCAACGACGGTGATCACCCCTTCGAGGCGCAGACGGGCCACCAGTAGCGGATCCATCATCAGCACATGCAGGATGGGGGCTGGATCGGCGAGGCCCGTGGTCTCGATCACAATCCGGTCAAAAGGCTTGATGGTCCCTGCATCACGCCGCGCCAGCAGGTCAGTCAGGGTGTCAATGAGGTCGCCACGGATGGTGCAGCACAGGCAGCCGGAGGACAGCTCCACGACGTTTTCATCGGACCTTTCCACCAGCAGATGGTCAATCCCGACATCGCCGAACTCGTTGATGATCACGCAGGCATTGGCCAGCATCGGGTCCTTGAGCAGGCCATTGAGCAAGGTGGTCTTGCCTGAGCCGAGGAACCCGGTGAGCACTGAAACAGGGATGGGGGCGGTCATGGTCTGACTTTCTCCGGCAGGAAACCCGAGATCACAAGGGCTGCAAAGACCATGGCTCCTCCTGCCCACTGGTTGCTGGTCATGGCTTCGCCCAGGACAAACACGGCAAGCCCGGTGGAGACGATGGGCTCAAGATTGAAATAGGGCGCAACCACCGACGACGGCGCGGCGCGCACCGACGACATGTGGAAGAAGTAGCCGCCAAGGTAGGCGATGGCCACCAGACCGACGGCCATGAATGCCTGCGGCCCGAGGGGACTGGTCCCATCCACCAGCGCCAATGTCGAATTGCCGAAAACAAGTGCCAACCCGAGCATGACTGGCCAGATCGCGACGTGGACGAGACTGCCGAAAGCGGCAGGCGTCAGGTGCCGCGACAGCATGCGCCCGGAAAAGAACTGCATCATGCAGCCGACGGCACCCAGGAATGCCAGCACGAGGCCGACGACACTCACGTGTTCGAAGGCCGGGCCGACCGCAACGATCAGCCCGGCAAAGCCGAGCAGGGCCGTGCCAAGCCGGGCCAGGCCGGGGGAGCGTCCTTCCGCCAGCGGCGCCGCCAGAATGATCAGCACAGGAAAGAGGTAGAAGATGATGACTGACAGGGTCACTGGCAGGAACTGCACTGACGCGAGGTAGCAGGCAGACACCATCAGCGTGGCCAGTGACTGGTAGAGAAAACCAGGCAGCGCCGCCCGTGTCAGCAGGAAGCTTTCACCGCGCACAATGGCAACGATCGCCAGCACCACCGCCACCACGGACGTACGGTAAAATACCGTCTCGAGGGCAGGGACGCCATTGAGAAAGGCAAGCCGGGCAAAATTCGGGACCGCGCCATAGACCGAGGCCGCCGCAAGGGCCAGCAACACTCCTGTCAGGTGGGGAGATTTCACAGATCAGTGACCAATGCGGCGCTTGTAGAGTTGCTGCACGGCATTTGCGGGTTGGGTGCCGTCAGAGCCCTGCTCGATCGCCGCCTGCGCTGCCTGTGCAGCCTTGCGGGCCTTGGCAATGCCGGAGATCTTGTCCATCAGCGCCGCAGGCAGCACGTCGCAATGGGCGCCATCGAGCTTGTACGATGCACACACATTGACGCTCTGGGTTTGCTCAAGCCCCCAGATCACTGGCTGGTAGCCTTCCGTTTCCGGTATCTGGATGACCCCCGCCGTGCCGCCGACCGACAGCCCGGCCGGGCTGAGAACGCGACCGCGGAGCGCCATCTGCGCCCGTTCAGCCGTATCATAGGTACCAAAAGACGCGGCCCATCCAGCCAGTGCCGTGCCGTCCTGCACGCTCACCGGGGGCTTGCTGCGGCACACCGTACCAGTCATGTCCACGGGCACGATAGCTCCCTGCGGAAGGTTGATGATGTCGGCAACCTTGCTGCGCGGCGCGGGCTGCATGGTGAACCCCGCTTCCAGCATGGCGCGGGCCGCAGCGGCGCGCGACGCGCTGTTCTTCATGCCCATGACTACGGCAATGAGGCGGCGGCCTTCGCGCGTTGCCGAAGCAACAAGATTGAACCCGGAGGCACAGACGAATCCGGTTTTCATGCCATCGGCATCGGGCATTGTGCGAATGAGGATGTTGCGGTTGGGCAGTCGGCGCTTGCCGACCTCAAGATGCTGCTGCACGAAATACTTCTGGTACTCGGGGAACTCGGCCACGATCACCGCTGCAAGTACCGCCATGTCACGCGCGCTGGTGACGTGGCGCGGATTGAACAACCCGTTCGGGTTCATGAAATGCGATGCCGTGAGGCCGAGCCGTTTGGCCGTTGCATTCATTTCATCGGCAAAGGTCGCAATCGAGCCGCTGGCACCTTCGGCGAGCACATAGGCCATGTCATTCGCCGAATAGACAAGGAGCGCTTGCAGCGCGAAATCGACCGTGACTGTCTTTCCTGCGGGAACACCGATCTTGCTGGGTTCCTGGGACTGCGCAAGTTCGGAGACCGTCAGCGGCTGGTCCGGCTTCAGGCTGCCAGCCCGCAATTTCTGGAAGATGATGTATCCGGTCATGAGCTTGGTCAGCGACGCCGGATAGAAAGGCTCGCCCGCCCGGTCCTGCATCAGCACTTCGCCTGTGCGCGCATCAATGAGCACGGACGGTCCGCGGGGTTCAGGTTTCGCGGGCTTGGACTTCTTGTCTGCCTTCTGGCCGGGCTTGACGGCCTGCTTGGCCTTGTCCTTGCCTTGCGGTTGCGCCTGTTCCTCTTGTGCCGGATCGGTGCTTGCGTCTTCGGCATCACTCTCCTGCGCCAGCACAGGTGCTGCCAGCAAGCAGAGTGACAGAAAAATGAGGAACAGCTTCTTCACGTGCAACACACCCGGCTTGGCAGTGAACGACATTTGAACCCGACAGCCACAGACCACCGGAGTCTGGAGGAAACGGCTGGCCAGGTCATTGGTGCCCGTGGAGGGACTTGAACCCCCACACCTTTCGGTAGCGGATTTTGAGTCCGCCGCGTCTACCATTCCACCACACGGGCGTGCGCGGGGAACGTCTAGAGCGCGGGGCCTTGCGCCGTCAACCGGAAAGGGGCTTAAGACGTTCCATGATTTTCATCACGCCGTCCATCGTCCTTGACCCAGCGGATTTGCGCTGGAGCTTCATGCGCGCTTCGGGCCCGGGCGGCCAGAATGTCAACAAGGTCTCGACTGCGGTCGAAGTGCGCTTCAACGTGAACAGCGCCGCACTCCCCGATGACATGCGCGCGCGTCTCGCAACATTGGCTGGCCGACAGCTTCTTCAATCGGGTGACCTTGTCATCTCCTCGCAGCAATACCGGTCGCAGGAACGCAACCGCGAGGACGCCCTCGACAAGCTGGTGGCGCTGATCCGCAAGGCAGCGATCCGGCCACGCAAGCGTATTGCCACAAAGGCCACAAAGGGCTCAAAGCTGCGCCGTCTCGAATCAAAGGCCCGCCGCTCCGATGTGAAGGCAAAGCGGCGCTCCCAACCCGGACTGGATGACTGACCAAGATGCTGCGCTCCCTCTATGACTGGACCCTTTCGCTGGCGGCGCGGAAATCTGCGGAAATCTGGCTCGCGGTCATCGCCTTCATCGAGAGTTCTGTTTTCCTCGTGCCCGCTGATGTCCTTTTTCTGCCGATGGCATTGGCCCGGCCAACACGCGCCTACCGCTATGCAGCTGTGGCGACAGTTGCGTCCACACTGGGTGGCATCGCCGGCTATTTCCTCGGTTCCTTCGCCTACGAAGCCTTTGCAAAGCCCGTGCTGGCCTTCTACGGCAAGCTCGAAAGCTTCGAAGCCCTGAAAGCCTGTGCCAGCGAGGACACGCTTGTGTTACTGCTTGTCACATCAGGTCTGGCCCACCTGCCCCCCATCAAGGTCGTCACCATTCTCGCGGGCGTGGCACAAGTGAGTTTCCTGTTCTTCGTGCTCTCCTGCATTATTGCCCGCGGTGCCCGCTTCTTTGCGCTGGCATGGGCCCTGCAGCGTTACGGTGAACCGATCCGCGGCTTCATCGAGAAACGTCTTGGCCTTCTCGCCGGGTTGGCCGCTGCCCTGCTCATTGGACTCTATTTTGCGGTGAAGTATCTTGCCCCCGCAGGAGCCGCCACATGCTGAACGTCGCGACTCCACGCCAAGCCAGCCTGATGATCGGCATCATTGCGCTGGTGATCATCATCGGTGCGTGGATTTTCGAGTACGCCGGTTATGCGCCGTGTGAACTATGCCTGACGCAACGCTGGGCCTATTACCTTGGCATTCCCTTTGCGGTGCTGATCGCGGCCTGGAACCCGAGCTGGATCAGGGCGGCGCTTTGGCTCATGGCACTCTGGTGGCTGGGCAGTGCCGTGTTCGGCACATATCACTCTGGCGTGGAATGGGGCTGGTGGCAGGGGCCCACCACCTGCTCAGGCGGCGACCTCGGCTTCGGCGAGGGCCTGCCCGACCTCAGCAAGACCGCCGTGAAATGCAACGAAGCGGCCATCCGAATTTTCGGACTTTCGCTCGCGGGCTGGAATGCGGTGGTTTCTGCGGTTCTGGCGCTCATCGCGGTGCGCAGCGCCCGCTGAACGCCTCACGGATCGAGTTCGGTATCCCAGTAGAGATAGTCCTGCCAGCTCTCGTGCAGGTAGTTCGGCGGAAACAGCCGACCATTGGCATGCAACTGGTTGACGCTCGGGCAGTGCGGCTTGTGGGCCGGAAACATGCCCGCTTCGTGGGGCAGCAATCCGCCCTTGGCGAGATTGCATCCGGCACAGGCCGCGACCACGTTGTCCCAGGTCGTCTGCCCACCCTTGGAGCGCGGGATCACATGGTCGAAGGTCAGGTCGTCGGACGATCCGCAATACTGGCACTCAAACCGGTCGCGCAGGAACACATTGAACCGCGTGAAGGCGGGGGAACGGGACGGCTTCACATAAGTCTTGAGGGACACCACCGATGGCAGCCGGAATTCCATGGAGGGGCTGCGCACCACCCGGTCATATTCCGAAACGATGTTGACCCGGTCCATGAACACCGCCTTCAGCGCGTCCTGCCAGCTCCATAGGGACAAGGGATAGTAGCTCAATGGCCGGTAGTCGGCATTGAGGACGAGAGCAGGACAGGCTTCCGGCGCAATGGGCGCGTGATACACGTGTCTCTCCACCGCTGGCATTCCAGCGAATCTACTATATCTGGTGTGACGGCCCTGTGAAGGGGGGTGCCCCGGCACGGGTCTGGCATCACTGTCAGGCCTGTTTCAGGCCCTTAAGTCCCCGGTAATGGGCCCAAAGCAGACGTGCTGCCACCGCGCGCCATGGGACAAAGATTTCCCCCAGTTCAAGCATGCCCCTGTCGTCCGGCGGTCCGGAAAGCGCAAACAGATCAGCCGCGGCAAGGCGCAGGGCAAGGTCTCCCGTGGGCCAGGCATTGGCACGCAGCAGGGCAGTGAGCAGATAGACGTCCGCCGTCCACGGACCGACGCCAGGCAGGGCGCAAAGGCTCTTGCGGGCCTGGTCGTCATCCTGCATGGCAAGCGCGTCCAGAAAGCCGGGAGACTCCCTGAGCACAGCGGCAATGCCGTGGAAACTTCGGGCCTTGGCACCGGAAAGGCCAAGTCCCATCAACTCTTCCACCGGGCAGGACATAATGTGATCCGGGACAAAGGGCGCAAGCTTGGTCTCGACACGCAGCCAGATGGCATGCGCCGCCTTGAGGGAAAGGAACTGCTCCGTCACAATCTGCAGGAGGCTGCCAAGACCCACAGGCATGGCCCGCAAGGATGGCACGCCATGCTGCACGATCACGGCAGCAAAGGCCGGTTGCGCAGTACACAACTCCCGTGCAGCGCGGGCGAGCATCTCTTCGGTCAGGATAGATTTTGCTGGCATGCTGAGGTGAAACAATTGACGGAACCTCGCGATCTTCGCAAGAAGCCTTCATGCGTCAACCCGTATTCCGCTTTGCCCCCAGTCCCAACGGCCGGCTGCATCTGGGCCATGCCTATTCCGCCCTGCTCAACGAACGCCTGGCAAAGGAGTCGGGTGGCCGGTTGCTGCTGCGCATCGAAGACATCGACCGTGAACGCTGTACGGCCGAAAATGTGGCGCGCGCCATGGAAGACCTGCGCTGGCTTGAAATTGCGTTCGAGGAACCCGTGCTCCACCAGAGCAGCCGCATGCCTGATTACCGTGATGCCGTTGTCCAACTCATGGAGCTGGGTCTGCTCTACGTCTGCACCTGCTCGCGCAAGACACTTGCCGACCATGCCGCCTTGCATCCAGAGGCGGCGCGTGATCCCGAGGGTCAGCCTCTCTACACTGGCACCTGCCGCCGTATCGCCCATCCCTTCAGCAAGGAGTCGATACTGCGGCTGGACCTGCAAAGGGCCCTGCAGGTGGTTGGCGCAAGAACCGGCTCGCTCGCGTGGAGCGAGAAGGGCGGGACACGGCCAGCCGATCCTTCACGCTGGGGAGATGTGATCATTGCCCGCAAGGGCATTGGCACGAGCTATCATCTCGCCGTCGTGGTGGATGATGCCTGGCAGGATGTCACCGACGTCGTGCGCGGCGAGGACTTGCTGGAGGCCACGGCGATCCACCGCCTGTTGCAAGTGCTGTTGGGCCTGCCGGAACCGCGCTATCACCATCATGCGCTCATCCGCCACGGCAGTGGCCGCAAGCTGGCCAAGTCAAAAGGCGATGAAAGTCTCGCCGACCTGCGCGCCGGTGGCATGACGGCTACAGAAATCCGCGCCACCCTCGGTTTCGCCTGATCAGAAGTCGGAGACAATGCCCTTCTTCTCCCAATCGCCGAAGCGTGTGGGTTCTGGTCCCTTGGGCCCGCCCCTCTCGGGAGGGCGAGTTGGCATCTTGGCCTGCTTGCGGCGCTCTTCAGCCTCCGCAAGGGCCCGCTCTGCTTCCGGCGACAACGTCCGCTCAGGCATTCTTGCAAACCTCCAAACGCCTCACCATTTAAGCCCGCAAGATGCGGTGTGAAAGAGCCAAACGATGAACCTGATGAAAACCGGACTGCTGATGGCGGCCATGACGGCCCTCTTTCTGGCAATTGGTTTTGTCCTGGGCCGGGAAACCGGCATGCTCATGGCACTGGCCTTTGCCATTGCCACCAACCTGTTTGCCTACTGGAACGCTGACAGGATGGTGCTGCGCATGGCAGGGGCCCGGTCCGTCGGCCCAACCGAGCTGCCGGAATTCCATGCCATGGTCGAGCGTCTCGCCCGAAATGCGGGCCTGCCCATGCCCAAGGTCTATGTGATTGAATCCGACCAACCCAACGCTTTCGCCACGGGCCGCAATCCGCAGAACGCGGCAGTCGCCGCGACAACTGGACTGCTGCGCCGCCTCACCCCTGACGAGGTGGAGGGGGTGATGGCCCATGAACTGGCTCACGTCAAAAACCGTGACACGCTGATCATGACCATGACAGCAACGATATCCGGTGCCGTCGCCATGCTGGCCAATTTCGGTTTCCTGTTTGGTGGCCGCGACCGCAATGCGCCGGGCGGTGCGATCGGCCAGATCCTTCTAATCATCGTCGCGCCGCTGGCCGCCATGATCGTGCAGATGGCGATCAGCCGCACCCGGGAATATGCCGCCGACCGTGGTGGCGCGGAGATTTCCGGAAAGCCGCTTGCCCTGGCAGCGGCCCTGAAGCGCATCTCAGGCGCAGCGCAGGGCATCCGCAATGAGGAAGCGGAGGCAAATCCCGCCATCGCCCATCTCTTCATCATCAATCCGCTGACGGGAGCGGGCATGGATACACTGTTCTCGACCCATCCTGCCACGGAGAACCGCATTGCGGCCCTTGACGCCATGTCCCGCGAACCTGCCTTTGCGCGCACGACCGGGCACAGCGGCGGACCTTGGGGATAAACCTCGGCCATCCCGCCATTGTTAGCATTTCATTAACCATGTCGGCGGAAGCTGTCGGTCACTCCAACCGCATGTGCTCCGAATGACTGACCGCGCCTTCTCGCTGCTCAGGACGGTCCTGTTTCCCGTCCTGTCGACCCTGCGCCGCCGCGCGGGCGGCGAAAGCCTGCCGGTTGCGCCCCATCATGGCATCCCCGCTCTTCATCTGGGTGGCGTGATACTCGAACGCAGATCCATGCGTGATGTTGGCCCGGCCGAGAGTCTCATTGCTGACACCATGTACGGCGGCATCTATGAATTTGGCGGCGTGAAAGTGGAGGCCCTGCCCGATGACGTGTTTGCCTGCAGTGCACCGGGCCCTGCCTGGAAAAGTGGTCTCTTGCGCATGGACTGGCTGGCTGGCTTCCGCACCAGTGGCCGCGCCCTGCACGGCCTGTTTGCGCTCCGGTTGCTGGCATGCTGGATGAAGACCAGACCCGCCCGGCTCTCACGGGCGGACCAGACCGCACAACTCTTCAATCTCGCATTGCATGCGCCAGCCATTGCCGGAACGCAAAGCCCTGCGGCCATTGCCCTCGCCACAGCCGCGATTCTCCGGGCCCAGCATCCGGTAAACAGACTCAAGGTGGCAACTCCAAGGGATGCCTTCGAGAGATCAAAGGCGCTGCTGGCCGCACATCTTGCCACCCGGCAAGTGGACAGCCAGCGCACCCGGCTGGTGGCTGATCTGGAGCAGGCGCTGTCCAGTCTTCTGCACGTTGATGGCAGCCTGGTCACAGGCAGCGTTGATGACTTGTGTAACGTGGATGCTGACCTGACGGTTCTCACCGACGGTCTCTCGAAGGCGGGTGATGGTCTCCCTCCGGGACTTGTTGCGCTGCGCGGCAGGATGTCCGCCTGCCTCGCATTGCTCACGCGCCCGGACGGCACACTTGCCTTTGCTGAAACGGCGGACTTGCAGGCATCGCGCCCCGCTTCCCCCGTGCCAGCCTGCGCAATCGCGCCGCATGCCGGACACGCGCGCCTCTCCTGCGGCCAGACCGTACTCATCGCAGCGCTGGCCTCACCGGGACAGGCCGCACCGTTCCGCGCCGAGATGAGCGATGCCGGCAGGCCTCTGCTCTGGCTGGAACGGTCGGGTGACCGGCAGAAGGGTCATGGCTCCCTGATCTGCGCAACCGGTGGCACCCTCCTCGAAATCAACGGTGCGGGCCAAATGGCAGACCGACAGCACATTGCGCTGTTTCTGTCCGGAGACGGCTCAGACCTGCGTCTTGAGGACCTGTCATCGGGCCATCGCACTGCTTGTTATGTCTTGCATGTGCCGGACCAGACAAGACTGTCGACAACCCATGGCGGCACGGGAGCCATGATTGTGCCCGCAACAGGCCTTTCCTGGCAGCTCCTTGTGCGCGGCGCGAGGGTGGAAATGGAACAGGGATTTCTGCGCGTATTTCCCGAAACTGGCCCGGCGCAGGGGTTTAATCTTGCCCTCAAGCGCATTGCCCGAACGGAGCGCGCGGCACGCCCGGTCAAGAGCCGTGGCAGAGATGCCGGAACACCCCGGCTCCTTTAGTCACATCCGGCAAATTTGCGGTTCCGGTTGGCGGGTGCTTTGGCTATGAGCCGGGCTATGACAACCGCCAAATCCGCCCTCGCTCTCCGCCCCATCACTCGCGCCCTGCTGTCTGTGTCCGACAAGACCGGCCTCCTGCCCTTCGCCAAGTCCCTGGCCGGACACGGAATCGAATTGCTTTCAACGGGTGGTACCGCCAAGGCCCTGCGCGAAGCAGGACTTGCCGTGCGCGATGTCTCAGAGGTCACCGGCTTTCCCGAAATCATGGATGGCCGCGTCAAGACGCTGCACCCTGCCATCCATGGCGGCCTGCTCGGCGTGCGCGGCAATGCCGCCCACCAAAAGGCGCAGGCCGACAACAACATCCGCCACATCGACCTTCTGGTGGTCAATCTCTATCCTTTCGAGGAAACTGTTGCGCGCCGCGCATCCGAAGGCGACACGATCGAAAACATTGATGTGGGCGGGCCGGCCATGATCCGCGCTGCCGCCAAGAACCATGACGGCGTAACTGTGGTGGTGGAGCCCGCGGACTATGCCCTCGTCATGGAGGAGCTGGCGCAACTTGGCGGCGCGACAACCTTGGCGACGCGCCGGATGCTCGCCGCCAAGGCTTTCGCCCGTACCTCAAGCTACGACGCGGCCATTGCCGCATGGTTCCAGTCACAACTTGGTGATGCGTTGCCGGAACGCATCATCATCGCGGGCACGCGTCAGATGAGCCTGCGCTACGGCGAAAACCCTCACCAGAATGCTACGCTCTACCGCAGCAACGATGGCCGCACCGGGCTTCTGGATGCGCGCCAGGTTCAGGGCAAGGAATTGTCCTACAACAACATCAACGATTCCGACGCGGCGCTCGAGTGCGTCTCGGAATTTCCGGCCGCCTCACCGGCTTGCGTCATCGTCAAGCATGCCAACCCGTGTGGCGTCTCGGTGGCCGGCACACTTGCGGACGCCTATGCCAAGGCGCTGGCCTGCGATCCGGTGAGTGCCTTTGGCGGCATCATTGCCCTGAACCAGCCGCTCGACGCGGCAACCGCGGCATCCATCAGCGCCATTTTCACCGAGGTCATCCTGGCGCCGGGGGCTTCTGAGGAGGCCCTGTCCATCATCGCGGCAAAGAAGAACCTGCGACTGCTGCTGCTGCCGCAAATGCCGGACGCCAAGGCCCGGTCGCATTTTGCCAAGACCATTGCCGGAGGGCTGCTGGTGCAGTCTCGTGACGCCACGGGTCTCGAAGAAATCGCCATGACGGTGGTGAGCAAGAGGGCACCATCGGCGCAGGAACTGGCCGACCTCCGTTTTGCATGGCTTGTTGCCAAGCATGTGAAGTCCAATGCCATTGTTTTTGCAAAAGATGGCGCGACGGTGGGCATTGGTGCTGGCCAGATGTCGCGTATCGATTCCACCCGGATTGCCGTCAGCAAGTCAATGGATGCCGCGCGCCATGCCGGCGGTGACACACCGCTGGTGCGTGGTGCCGTTCTCGCGTCAGATGCATTCTTTCCGTTTGCCGATGGCATAGAGGCGGCAGCAGATGCCGGTGCCACAGCCATCATCCAGCCCGGCGGCTCGATCAAGGATGACGAAGTGATCAAGGCAGCAGATGCCCGCGGCCTTGCCATGATCTTTACAGGGCAACGGCACTTCCGCCATTGACGCTTGAATCCGGCGCGGTCTTCCCCACATTCTCCCGCCAGAAGAGGAGAATGCCATGCTTGTTACAACCACGAACACGGTCGAGGGTCACCGCATCCTTGAGTACAAGGGATTGGTCGCGGGCGAAGCCATCCTGGGCGCGAACCTGTTTCGCGATCTTTTTGCCTCCATCCGCGATATCGTGGGTGGCCGCTCCGGATCCTATGAGAAAGTCCTCAACGATGCCCGCCAGACCGCAATCGCCGAGTTGACCGACAAGGCCGCCCGCCTTGGCGCCAATGCCGTGATCGGCGTGGATATCGACTACGAGACCGTGGGCACAAACGGTTCAATGCTGATGGTTACCGCCGCAGGCACGGCAGTACGGATTGAGTGACACCAGCGCAAATGCAGAACGCGCGCCTGTGGCGCGCGCTGTCTGAGGTCGGTCATTGGAAAATTGGAGCGGGCGACGCAAATCGAATCCGTGACCCGAACCCCCAAGGCAAAACCCGTTCCGGCATCCACCGGGTTTTTGATGTCCTTGTCGAGGAGCGCAGGATGGGGACAGCCCGGAAGGTCCGGGAGAACCCGGCATATTGGCCAAGACCCCCGAAAATCCTGAACTCTGATCCAGAGTGGCACGCTGTGGTGAGGAGGATTGTGCGAGGACTTGTGTGGGACAATGAACGCGCGCCTTTTCATACCTTTGTGATCAAGGCATTTTTCCCCCCGATGGATTGGGAAACCTGGAAAATGCTTGGTGGCGGGCTGGCGTTTGGAGACAGAACACCTGCGGGAATATCTTCACTCTGAAGGGTGCAGTTCGCTGAATGCCGTCTGAATTTGATCGAGATCAAAGACTGTCAGAACCAATTTTCGGAAACTGACTTGCTGGCTGTTGGCATTTCAGTGCAGTGCGGTTTTGAAGAAATCAGGAACCAATGGCACACCAATTGACTCGCCGGGGCTTGTTCAGGGCGGTTTCCGCAACAGATACTTCATCCGCAGCCCTGCGCGATGACCGCCATTTTGCCCTGATCGGTGCCTCTTGCCTCGAAACCAGGGGAACATGTTGCCGCCGCTGCACGGATTCCTGTGACGTGTCTGCCATCCGCTTCCGCCCCATGGGTGGGGGCCGCGCCATCGCACTTCTTGACCAGGAGGCCTGCACCGGATGTGGTGACTGTCTCCCGGTCTGCCCCGTCAACGCAATCGAACTGGTGTCGAAAGACAGGGCTGCACTGGTCGCGGGGCTTGTTGGCGAAACATCGGGAGTTCCAAAACAATGATGCAGAATTTCAACGTCTGCGGACTGATCGTCCACCTCTCGCCGAGACATGGGGAAGCAGCCGCAGAACAGATTGCCAGACTGCCTGGCGTTGACATCCATGCCTCGTCCGGTGTCGGCCGGCTGGTGGCGACGGCGGTTGACACCGCTGCATCGCTCGCCATCGACCAGATCGCCGCCATCCACCGCCTGCCAGGCGTTGTTGCCGCCTCCATTGTCTATCACGGATTTGAGCAGTCTGGCGGCACCCCGCCGGACGCACCGCAATCCCAAACCGAAGCACTTCACCAATCACAAGACCGTTCAAAGGGGAACTGAGCCATGCCCGAGACCGTCCACCTCACACAGAATCGCCGCGATGCAATGAAGCTTGCGGCCGCCACTGCGGCGGCCTCGGTTGCGGGTATTTCCCTGTCGCCGGAGGCCGGCGCGCAAGCCGGAACTGATGGCATCCGCTGGGACAAGGGCGTCTGCCGCTTCTGCGGAACCGGTTGCGGTGTCATCGTCGGCACCAAGAACGGACAGGTTGTCGCCACGCAGGGTGACCCGGATGCACCGGTGAACCGCGGCCTCAACTGCATCAAGGGCTACTTCCTGTCGAAGATCATGTATGGCGAAGACCGGCTGAAGCAGCCGCTGCTGCGCATGAAGGACGGCAAGTACAACAAGGACGGCGATTTCACGCCCGTCTCTTGGTCAGACGCCTTCACCATCATGGCGGAGAAGTGGAAGGCAGCGCTCAAGGCCTCTGGCCCGTCGGCCATCGGCATGTTTGGCTCCGGACAGTGGACGATCTGGGAAGGCTACGCGGCCTCCAAGCTGTACAAGGCCGGCTTCCGCTCCAACAATCTCGATCCCAATGCCCGCCACTGCATGGCCTCTGCTGTCGCAGGTTTCATGCGCACCTTCGGTATCGACGAGCCCATGGGCTGTTACGATGACATCGAACACGCCGATGCCTTCGTGCTCTGGGGTTCGAACATGGCCGAGATGCATCCCATACTGTGGTCGCGCCTCACAGACCGGCGCCTCACCCACGAGGGCTGCGAGGTGCATATTCTTTCAACCTTTGAACACCGCTCGTATGAGCTTGCGGACAACCCGCTGATCTTCACCCCGCAAAGCGACATGGCCATCCTCAACTACATCCAGAACTATATTGTAAATTCGGGAGCGGTGAACCAGGACTTCGTCAGCAAGCACACGGAATTTGCCCATACCGTCACTGACATTGGCTACGGTCTGCGGCCCAAGCATCCGTTGGAGGAGAAGGCCGTCAACGCCTCGCACAAGGCGGGCAAGGATGGCGCGCAGGATCCGGCCGGCATGAAGGACAAGATCGGCTTCGAGGCCTACAAGAAGCTGCTGGAACCCTACACGCTGGACTACGCCCATCAGGCTTCGGGTGTGCCCAAGGAGAACCTTGAGCGCCTGGCCAAGCTCTACGCCGATCCGAACAAGAAGATCGTGTCCTACTGGACCATGGGTTTCAACCAGCACACCCGTGGTACCTGGGTGAACAACATGATCTACAATGTGCATCTGCTCACCGGCAAGATCGCCGAGCCGGGCAACGGGCCGTTCTCGCTCACGGGCCAGCCTTCGGCCTGCGGCACGGCGCGCGAAGTCGGCACGTTCTCGCACCGCCTTCCGGCCGACATGGTGGTGGTCAACGAAAAGCACCGCGCCGTCACGGAGAAAATCTGGCAGCTTCCTGAGGGCACCATCCCGGACAAGCCAGGCTATCACGCCGTGCTGCAGAACCGCATGCTGAAGGACGGCAAACTCAACGCCTACTGGGTGCAGTGCACGAACAACATGCAGACCGCGCCCAACATGAATGAAGAGGGCTACCCCGGTTACCGCAATCCGGCAAACTTCGTGGTGGTGTCGGATCCCTATCCGACCGTGACCGCACTTGCTGCAGACCTGATCCTGCCGACAGCCATGTGGATGGAAAAGGAAGGCGCCTATGGCAATGCCGAGCGCCGCACGCAGTTCTGGCGCCAGCAGGTGAAGGCGCCCGGAGAGGCCATGTCGGATCTCTGGCAGACCATGGAGTTCGCCAAGTACTTCAAGGTCGAGGAAGTCTGGCCGGAGGAACTCATCGCCAAGAAGCCGGAATACCGGGGCAAGACACTGTTCGACATTCTCTACGCCAATGGCGAGGTCAACCGGTTCCCGGCAACCGAATGCCAGAAGGGCTTTGACAACTCCGAGAGCGGCGCCTTCGGCTTCTATGTGCAGAAGGGCCTGTTCGAGGAATACGCCAAGTTTGGCCGTGGCCACGGCCATGACCTTGCCGACTTCGAGCAGTATCATCAGGCCCGCGGCCTGCGCTGGCCGGTGGTCGACCAGAAGGAAACGCTCTGGCGCTTCCGCGAAGGCTACGACCCCTATGTGAAGCCGGGCGAAGGCGTGTCCTTCTACGGCAAGCCCGACGGCAAGGCCCGCATCATCTTCTGCCCGGATGAGCCGGCTGCGGAAGCCCCTGACAGCGAATTCAACCTGTGGCTCTGCACGGGCCGTGTGCTTGAACACTGGCATTCCGGTTCCATGACCCGGCGTGTTCCTGAACTCCACCGCGCGGTGCCATCCGCCGTACTGTTCATGCACCCGGATGATGCCGATGAACGGCAGTTGCACCGTGGCCAACCCGTGAAGATCCAGACCCGGCGCGGCGAAGTCGTCACCCGGATCGAGACCAAGGGACGCAACAAGCCGCCGCGCGGTCTGGTCTACTTCCCGTTCTTCGATGAATCGCAGCTGGCCAACAAGCTCACCCTGGATGCCACCTGTCCGATCTCCAAGGAAACGGACTTCAAGAAGTGCGCCTGCAAGGTCGTGTCGGCCTGATCACCGCGAACACCCGAGCGCAAGGAGGGGGCACGCGCCCGCCGCAGAGATGAAGGACAACGTCCGCCAGCAACCGAAGCCGCCCGATCCCGCGCGCCGCAAGGCCCTGCGTGATGCGGCGCGGCTGGGTGGCGGTGCCCTTGTCGCGGGCATGGCGCTTGCCGGGCATGCGCTGCAGTCCAGTGCCTTGCCTGCGCAAAACCTGCGCCCGCCGGGGGCCATCGCCGCAGACGGGTTCCTATCCGCCTGCGTGCGCTGCGGACTGTGCGTGCGGGACTGTCCGTACGGCACGTTGAAGCTTGCTGGCTGGAGCGACGGACCGGCGACAGGCACCCCCTTCTTCACGGCCCGGGACGTGCCTTGCGAGATGTGCGACACCATTCCGTGCGTGAAGGCGTGCCCGACCGGCGCGCTGGACAAGGCGCTGACCGACATCGGTGAGGCCCGCATGGGGGTCGCCGTCATCACCAGCCGCGAAACCTGCCTCAACCTGCAGGGACTGCGCTGCGATGTCTGCTACAGGGTCTGCCCGGCAATCGACAAGGCCATCACCCTTGAAACAACCCACAATGCGCGCACCGCGAAGCATGCCGTCTTCGAACCGGTGGTTCATGCCGACGCCTGCACGGGCTGCGGCAAATGCGAGAAGGCCTGCGTGCTCGATGAGGCGGCAATCAAGGTGCTGCCGCTGCAGATTGCGGCTCTTTCGCAGGATTCCCACTACCGCCGGGGCTGGGACGAGAAGGACAAGGCGGGCGCTCCGCTCGTCTATGCGCCCCTGAAACTGGATGTCCGAAAGCCGCAGGCGGGAGCCGACCTGCCATGAGCGCCAACCGTTTCCCCTATGCCGCAGCGCAAGTCCGGAAAGGCCTCTGGCAATCCCGGCGCTTCCTTGTCCTGCGAAGGCTGGCGCAGGCCGCTTTCCTGCTGCTCTTCCTGAGTGGCCCGGTTGTCGGCATCTGGATCAGCAAAGGCACGCTCGCGTCGTCGCTGACGCTGGGTGTTCTTCCTCTCACGGACCCGTTCATCCTGCTGCAATCCGTTGCCGCCCGCCATTGGCCGGAAGCAACGGCACTCGCCGGTGCCGCCATTGTTCTCACCACCTATCTTCTTGCGGGTGGACGCAGCTACTGTTCCTGGGTTTGCCCGATCAACCCGGTGACCGACCTGGCCGCGTGGCTGCGCCGCCGCCTCGGCATCACCCAATCTTCGAAAATCCGGCCGGAGCTGCGCTACTATCTGGTCATCGCGGTGCTGGCGGTGTCTGCCGCAACGGGCATGCTGGCCTTTGAACTGGTGAACCCGGTGACCGCATTTCACAGGGCCATCGTCTATGGAGCGTGGACCAGTGCCACGGGTGCCATCCTGATCTTTGCCTTCGATCTTCTGGTCGCGAAGAACGGCTGGTGCGGCCATCTCTGTCCTGTCGGTGCGTTCTACGGTGGTGTCGGAAGCGCAACGCTTCTGCGTGTCTCCGCCACGCGCCGTGATGCCTGCGATGACTGCATGGATTGCTTTGCCGTCTGCCCGGAACCGCAGGTCATCTCTCCGGCCTTGCGTGGCAACAGGACAGGCGTTGGCCCCGTCATTCTCTCCGGTGACTGCACCGTTTGCGGGGCTTGCATCGATGCCTGCCCCGAGCGGGTTTTCACATTGACCCACCGCTTCGACACGCGCCTGCTGCCATGCAGCGCCACCTCACAACCCGAAACACCTGCCGCTTACGAAAGGACCACACCATGACCAGGCCCACAGAAGTCCGCCGTCCCGCCCTGTTGTCTGCGCTGCTTTCTGGCTTCCTGCTGGCAGGTCCGGTTTGGGCGCAGGATGCCCCGGCCGTCAAAGCCCTGCGCGACGCCAATCTCAGCGAGACTTCTGCCGCCCCTGACATCTTCAAGCAGTCGCTTCCCTCCGGCGGTTTCGACAGGGCATACCGGCAGCAGCCGCCGCTGATCCCGCACAAGGTCGACGGCTACCAGATTTCCCTGACCAACAACGCCTGCATGGAATGCCATGACTGGCCCAACAACACCAAGGTCAAGGCACCGAAGATCTCGGAAACCCACTATGTTGACCGCCAGGGTGTGCGCCTCGACAAGGTGGCAGGCACACGCTACTTCTGCCAGCAGTGCCACGCGCCGCAGGTCGACACGCAGCCGCTTGTCAACAACGTTTTCCAGAACGCCACGCAAGCCGAGTAATGGGGCACACGCCAATGACCGAAGAATCACAGTCCGGGGCCGGCATGGAAAAGAAGCCGGGGTTGATCAGGCGCACCATCCGCTGGTTCACCAAGCCGTCAACGGCGCTCGCGGTGGGCACGATCAGCCTGCCGGCCTTTCTGCTGGGCGTCATATTCTGGGGTGGCTTCAACTGGGCCATGGAAGCCACCAACAAGGAGAGCTTCTGCATTTCCTGCCATGAGATGAAAGACAACGTCTACGCCGAGTACCGCAATACGGTGCATTACTCGAACCGCACCGGCGTGCGCGCCAGCTGCCCGGATTGCCATGTCCCCAAGGAATGGGGGCACAAGGTGGTCCGCAAGATTCAGGCCAGCAACGAACTCCTGCACAAGGCCCTTGGCACCATCGATACCCCGGCCAAATTCACCGAACACCGGCCAGCGATGTCCCAGCGCGTGTGGCGCGCCATGAAAACAACCGACTCGCGCGAATGCCGCAACTGCCACAAGTTCGACCACATGGAATATTCCGCGCAGGAACCGCGCGCCTCTGAACTTCACCAGTCGGCACTGACCCAGGGCAAGACCTGCATTGATTGCCACCAGGGCATCGCCCATGAACTGCCGCCGAACGCAAAGCAAAGCTATGCCGCGATGCTCGACAACATCGACAATGTGGGGATCATCCAGAAGACCATCGACTTCCTGCAGGGAGCGGATGTTGAGAAAGCCAAGGCCGCGCCCAGGTGAGGTCTATCCCGGGCCAAGAACCAATTCATGGGGTTGGCCACTTCCGTATCTGTTTTGACAGGGTGTCTGATTGCGAGAGAGAGTCTTCGGGAGAAACTTCGCAGCATTGATCGGGCAGCAAGCTTTCATGCTTCTTCTTCCGGTTGGAATATGTCGCCTCACCGATCCCATGCCATCCGGCATGTCTGGACCACCGGATGGCCGTCAGCACCCTGCTTGAGAATGAACGTCTGCCAGGGGTCCGTGAACTTCAATTCTTCATGTATCCCACACACTCGTTCAGGGCAGCACAGCAAAAAAGTTCTAGCTCAGAGCGACCAATTTGCTGGGGGCACACCAATGAAGTCTGAAGTCGAGCCTCTACAAAAAGCCGGATCGCGTCAGAGGCTCAATTCAACATCTTTCCGCGTGGCGACATGGTGGCGAAACGAAAAAAGATGACTGATGGACCACCATTCGGTGATCTTTCTTAAGTCATTGATTTTTTATGGAGAAAATGGAGCGGGCGAGGCGAATCGAACGCCCGACCCTAACCTTGGCAAGGTTATGCTCTACCCCTGAGCTACGCCCGCTTAAGCGGCCGGACACGACGGTTGTTATGTGCCCGGCGAGGCGACTTATTGCCTAAGCCGATTGCAAATGCAATAGCGTCTTTCAACATTGTTTTGTTAAGGAATTTCAGGGATGCCAGCCAGACGCGATGAACTTTTCCAGCGCTTGGACAGCTTGGGAATCAGCGTGAAAACCTACGACCATGCCCCGGTTTTCACCGTCGAGGAGGCCAAGCGCGTGCACGATGGCATTCCCGGCGGTCATTGCAAGAACCTGTTCTGCAAGGACGAAAAAGGCGCACTCTGGCTCATTGTTGCGCTCGAGGATTCTGTCATCAACCTGAAGTCCGCACCAGGCAAGATTGGCTCGAAACGCCTGACATTCGGCAAGCCGGACCTGCTGATGGAAATTCTGGGGGTAGAGCCGGGGTCGGTAACGCCGTTCGGGCTGATCAATGACCAGCACGCGCGCACCAACGTCATCCTCGATGAAAGCATGATGACGGTAGAGAAACTCAACTTTCACCCGCTGCAGAACGCTGCAACCACCACGATTGCATCACAGGATCTGCTCACCTTTATTCGATCATGCGGTCACGACCCGCGCATCGTTGCCGTCAGCGATCCCTTGCCGTGATGGAGCAGAACGCCCAAATAGCATAAAAGAGGATTTGGACCTTTCCCGATGAGCATGATTCTTGATTCCACCAGCAAGGCACCCGCAGCAAATGCCGTGAAGGATGCAACTGACGCGTCATTTGTGGCGGATGTGATTGAAGGTTCGCGCGAAACCCCCGTCATTGTCGATTTCTGGGCACCATGGTGCGGGCCGTGCAAGCAGCTGGGTCCGGTGATTGAAAAGGTCGTCCGCGAGCAGAACGGCAAGGTCCGGCTGGTCAAGGTGAATATTGACGAGAACCCGGGCTATGCCGGACAGCTGCGGGTGCAATCCATTCCGGCCGTCTTTGCCTTTGTCGATGGCCGCCCGGTGGATGGCTTCATGGGCGCCGTTCCCGAGTCCCAGATCAGGCAGTTTGTCGGACGCCTTGGAAAGATGGGCGGCCTCGCCGAGCAGATTGCCTCGGCGCTTGCCATGGCCCGCGCCGCAGTGGCCCAGAAGGAGGCCGATGCGGCCCTCGACATCACAGGCCAGATCCTGCAGGCCGACCCCTCGCAGATTGAGGCCTACGCCCTGCAGGCGGAAGCAGCCATGCAACTGGGGCAGCTTGAGGCTGCCGAAGCAACGCTCGCGGCTGTTCCGGCAGACAAGACCGGTGACCCGTTGATCGTCAGTGCCAAGGCAGCACTCGGCCTCTTGCTCAATCCCGTGGATACCAGCGGCAGGGCGTCGCTGGAATCGGTGATCGCTGCCAACCCGGATGATTTTGAAGCGCGCATGGAACTCGCGGTCCTGCTGAATGGATCTGGCGACCGCACAGCTGCGACCGACCATCTGATCCACATCATCCGAAAGAACCGCGCCTGGAATGATGAAGCGGCGCGCAAGCAACTGGTCCAGTTCTTCGAGGCCTGGGGTCCGAAGGACGAGGCGACATCGCAAGGGCGGCGAAAGCTCTCGTCCGTCCTGTTTGCGTGAGACAAAAGGAGAGGCGATGCCACGCTACACGTCCGTCATTGCGTTGCCGGAAACAATCCCTGTCTTCCCGCTCTCGGGTGCCTTGCTGCTGCCGCGGACCGACTTGCCGCTCAACATCTTCGAGCCGCGCTACCTGACGATGGTGGAACACGCCATGTCGTCCGATCACGTCATCGGCATGATCCAGCCCTTGCCCGGGGAACCGGGGGACAATCCTGTCCTGACCCAAGTCGGCTGTCTTGGCCGCATCACCTCCTACGCGGAAACCGATGACAATCGCGTCCTTATCTCGCTTAGCGGAGTCTGCCGATTTTCAGTAAAGCGCGAAAAGAGGGTCAAGACCCCGTTTCGGCAGGTTGAGGCCGACTACTCAGGTTTTGCCGCCGATCTGGTGACAGAGAACAATGCCCGCACGGTAGACCGCAGCGCCGTGATCAAGGCCGTCCGGCAGTATCTTGAGGCCAACGACATGAGCGCCAACTGGAGCGAGGTGGAGCAGATCCCGACTGAACTGCTCGTCAACACCCTGTCGCAGTTGGCACCCTATCCGGCTCCGGAAAAACAGGCGCTTCTCGAAGCCAATGACCTGCAGGCCCGGGCCGACATGCTGATTGCCCTCACGGAACTGGCCTTGTCAGGCGGAGCAAGGGGTGCGCGCCTGCAATGACTGCATCAACTGATCCGAAGCTCCTTGAACGTCTTGTTTGTCCCGTCACCAAGACTCGGCTGGCATATGATGAGGAGCGGCAGGAATTGGTGTCCCGCGCAGCAGGCCTTGCCTATCCAATCCGTGACGGCATTCCGATCATGCTGGCGGAAGAAGCCAGGGACATCAACCGTGAGTAACATCTGGCCAACTGAAATCCGTGTCAGGGATGAAGGGCGCAGTCTGGCAGTCACATTTGACACCGGCGAAAGCGGATCGGCCACGGCAGAACTGCTCCGTGTCGAAAGCCCGAGTGCTGAAGTGAAGGGGCATGGCCCTGGCCAGGAGCAGCTGGTCTGGGGCAAGCGCAACGTGCGCATCAGCAAAGTGGAAGCCGTCGGCAACTATGCCATCCGCCTGATCTTCGACGATGGCCATTCAACCGGAATCTACACCTGGCCCTATCTGCTCAAAATGATCCGCGAGGGCGGAACACTTTTTGTCGCCTACGAGGCGAAACTGAAAGAGGCGGGATTGCGCCGCTGATCACAGGCCACGCATCAGCCGTGGCAACGCGCCGCTCATACCGGCTGCTTCATCCATCAGGGCGGATTTTGCGGCGGGAAGTCTGTCTGCGAGGCGGAGTGCTGCCTGACGGAGCAATGTGAGTCCGGGCAGATCATTGACGAAGAGGGCATTCATCCCTTCCATCGCCGCAATGGTGGAGGCAATGTCGAAACGCCGCCAGCGCGCATAGCGTTCGAGCACAGCTTGCGAACCGTGATCTTCGCCGCGCAGCATCGCATCAGCAACACAATCGGCAAGTGCCGCCACGTCCTTGAAACCGAGATTGAGGCCAAGGCCCGCAAGGGGATGGATGATATGGGCCGCGTCGCCAATCAATGCCGTGCGTGGACCAGTGATCTCACGCGCCACCTGACGCTTGAGCGGATAGGCTTGGCGCGTTCCTTCAAGATTTGTCCGGCCCAGATGTGTACCGATCTTCTCATTGAGGGCGGCATTGAAGGTGGTTTCATCTATTGCCATCAACTGCGCTGCTTCTTCAGGTGATGTGCCCCAGACAATCGAGGCGCGGTTGCCCGGCAATGGCAACAAGGCGAACACGCCGGTTGGCGAGAAATGCTCCTCGGCCCGCAGCCCGTGCGGCAGTTCATGGGCAATGGAGAAAGTGAGCGCCACCTGCCGGTCATCATGACCTTCGACAGGGATGCCGAGCTCGCGGCGCACGAACGAATTGCGGCCATCCGCCCCGACGAGAAGCGGCGCACGCACGCTCTGGCCGTCAGCGAAATTCACGCGCGAGAAGCCGACCTCGCGTACAATGCTGGCAACTGTGACACCGCCCCTCACTTCGATGTCGGAGGATCGGTCAACCCCGGCCATCAGGGCTGCTGCAATCCAGCGGTTCTCGGTGATGACGGCGGCAGCCTTGTCGCCGTCAGCCGTAAAGAACGAGAGGAGGGACGGCCGCGCTTCAAGCATGCCTTTTCCGTCCGTTACGATGATGTGGCGCATTTCGGCCACATGGTCTTTCAGGTCTGCCCAGCATCCAAGCCCATGGAAGATGTTTTGCGTGGCGCGCGTCAGGGCCGAACCGCGCGTGTCATTGCCCGAGGCGGCAAATTTTCGGGGGTCGCGGGCATCCACCACCAGGACACGGGCGCGCGGCGTTGCCCGGGCACCGCCAAGAGCAAGCGCCATCGCCAGTCCGTTGGGTCCGCCGCCAATAATGATAACGTCAAATTCGGCAGTGTGAGTCATGCAGTCTGTTCCGGTGAAAATATAGGCAGACAGCGGCATCGGCACAAAAAATGTGCAACTTTCGAAGCCACTTGCCATGCGTCACAAATAAAACTGTTCAGTTTCATAGACTTGCGATTCCATGCCGACTGGCACGAGTCTTGAGTTGCGAGAGTCCGGTCAACAGCAAGGGCATACCCGGAAAGGGCTCTGAACTCATGAAATATATCGTCGCAATCATCAAACCCTTCAAGCTTGAGGAGGTGCGTGAGGCATTGGGCACCTTGGGCATCCAGGGCATCACCGTAACAGAGGTCAAGGGCCACGGTCGCCAGCGCGGCCACACGGAGTTCTACCGGGGGGCGGAATACGCCGTGAGCTTTGTGCCCAAGATCAAGATCGAGGTCGCGGTGGACAATGCCATCGCAGACAGGGTCATCGAAGCCATCCAGATCGCCGCCCAGACCGGCCAGATCGGCGACGGAAAGATCTTCATGCTGCCGCTGGAACTCGCAGTGCGCGTCCGCACCGGCGAGACCGGCGCATCCGCTCTCTAAGTCACATGACATTTGAAAGGAAACCATACATGTCCTGGACAGACTCTTTGAAGAGGCCGGCCCTGGCGCTGGCGGGAGGCACGGTCCTCACCGCACTGCTGCCGGCAGCCAATGCCTTTGCCGCAGCGTCCATCAACAAGGGGGACACCGCCTGGATGGTTGTTGCCACGGCCCTTGTGGTGTTCATGACCGTGCCGGGCCTTGCCCTCTTTTATGGCGGCCTTGTGCGCAGCAAGAACGTGCTCTCGGTACTGATGCAAGTCTTCATTGTCTTCAGCCTGATGGCCATTCTCTGGGTGCTCTATGGCTATTCGCTGGCCTTCACCAACGGCTCGGCATTCATCGGCAGCTTCGACAAGGCTTTCCTCAACGGCGTCACCATCTCGAGCATGGCAGCCACCTTCTCGAAGGAAACCTATATTCCCGAGTTCGCCTATCTGGCGTTCCAGCTCACCTTCGCGGCAATCACTCCGGCCCTGATTGTTGGTGCCTATGCCGAGCGCATGAAGTTTTCGGCAGTGCTGCTCTTCATGGTGATCTGGTTCACCTTCTCCTATCTGCCCATGGCCCACATGGTCTGGTGGTGGGCTGGTCCGGATTGCTTCACGCTCAGCCCCGAAGCCATCGACACCGTCAAGGCCTGCGTGGGCGAAGCCGCTGCAACCAACTTCCTCGCCAGGCTGGCAGCCGCGGCAGATGACGCCGCCAAGGCCACCGTTCTCGCCGACTACGCTTCTGCCGTGAATGCGGCCAACGGCTTCCTCTTCAACAAGGGCGCCCTCGACTTCGCAGGCGGTTCCGTGGTGCACATCAATGCCGGTGTGGCCGGTCTTGTCTGCGCCATCGTGCTCGGCAAGCGCATCGGTCTCGGCAAGGAAGCCATGGCTCCCCACAATCTTACAGTTGTGGGCATCGGTACGGGCATGCTGCTGATCGGCTGGTTTGGTTTTAACGCCGGCTCCAACCTGGAAGCCAACGGCCTGACTGCTCTGGTCCTCCTCAACACCATTCTGGGTGCGGCAGCAGCCTCGCTCGCATGGTCTGCTGGTGAGTGGCTCACTCGCGGCCACGCCTCCTTCCTGGGAGCAGCTTCAGGCATGGTTGCGGGGCTTGTCGCCATCACCCCGGCCTGTGGCTGGGTCGGCCCGATGTCCGCCATTGTGATCGGCGCGCTGTCTGGCATCGTCTGCCTCTCGGCGGTGATCTGGCTCAAGGCCAAGCTCGGCTATGACGACGCTCTCGACGTCTTCGGCGTTCACGGCATCGGCGGAATTCTCGGTGCGCTGCTCACCGGCATTTTCGTCAATCCGAACTGGAGCGGTGGCTGGCAGGGCATGGGTGTTACGGACTACCTTGCCACCGACACGTCCACGAAACTCCTGGACTATGCCCTCAGTGCCCAGATGACGGCACAGATCTATAGCGTGGTGGTTGCCGTCCTGCTCTCAGCAATGGTGAGCTTTGTGGCCTTGATGATCTGCAAGTTCACCGTCGGCCTCAGGGTCGACGAACAGGACGAACGCCAGGGTCTCGACATCACCAGCCACAACGAGCGCGCCTACAACTGAACGGGCCGCCACGTCACACATTGAGAACCCCCGCTCCGGTGGGGGTTTTTCTTTGGCCTGACGAGAAGCCATTGCGGCCGGCATTTACGTCACCTTAACCATGCCTTGCCATTGTGCCGTTAACCATTTGTTATGCCGGGGCAGTTGCGCTGCCGGCCGAGGATCACGCCCATGGCCGTCCATGACCACTACGACACCGACGACAGCGCCATTCCTGCCGCCTTGCGACGCTTCCTGCGCAACCGGGCCTATGAGCTCTCCGGAGTGATTCTTCTGGCGGGGATCACCCTTTCAGGCTTCGCACTGGCCTCATGGTCAGCGCAAGATCCCTCTTTCAACCACGCTACCGGAGCCGTGCCCTCCAACTGGCTGGGATATGCTGGTGCCGTGGTCGCCGATCTCCTCGCCCAGCATCTGGGTCTTGCCAGTCTTGCGTTCCTGTTCATCCCGCTGGCTTGGGTCTATCGCCTGTTCAGCCACCTGGACCTTGTTAACTTCAAAATGTCCTTCCTGAATTGGCTGTTTGCCATCATCGGTGCAGCGATGGTCGCTTCCGTGGTTCCCGCCCCGTCGGCCTGGCCCCTGAGTGGCGGCATGGGTGGCCAGGTAGGAGACAGCCTATCGGGGCTGATCATCAACACCCTTTCAGTCGGCCTCAAGCCCGTGTTCGCCCAACTCATCGCCTTTGCTGTCGGTGGCGCCTTGATGGTATTCTGCAGCCTGCGTGCCACCGGACTGACGGGGGAACATACCCGTGAGGGCATGCACGCTTCCGGCCGTCTCCTTGGGCGCACGGCTTCCGCAGGTTGGGGTGTCGCGCGCTCCGGCGCTGGCGTGCTGAGCGCTGGCGCTGGTTATGTCGCACGGGTCTGGGTGCAACAACGCGCCAACCGTACTGCCGACGCACGCGCTTCTGCCGGTGACGGCGAGGACATTCTGACGAGGCTGGCGCCGGCCCGCGGGTTGATGAAGGGCAAGCGCAAGATCGAGCCTACTCTTCTGGACGACGCCGAAGCGGGCGATGACCTTTCCGCAGAACCGGAGAACGAGCCTGCCGGGGGATTCGAAGAAGCCGATGAGGACGAAGAAGAGGATGTCCCGGCACCATCGCGCGCCGCAAGTCCTGCCCCCAAACCACGACCAAAGCGCAAGGCGAAAGCCGACGTCTTCGAGCTGCCCGAACTCGATCTGCTGACTGAACCCAAGAAACCCGCCAAGCAGCATGAGGTATCAGCCGAAGTGTTGGAGGGCAATGCCCGCAGCCTCGAAGGCGTGCTCGATGATTTTGGTGTCAAGGGCCAGATCATTGACGTGAAACCGGGCCCGGTTGTCACGCTTTATGAACTCGAGCCGGCACCCGGAATCAAGTCATCGCGTGTCATCAGCCTCGCTGACGATATCGCCCGCTCCATGAGCGCCATTTCTGCCCGTGTCGCGGTGGTGCAGGGCCGCAATGCCATCGGTATCGAACTGCCAAACGCCAAGCGCGAAACGGTTTATCTGCGCGAAATGTTTGCCGCCCCGGCTTTTGCCGGAAGCACCGCCAATCTGGTGGTCGCCCTTGGCAAGAACATCGGCGGCGAGCCGATCTATGCCGATCTCGCCCGCATGCCGCATCTTCTGATCGCCGGCACCACGGGCTCTGGCAAATCCGTCGGCATCAACACCATGATCCTGTCACTGCTTTACCGGTTGCCGCCGGAGCGCTGCAAGTTGATCATGATTGATCCGAAGATGCTGGAATTGTCAGTTTATGAGGGCATTCCCCATCTCCTCGCACCCGTCGTCACCGATCCACGCAAGGCGGTGGTTGCCCTGAAATGGGCGGTGCGCGAAATGGAAGAACGCTACAAGAAGATGTCGAAAGTCGGCGTGCGCAACATTGATGGCTTCAACACGCGCGTCACCCAGATGATCGAGAAGGGCGAGAAGCTGACCCGCACGGTGCAGACCGGGTTCGATGCCGAGACCGGGCAACCCGTTTTTGAGCAGGAAGAGATGGAAACAGCGCCGATGCCCTATATCGTCGTGATCATCGACGAAATGGCGGACCTCATGATGGTCGCTGGCAAGGACATCGAAGGTGCGGTGCAGCGCCTTGCCCAGATGGCCCGCGCCGCTGGCATCCACGTGATCATGGCCACGCAACGCCCGTCAGTTGACGTGATCACAGGTACCATCAAGGCCAATTTCCCGACCCGCATTTCTTTCCAGGTGACTTCCAAGATCGACAGCCGCACCATCCTCGGCGAGCAGGGGGCCGAGCAGCTTCTGGGTCAGGGCGACATGCTCTACATGGCGGGCGGGGGACGCATTTCACGTCTGCACGGTCCCTTCGTCTCGGATTCAGAAGTAGAGGCTATCGTGCGCCACCTCAAGTCACAAGGTGCTCCAGACTACGTTGAGGCCGTCACCGAAGAACCGGATGAGGAGGGCTATGGAGAACCGGGCGCGGCTGCAGAAGGTGGATCCGGCGATGATCTCTATGACCAGGCTGTCGCCGTTGTCCTGCGTGACAAGAAGGTTTCCACGAGCTACATCCAGCGCCGCCTGCAGGTCGGCTACAACAAGGCGGCCAGCCTGATTGAGCGGATGGAAAAGGAAGGCCTGATTTCCACTGCCAGTGCCACCGGCAAACGCGAGATTCTCGTGCCGGGAGATAGTGCCCGCGCATAGCACTGGACCGTGTTGAGGCCACAAATCGGCCTGTTTGTTTGCGTAGTCGCCGCACCACAACCGTTGGATTGAATCATGTTCAAAGTCTTGAAATTCGCCTGCGCTGCCCTGGTCGCCATGCTCGCCGTGCAGACATTTGCCTTTGCCGCCAAGAAACCCGCACCCATTTCGCTGACCGAGGAGCAGCGGGCTGCCATTTCCCGCGTCAACACTTTCATCAACAGCTTCACCACGCTCAAGGGTGAATTCGTCCAGACCAGCGACAAGGGCCAGTCGGTCAGGGGTGTCGTGATGTTGAGCAAGCCCGGCAAGATCCGCTTTGACTATGCCCCGCCCAGCCCGCTGCTGATCGTGTCGGATGGCAAATGGCTGACCATCAAGAACAAGGTGAAGGAGCGTGGTGACCAGGTTCCGCTGGGTGCCACACCCTTGCGCTTGATCGTTGCCCCGAAAATTGACTTGATGGCAGAAACCGTGGTCCTCAGCGTTGAGGACGTGGACGGGTTCACCAGCGTGGCGCTGGCCGACAAGAAGGACCAGATGGGTGGCCACATCGTGCTGATCTATGACAACGCACAGGACACCCTTCAGCAATGGATCATCGTCGATGGCAAGGGCCGCCGCACAACTGTGCAATTCGCCAATCTCGAAAGAGATGTCCAGTTGAACCAGAAACTCTTCATGGAAACGATCAAGCGCAAGACCAACGAAAAGCGCAACTGACATTTCCGGCCTTGCATTTCCCGAAGCCCATGGCATTCAGGTGCCATGGGCTTTTCTGTCGCAACCTGGAATATCAACTCCGTCCGCCTGCGGATCGACCTCGTCTGCCGCTTCCTGAAGGAACAGGAGCCGGACATTCTTTGCCTGCAGGAAACCAAATGCCCACAGGGACAGTTTCCGGCAGCCAAGCTCAAGGCCCTCGGCTACGAACACATCGCCGAATTCGGCCAGAAGGGGTATCATGGGGTAGCGATCGTTTCGCGTGTCCCATTCACGGATCAGGCGTCGCGTGACTTCTGCAACAAGGGCGACTGCCGTCATGTGAGCGTGCGCCTTGCCTTGCCGGAACCGGTCATCTTGCACAACTTCTACATTCCTGCGGGTGGCGATGAGCCGGACCCCGGCATCAATGAGAAGTTTGCCCACAAGCTGTCCTTCCTTGACGAGTTGAGGTCATGGACGAAAGGGGACGCAAGGCCGCCAGGGCATGAGGCAATTCTGGTCGGCGACCTCAATATTGCGCCGTTGACGGAGGATGTCTGGTCCCACAGGGATCTTCTCAAGGTCGTGAGTCACACACCGGTCGAAACAGAGGCGCTTCTTGACATCCAGAAGGCTGGCGGCTGGCATGATATCATGCGCAAGCACGTTCCTGCAGACCAGAAGCTCTATACATGGTGGAGCTACCGCGCCAGGGATTGGCTGGCAGCCAACCGTGGCCGCCGCCTTGATCATGTCTGGACCAGCGAGGGTCTGGCCAGGCGGTCGAGCGCGATTTCGGTTCTGAAAGAGGCGCGCGGTTGGGCACAGCCGTCTGATCACGTCCCGGTCATCGCCCGTTTTGATGGCTGACCCGGACGGGTTTCAAAGATCAGAGAAGCCCTTCGCCCGCACCAGCAATCCACGGATGGAGTCGAGTTCCTTGACCGAGAAGTCCAGTTTGCGCGACAGAGATTGCAACACGGCTCGGCCGAAGTCTGGGTATTCGTCAGCCACGCGCAGGAACAGCGCATTGTCGATCCGCGCCGCGGTGACTGACTCGTCTGCAATCGCGGTCACGGCATAGAGCGCCCCGCTGATCATCGCGAGCTCGCCCAGGAATGCGCCAGGTTCTGCACGGCCCACCTCGACGTCGCCATTGAGCACGCGGGCCGATCCCGTCATGAGAAAATAGGCTGACTTCGCTTTCTTGCCTTGGCCAATGATGGTTTCCCCGGGCAGGAAGTTCTGCCGCTCGGCGGCGAATGCCATCACCTGCAGTGGGACGGCATCGCATTCCCGGAAGATCGGGATTTGGCGCAGACTCTCGGCATCAGCCCTGACACTCATGGCTGATCCGCCCCTACCCGCAGTTCCGGCACCCCGCCCAACATGGCTTTCCTTTGCCCGCATGGGCCCGATTTGGCAAGCGTTGGGCGATGTGGGAATTCTTCAGGTCTCTCAGGGCAGCAAGCGGTATCCGCCAGCCTCTGTCACGAGGATTTCCGCGTGCGAGGGATCACGTTCGATCTTCTGGCGCAGGCGGTAAATGTGGGTCTCGAGGGTATGCGTGGAAACGCCGGCATTGTAGCCCCAGACATCCTGCAGGAGGATTTCGCGGCTGACGCTGTTTTCACCCGCGCGGTAGAGAAACTTGATGATGGCAGTTTCTTTTTCCGTGAGCCGGATCTTCTTGCCATTCTCGGTGAGGAGCATCTTGGCGGCGGGTTTGAAGGTATAGGGCCCGACGCGATAGACGGCATCTTCGCTGTGTTCGTGGCTGCGCAATTGCGAGCGCACCCGCGCCAGGAGCACGGCAAAGCGGAACGGCTTGACGACGTAGTCGTTGGCACCCGCATCAAGCCCGAGGATCGTGTCAGAGTCTGACCCTTGTCCGGTCAGCATGATCACGGGGCTCTTGACGCCGTTTCGGCGCATGATCTTGCAGGCCTCGCGCCCGTCCATATCCGGAAGATTGACATCAAGGATGATGAGGTCGGCGGAGCCTTCTTTCAGCGCCTTAAGGCCCTGGCCGGCGTTTTCCGCCTGTGCGACCTCGAACTCGTCGTGCAGTGAAAACTGTTCTGCAAGAGTATCGCGCAAGGCGTCGTCATCATCGATGATCAGGATCGTTTTCTTGGCTGACATGCGGCAAACCTCTTTGACAAGGACGGCTCTTGCGGGTGAGTGGCTTATGCGGCAACACAAGACTTCGTGATGGCAAGCATAACATATCTTCACGTTCGCGCGAGATCAGGATCATCTTCTGCCGGTCGCCTGTCGCTGGGGTTGACGACCTTTCCCTGTCGTCTGGGCCGCAGCGGCCGGACCCATCTCAAGCGCGAGGGTGATGGCGCTTCACCGGTGGGCAGCTGGCAGCTGGCGACGGTTTACTTTCGTCCTGACCGCCTGCAGCGGCCGAGGACTTCGTTGCCGGTTAGCGCCAGCAGGCCGGAGGATGCCTGGTGTGAAGACCCGCACGATGGCCGCTACAACCAGAAGATCACCCTGCCACCCGGTGAAGGCAGTGAAACCTTCTGGCGTGTCGATGAGGCCTATGATGTCGTCATCCCCACCAGCCACAACACACGCCCGCGCGTGAAAGGTGCGGGCAGCGCCATTTTCTTTCACCTGACCCGGAAGGGTAGCATGGTCACAGCGGGCTGCGTGGCGGTGTCGCGGCAAGACATGCGCAAGATTCTCGCCCGCTGCAATGCCGTTACGTGTCTGGTGATCTGGCCGCCGGAGGGTGGGCCGCCGGCCGTGCTCCGAAGATCGCGGAGCCAACGCGGACCAGCGTCGCCCCGGCCGCGATAGCGGCGGCGAAATCGGAGCTCATGCCCATCGACAGCTCTGCAAGGCCGTTGGCCCTGGCGAGTTGCGCCAGCATGTTGAAATGCGGGACAGGGTCTTCATCGACCGGCGGAATGCACATCAATCCGGCAAAGCGCATGCCATGCTCGCGATCCGCGCGGGCGAGAAACGCCGCCAGTTCTTGCGGTGCTATTCCGGCTTTCTGGGGTTCAAGTCCGGTGTTGACCTGCACGAAGAGCTTGGGGTGCTTTTTCTGCCGCAGCATTTCCTGAGAGAGAACCGCGACCAACTTGTCCCTATCCACCGACTGGATGACATCGAACAAGGCGACCGCGTCGGCCGCCTTGTTGCTTTGCAGGGGCCCAATCAGGTGGAGTTCGACGTCCTGATAAGCGGCCCGCAGGGCTGGCCATTTGCCCTTTGCTTCCTGCACCCGGTTCTCGCCGAAAACCCGGTGACCGGCCTCAAGCACGGGCAGGATGTCGGGGGCATCATGGGTTTTGCTCACGGCCACCAGCGTGACGTCATCGGGTGACCGACCGGCGGCAGAGCAGGCCTTGTCGATTGCAGCCCGGACATGGGCAAGGGCGCTGGCTTGGGACGGGGTTTCGGGTGGAGCCATTTGCCGGGCCTTATGGCCACGCTTGCGGGGCTTGGCAAGGACTGGTAGCAGCCTCGCCCGACACCTGATTTCACAGATATCCGCAGGACTTGAGCCATGTCGGCGACCATCGAGCGTTATAACCATCGCACCGTAGAACCCAAGTGGCAGGCCCACTGGACCGAGCACAAGAGCTTCGAGGCGAAGGAAGAGCCGGGGCGCCCGAAATACTATGTGCTCGAGATGTTCCCCTATCCCTCGGGCCGCATCCACATGGGCCACGTGCGCAACTATACCATGGGTGACGTGATCGCCCGCTTCCGCCGCGCTGCCGGTTACAACGTGCTGCATCCCATGGGCTGGGATGCCTTCGGCATGCCGGCCGAGAACGCTGCCATCGAACGTGGCGTCCATCCCAAGTCATGGACCTACGAGAACATCGCGGCCATGCGTAAGCAGCTGAAGTCCATGGGTCTCTCCCTGGACTGGTCGCGCGAGTTTGCCACTTGCGACCCGGAGTACTACCGGCACGAACAGGCCATGTTCATCGATTTCATGGAGAAGGGCCTGGTTGAGCGCAAGTCTTCCAAAGTGAACTGGGACCCTGTCGACCACACCGTGCTGGCCAACGAACAGGTGATCGACGGCCGGGGCTGGCGCTCAGGCGCACTGGTGGAACAGCGCGAACTGTCGCAGTGGTTCCTCAAGATCACGAACTACTCGCAAGACCTCCTTCAGTCGCTGGACCGCCTGGACAAGTGGCCGGAAAAGGTGCGCCTCATGCAGCGCAACTGGATTGGTCGCTCGGAAGGTCTGCTTCTGCGCTGGGTACTTGAAGGTGCACCCGCAGGCCATACGGAACTGGAGATCTATACCACGCGCCCCGACACGTTGTTTGGTGCATCCTTCATGGCCATCGCGGCTGATCATCCCTTGGCCAAGGCTGCATCGGCGGACAATCCCGAACTGGCTGCGTTCTGCGAGTCCTGCCGCCGCATGGGCACATCGGTGGCCGCGATCGAGACGGCCGAAAAAATGGGTTTCAATACCGGCCTTTTCGCCACCCATCCGCTGGACCCGGACTGGAAGGTACCTGTTTATGTCGCCAACTTCATTTTGATGGACTACGGCACCGGGGCAATTTTTGGCTGTCCGGCCCACGACCAGCGCGATCTCGATTTTGCCCGCAAGTATGGCCTGCCGGTCACACCGGTGGTGAGGCCCGTTGATGCGGTTGCTGCGGCACAGTCCGAAAAGGATATTGCTGCTGGTACGGCCTATGATGGTGATGGCGTGATGGTGAATTCGCGCTTCCTAGACGGCATGTCACCTGAAGCGGCCTTTGCGGGCGTCGCCGACAAGCTGGAGAAGGTCTTACTCGCGGGCAGGCCAGTTGCCGCACGCAAGGTGAATTTCCGCCTGCGTGACTGGGGTGTGTCCCGGCAGCGCTACTGGGGATGTCCGATTCCGGTCATACACTGTGAATCTTGCGGCATTGTTCCTGTCCCGAAGAAGGACTTGCCGGTGCGGCTTCCAGAGGATGTGAGCTTCGACAAGCCGGGGAATCCGCTGGCCCATCATCCCACGTGGAAGCATGTGAATTGCCCGTCATGCGGTGGCCGTGCCACCCGCGAGACGGACACCTTCGATACCTTCATTGACTCCTCGTGGTATTACGCCCGTTTTTGTTCGCCCCATGCTGATGTTCCTGTCGATCCGGCAGCGGCGAAATACTGGATGGGTGTTGACCAGTATATCGGCGGCATCGAGCATGCCATTCTGCACCTGCTCTATTCACGCTTCTATTCCCGGGCCATGCAGGCAACGGGCCATCTGCATATGGATGAGCCCTTCACCTCGCTGTTCACGCAAGGCATGGTGGTCCATGAGACCTTCAAGTCCGCATCGGGTGAATGGGTCTTCCCGACTGACGCGGCGAAGTCGGAGAACGGCTGGGTCCATGCAACGACCGGTGAAGCGCTGACGACTGGCGGCATCGAGAAGATGTCGAAGTCGAAGAAGAATGTGGTCGATCCCGACACCATCATCGAATCCTATGGTGCTGACACAGCCCGCTGGTTCATGCTCTCGGACACGCCGCCCGAGCGCGATATTGAATGGACCGACGCGGGGGCCGCTGGCGCCTGGAAATTTACCCAACGTCTCTGGCGCATGGTCAACGAAACAGCGGTATTGGGTGAGAAGGGCAGTCACGACGCGAGCGGGCTGCCGCTGCGGCAGACTGCTCACCGGACCATTGCCGCAGTGACGGACGACCTGATGAACCTGCGCTTCAACCGCGCCATTGCCCGTCTTTATGAACTTGCCAACGCCGTGGGCACCATTCTTCAGAAGGATAGCCGTTCTGCTGGCGAAAATGCGGCCTTGCGGGAGGCTGTTGAGAGTCTTGTTCTGCTGTTTGCCCCCATGATGCCCCATCTTGCTGAGGAATGCTGGCGGGTTCTGGGTCACGGCGTTGCCGTGGTTGATACTGCCTGGCCAAAGGCCGATCCGGCCCTGACTGCCCTGAACGAGGTGACTGTTGCCATTCAGGTCAATGGCAAGCGCCGGGACGAAATCAAGGTTCCAAAGGGCGCGACACGGGAGGTTTTGGAGCCTATGGTGATGGCACTTGAGTCGGTTTCACGGGCTCTTGACGGCAAGCCCGTGAGCAAGTTCATTGTGGTTCCGGACAGGATCGTGAACATCGTATGCGCCAATTGATCAGTATAGCCGTTTTGGCTGCATTGGGAGCAGCATTGGCTGGATGCGGCCATCGCCCCCTCTATGGCGGTAGCGGCGAGAGCTCTTCGGTCGTCCAGCAGCTGTCAGACGTGTCGATTGATGAGCAGAAGACCCGCGCGGGGCAGATTGTGCGCAATGAACTGATTTCCGCTTTCGGCGCCAGCGGCAATAGCCGGTATCTTCTGAAAATGCAGGTTGCCGAAAAGACTGACAGTGTGTCCTCGGTGCCCAATACGACCGTGGACCGTTTCCGTTATCGACTGAACGTGAGTTATCAGCTGATTGATGCGGGGTCCGGCAACGAAGTTGCTGGCGGAAAGACGTTCAGCAACGCAGCTTACGATACGGTTCAGGAACCCGTCGCTGACCTTCAGGCCTCCGAGAATGCCCGCGAGCGGGCGGCGCGTGAGTTGGCGCAGGACTTGCGTTTGCGCTTGTCGGCATTTTTCGCCAACCGCGAAAGCTGAGTCTTCCCCATGCCTGTGGTCCGCGAGGCGGAGCTGGCCGGGACGTTGAAGCGGGGTGCAACATCGGTCCGGGGCGTTCTGGTTTATGGCAGCGAGGAAGCGCGGGTCGCAGGCCTTGCCGAGCAGGTCATCCGGTCCATTGCAGCGGCGGAGGATGTCACGCGCCTTCCGGCACAGTCGCTTCGCGTTGATCCGGCCAAGCTGGATGACGCTCTTCGGGCCCAGTCTTTTTTGGGCGGACGCCAACTGGTTCATGTGGCTGACGTGACAGACGCTCACGCGAAGCTGTTGGAACCCGTGTTGCAATCTTCGGTCGTTTCAAATTTTCTGGTGTTGACGTCCGGTACCCTTGGCAAGTCTTCTGCGCTTCGCCTGTTGTGTGAGGAAGCAACAGGGTTCCTGGTGGTATCGGTTTATGAAGACAAGCCTGCGGATATTCTCGGTTTCGTTGAGAAGCGGTTGGCTGCGGAAGAGTTGCGCTTTTCCGAGGAGGCTGCAGACCGGTTCATGGCCCTGTGCGGGACCGATAGGCTCTTGGCTTTGAACGAGGCCGAGAAGCTGGCGTTGTATGCGCGTGGTCAGGGTGTGATTGCGGCTGATGATGTTACCGCCTGTTGTGGGGACCAGGCCGGATTCGGTGTGGATGCATTGATTGATGCATCTTTGTCGGGTGATGCCATGGCTGCTGACCGCATGATGTACGCGCTGGATGATAGCGATTGGAAGTCGGTTCTGCCGATCCTCTCGGCGCATGTCTCCCGACTTTGCGCCTTGCGTGCGGATGCTGACAGGCTGGGTGGCGTGGAGGCTGCCATGCGGGTGGCGAGACCGCCTGTGTTTTTTGCGCGCAAGCACGCGTTCTCCCAGCAGCTGCGCGCCTTCGACATTGACAGTCTGTTGCGCGCCCAAACAGCAGTTGAGAAGACTGTGGAAGAATCACGGCGCTTCGCCGGACTGTCGCAGGAGCTTGTGAGCCGCTTGTTGCTGTCACTCGCCGCCGAAGCACGCCGGGGCTTGCGCGCCTAGTTCAGTCGATCGGCCGCGTCAGGCGCCGGAACACATCGTCAAGCTGGTCAAAATCCTTGAAGGTGATCAGCAGTTGTCCTCCGTCACCCTTCTGGGTGAGGGAGACGGACAAGCCGATGGCTTCGCTGATGGATTTTTCCATGGCGCGGGTGTCGGCATCCTTCTCGGGCGCCTGCTTCCTGGCCTTGGGTGTCGCGGCACGTGTCAGGTCTTCGGCCTGCCGGACAGTCATGCCCAACTTGATGATTTTCTCGGCAAGTTCCTGTGGACTGTCGGTGGCGACGAGGGTCCGGGCATGTCCGGCGGAAAGAGTTCCGCTTTCGATCAGGGTCAGCACGGATTCGGGCAGCGTCTGCAGACGAAGCGTATTGGCGATATGGCTGCGGCTCTTGCCGATGGAGTCAGCCAGTTGTTGCTGGGTATAGTTGTACTGGTCGATGAGCTGCTTGTAGGCACGCGCCTCTTCGAGCGGATTGAGATCGGCACGCTGGACGTTTTCGATCAGCGCGATTTCGAGGGTCTCGCGGTCGTCGAGATCGCGGACCAGCACTGGCACGTCGTGAATGGAAGCGCGTTGGGCCGCCCGCCAGCGCCGTTCACCGGCGACGATCTCGTAGGTGCCGCCGTCGGAGGGCCGGACGACAATAGGCTGCAGCAGTCCCTTTTCCCGTAGCGACTTGGCCAGGGTCTCAAGGTCTTCCTCGGCAAAGTGTTTGCGTGGATTGAGAGGATTGGGCCGGATCATTTCAATCGGGACATGCTTTAGGCTGCGCACGTCAGCGACGACGGTCTCCTCGGCCACGTCATCGCCGATCAGTGCGGCCAGTCCGCGGCCCAGCCGCCTCTTTTGAGCCTGTGTCATAGGTTGAAAGTCCTTTTATTTCTTTTTATTCTACAGTCGCGTATAGGCCCGGTCAAGCCGCGCGGAGTTCCCGTTCGCGCCGGATCACTTCCGAAGCCAGCTTGATGTAGGCTTGTGAGCCCACGCAATCATGGTCGTAGAGCAGGACCGGACGGCCGTAGGACGGGGCTTCGGAAACCCGGACATTGCGGGGAATGACGGTGTCATAGACTTTTTCACCCAGCACGCTGCGGACGTCCTGTGCCACCTGTTCCGAGAGTGAGTTGCGCCGGTCGAACATCGTCAAAACAACCCCCTGGATGATCAGGCGGGCATTGAGCGTTGCCTTCACCCGCTCGACCGTCTTGAGCAGCTGGCTCAGGCCCTCGAGGGCAAAGAACTCGCATTGCAGCGGCACGAGGATCGCGTCGGCTGCTGCGAGTGAGTTGATGGTGAGAAGGTTGAGCGATGGCGGGCAGTCCACGAGAATGTAGGAGTAGGACTTGCCGCCCTCCGTCATCCGCTTGATGGCATCCTGGAGCCGGTAGGTTTTGCGCTCGAACTCCGCCAGTTCCAGTTCGGCACCCAGCAGATCGATTGTTGCGGGTGCGCAATGAAGATTGGGAATGCCACTGTCCTTGATGACATCTGCCAGTTCAGCTTCGCCGATCAGGACGTGATAGGACGACTTTTGCTGGGGCTGGCGGTCAATGCCGAGACCGGTGCTGGCATTGCCTTGCGGGTCGAGGTCAATGACGAGGACCTTCTCGCCGACGGCGGCCAGTGCCGTGCCGAGATTGATGGCGGTTGTGGTCTTGCCCACCCCACCCTTCTGGTTGGCGATCGCAAGAATGCGAGGGCGGTGTTCGGTTTCTGCCGGAGCAGGGATCGTGATGTCATCAGACACGTGCGGCCTCCTCAACTTCAAGAATGACTGCTCGCGAATCGGTCAAACTCTGGTGCGTACAAAACTGGATTCTCCAGGATTTTGCGGCCTGGGTCAATTCGGCTCCGATATCTTGTCCCTTGTGGAAAAGCCCACGTGCCCCGGACGTCAGAAAGGGTTCCGCCCAGCCCAGGAGCACGTCAAGGGGGGCCAGGGCCCGTGCCGTCACGAACTGGACCGGCGGAATTGCCTGCCGGTAAACATGTTCCAGCCGCATGAGATGTACGGTCCCTGGCACTGCGCAAACCCGCAAGGCTTCGCGCAGGAAGGCGGCCTTCTTGCCGTTTGACTCATACATGTGAACTCCCAGTCCGCTTGCAATGGCAAGCGGCAGGGCCGGAAAGCCGCTGCCGGAGCCAAGGTCGGCAAAGGCTTTGGCCGCTGTGGGACGATGCGGCAGAAGTTGCAGGCTGTCGATCACATGCCTCTGCCAGATGTCATCCACCGAAGCGGGCGAGATCAGATTGATTCGCCGCTGCCATGTCAGGGCAAGGTCAACGAATCTGGCCACCCGTGACCATGATTCACGTGAAACATTGAGTGTCTGGGCGAGTCGCCAGGCCTCTTCTTCTGTCATTGCCTCAACCTGTCTTTCGCGAGGGAAGCTTGGCAATGGCTGACAGTACGCAGGCCAGTGCTGCGGGCGTCATGCCGTCAACCCGCGTGGCCTGACCCACCGTTTCCGGGCGGACCCGGTCCAGCTTCTGCCGCAGCTCCATGGAGAGTCCTGGAATGATTTGGTAGTCGAGGCCGTCAGGTATGGCCTCGCGGTCATCCTCGCGGAAGCGTTCAATCTCGCGGCGCTGGCGATCCGCATAGCCTGAGTAAAGTGCGTCGGCCTCGATGGCGGTCCGGACATGGGTCGGAAGGGCCTTCAGGGCGGGCCAGATCTTCCCCAACCGGTCAATGCTGACATCCGGCATGGCCAACAGCTGAAAGGCCGACCGGGTCTGACCGTCCTGGTTGACCTTCAATCCTGCCTTCAGTGCGGCGGCTGATGTGAGCGACAGGGCCTGCATCTGCGCCCTGGCTGCATTGATCTCTGACATGCGGTGATCAAAGGCCACCCTTCGGTCGCGGCCCACCAGACCGGCAGCAAGGCCCTTGGGTGTCAGGCGTTCATCGGCGTTGTCGGCTCGCAGGCTGAGTCGGTATTCCGCCCGGCTTGTGAACATGCGGTACGGTTCGCTCACACCCCGCGTTGCCAGATCATCCACCATCACACCCAGATAGCCATCCGCCCTGTCGAAGATGACCGAAGACATGCCAGCCGCAGCACAGGCAGCGTTCAAACCCGCGATCAATCCCTGCGCAGCTGCCTCTTCGTAGCCCGTGGTGCCATTGATCTGGCCGGCGAGGAAAAGGCCGGGCAAGCGCTTGACGGCGAGCGCATGATCAAGTTCGCGGGGATCAACATGGTCATACTCAATGGCATATCCGGGACGCAGGATGCGAACATCGGACAGACCCGGAAGCGTGCGGATGAACGCATCCTGCACGTCTTCGGGAAGCGATGTTGATATGCCGTTGGGATAGACAGTGTCGTCGTCCAACCCTTCCGGTTCCAGAAAGACCTGGTGGGATTCCTTGTCCTTGAAACGGTGAATCTTGTCTTCGATCGAAGGGCAATAGCGGGGGCCCACGCCGGATATCTGTCCGGAATAGAGGGGAGAACGGGAGATGTTGTCGGAGATGATCCGATGCGTCTCGGGTGTTGTCTGGGTAATATGGCACGAGACCTGTGGTGTCGCGATCGCAGAGGTGAGGAAGGAAAAGGGTTCCGGCGGATCGTCGCCGAGTTGCTCCTCAAGCATGTGCCAACGGATGGTCTTGCCGTCCAGCCTGGCGGGGGTGCCTGTCTTGAGACGGCCCATGGCAAGACCCGCAGCCATCAGTTGCTCGGACAATCCCCGCGCGGGCGGCTCGCCCACACGGCCTGCCGGTATCTGGCGGTTACCGATGTGGATGAGCCCGTTGAGGAACGTCCCGGTGGTCAAAACCACGGCCTTGGCCACCAATGTCCTTCCATCTTCCAGCGTGACGCCAGTCACATATCCGGCGTTGATCAGGAGGCCGTGAGCAGCGCCCTCGATCACCACAAGGTTTTCTTGTCGGGCGATCTCCTGCTGCATAGCCGCGCGATAGAGTCTTCGATCAGCTTGGGCGCGGGGCCCGCGTACGGCCGGACCCTTGGAACGGTTGAGCATGCGGAACTGAATGCCAGCCGCATCGGCAACCCGCCCCATGAGTCCATCCAGCGCATCCACTTCCCGCACCAAATGACCTTTGCCAAGTCCGCCGATGGCGGGATTGCAGGACATTTCACCAATGGTACTGAAGCGGTGCGTGAGCAATGCCGTGTGTGCCCCCATGCGCGCCGCTGCAGCTGCAGCTTCGCAGCCTGCGTGGCCGCCGCCAATGACGATGACGTCATAGCTTTGAATCATGATGTCCTGGCCGATCCGTTGAGTCTTGTCCGTTTACGGAGCATTTACCATCACGCAACAATGCACTTGCGTTTCACGTGAAACACTATTTGCCGATGCAGAAGGAACTGAAGATCTCGCCGAGCAAATCCTCGACATCAACACGCCCCGTCACGCCGGCAAGTTCCGCTGCGGCCTTTCGCATATCTTCGGCAATGAACTCAAGGCCCCGCCCATCATCCTGCAATGCCCGGCGCAGATGGAAAAGCGCCCTCTCCAAGGCCACACGATGACGTTCACGAACCACGACAGCATCTTCCTCGAGATGGTTTCGCTCACGAATCAAATCCACGAGCGCCGCCCGGAACGGCACCAGCCCACTGCCGTCCATCACAGACACGGGCCAGACCTGGCCCTCCGACAATTCCCTGTGAGACACAGTGCCCAAATCCATCTTGTTCAGGACCACAAAGTCAGGCCGGCGAGGAAGGGCCACATCCGACCTGTCATCCACTGCTTCAACCCATACCAGGACATCAGCATCACTCACGGCCTCCCGTGTCCGTCGCATACCCTCCCGCTCGATCGGATCGGTCGCTCCCTCCCGAAGACCAGCCGTATCGGAAACGACGACGGACAAACCGCCCAACTCCAGGCCTGACTCCACCACATCGCGCGTCGTACCGGCCACTGGCGACACAATGGCCGCATCGCGTCCGACCAGCCAGTTCAACAAGGACGACTTGCCTGCATTCGGAGGTCCGGCCAGCACCACCCGCAGACCGCCCCGGACCTGCGATGCCCTGCCCGCCTGGGCCAAGGCCTGTTCAAAGGACGTCACGAGCTTACCCATGACCAACCGGGATTCCGCCGATGCGCTGGCAGCCACGTCGTCTTCCTCGGAGAAATCAATTGCCGCTTCCACCAGAGAAAGCGCCCGGACGAGGTCACCACGCCAGCTTTCATAGACTGTGCTGGCAGCACCCAGAAACTGCCGCATGGCAAGACGGCGTTGCCCTTCGGTGCGCGCCTCCAGCACGTCGGCCAGCCCCTCGACCTGAAGCAGGTCGAGCCTGCCATGGCGGAAGGCGCGGCGCGTGAAATCACCCGCTTCAGCAAGAGCAAAATCCTCCGCGCGGGAGAGCTGCCCAAGCACCGCAGCGAGGATCGAAGGGGAACCGTGCACATGAAGCTCGGCCATATCCTCGCCCGTTGCTGTCCCCGGCCCAGGAAACCACAGCACAAGAGCCTCATCCAGGATGTCACCCTGCGCGTCCTTCAGGCGCCGGAGCGATGCCAATCGCGGCGAAGGGCAGGTCACACCAAAGATGTCAAAGACACTGACGGATTTCGGTCCGCTAACGCGGATCACGGCAACCCCGGCCCTACCTGAGCCTGAAGAGAGCGCAAAAATGGTCGCGTTCTGTTTCATTTCGGATTCGAATCGATACTGCCTCGAATCCGTCCTGCCCGGGGATCAGGCGTTCATGGAATCGAAGAAATCACTGTTGCCCTTGGTCTGGCGGAGTTTGTCCAACAGGAATTCGATGGCATCCACCGTGCCCATGGGATTGAGGATCCGCCGCAGGACGTAGGTCTTCTTGAGCGTATCGGCCTTGACCAGCAATTCTTCCTTGCGGGTGCCCGAACGCAGGATGTCGATCGACGGGAACACGCGCTTGTCCGCAACCTTGCGGTCCAGGATGATTTCCGAGTTGCCTGTGCCCTTGAACTCTTCGAAAATCACTTCGTCCATGCGGCTGCCGGTATCAATCAGGGCGGTTGCAATGATCGTCAGAGACCCGCCCTGTTCGATGTTGCGGGCGGCGCCGAAAAAGCGCTTCGGACGCTGCAACGCATTGGCATCAACACCACCGGTCAACACCTTGCCTGAAGACGGGACAACCGTGTTGTACGCCCGGCCAAGACGCGTGATCGAGTCGAGCAGAATGACCACATCGCGGCCATGCTCAACCAGCCGCTTGGCCTTCTCGATCACCATTTCAGCCACCTGGACGTGACGCGACGCAGGTTCGTCAAAGGTCGAGGAAATCACCTCGCCCTTCACCGAACGTTGCATGTCCGTCACTTCTTCCGGCCGCTCGTCGATGAGCAACACGATCAGGTAACATTCCGGATGGTTCGTCGTGATGGAATGGGCGATGTTCTGCAACAGCACCGTCTTGCCGGTACGCGGCGGAGCGACGATCAAACCACGCTGGCCCTTGCCGAGGGGAGCCACGATGTCGATCACCCGTGGCGAGAAATCCTTCCGCGTCGGATCAGCAATCTCCATTTCCAGACGTTCGTCCGGATAAAGCGGTGTCAGGTTGTCGAAGTGAACCTTGTGACGGACCTTTTCCGGGTCCTCGAAATTGATGGTGTTGACCTTCACCAGCGCGAAATAACGTTCGCCGTCCTTGGGGCTCCGAATCTGCCCTTCAACCGTGTCGCCCGTCTTGACACCAAATTTCCGAATCTGGCTGGGACTGACATAGATGTCATCCGGGCCAGGCAGGTAATTTGCCTCAGCCGATCGGAGGAAGCCGAAACCATCCTGCAGAACTTCAACGACCCCTTCCCCGATGATCTCCACCCCACGGGCAGCCAGATTCTTGAGGATGGCGAACATCAGTTCCTGCTTGCGGAGCGAACTTGCATTTTCCACCTCAAGCTCTTCCGCAAGGCTCACAAGTTCGGCCGCCGACTTGCGCTTCAACTCGGAGAGCTTGATCTCCTTAAGGTCACTGATACTGGTCATCAACATTCAACTTGGATGAGGCCGGAAGCAGAGAACGAGCGTCACAAAGTCCGGCGGGAGAGGGGAGCTGCCGAATGGCAGGGCCTGCTCTTAGCAGCAACAGCCGCGCCTGAAAAGCCCTTCTCTGCCGACTTCTCAGGAGAAAGGGCGCACCACAACCGCAATCACGATCACGATCAGCAAGACCGTTGGAATCTCGTTGAGAATCCTGAAATAGCGGCCTGTTCTCGCCCGCAGGCCGCTGCGGAACTCGCCGGCATGACGTTCCAGCATGCCATGAAATCCGAACATCAGCGTGACCGCCAGAAGTTTCAGCAACACCCAAGGTTCGCTCAGGGGCAGCGCCAAGACATGCAACAGCCATAATCCGCTCAACAGCACGACCACAGCTGCGGGCCGCATGATGGCTTTCAACAGGCGCCGCTCCATGACCAGAAAAGTCTGATCTGCCTCTCCACCTACCGCCTTGTCCGCATGATAGACAAAGAGCCTGGGCAAATAGAAAAGTCCGGCCATCCACGAAATCACCGCTAACAGGTGAATGACCTTGGACCACTCATACATCACGTCTTGCCACCATCATGTTCCCGGATCACCTTCAACAGTTCCGTCACGTTCTCAGGCGGCGTGTGCTGCAAAATGCCATGGCCCAGGTTGAAGACATGCCGGTCCATCGGCACCGACCGGCAAATCTCACGCGCTCCCTGCGCAAGCGACACGCCACCCCCCATCACAATCTCCGGTGCCAGGTTGCCTTGCACGGCAACACCTTCCGGCAACGAGGCCAGCACATCTGACAGGGCCACGTCCTGTTCAACGCTCACGGCATTCGCTCCTGTCGCGCGCGCCAGTTCGGCATGCCCCATGCCAATTCCCCGACCAAAAACAATGAACGGGATTTCAGGCCGGACCTCTCGGACACCCCGCACAATCGCGGCAATCGGCTCATGCACACACCGCTGCCGCAATTCGCCCGGCAGATCACCGGCCCAACTGTCAAAAATCTGCAGTGCTTCTGCACCCGCCGCAACCTGCCCCAAGAGATATTCCACCGACGACTCGACAAGCCGCTGCATGAGGCTGCGAAACCACATTTCATTCGCCTGGGCAGCCGCAAGAGCCAAGGCCCGGTTTGAACCGCGCCCCTCAATCATGTAACTCGCGACAGTCCACGGGGCACCGCAGAAGCCGATCAACCCCACATGTCCCGGCAAGCCCGCCTTCACCCCACGAAGCGTCTCATACACCCGCTCGTACTGCCATGGCCCTCTTTCCGTTCCCAAAGCATCAACACCAGCCATATCCCGCACCGTCGACAGCACCGGTCCCTCGTTCTCAACAAACTTCAAGTCCAGTCCCAAGGCATGCGGCACAACAAGAATGTCAGCAAAGACAATCGCTGCGTCAAAATCGTAGCGCCGCAAGGGTTGCAACGTAACCTCTGCCGCAAGATCGGGCCGATAACACAAATCGAGAAACGAACCCGCTTCCTGCCTCACCGCACGGTACTCAGGCAGATACCGTCCCGCTTGACGCATCAGCCAGACCGGCCTCCGTTCAGGTGCCTTGCCTGTCAACACGTCGAGGAGCGCTTTCGCCACGGTAACTTCCTTAATAAAGAGTTAATGAATCTGATGTGTCTGTTGGCCTGTGGGAATCCGGGATAACGGGGAAAAAAACAAGCCGGGGTGACAAATTAACTCAAATTCGAGTGTTTTTTTGCGCCTGCCTGTTTCCCACAGTGACTACCAAGGTTCTCAACACCGACGGCCAATATCACTGTCAGCAACGGTTGTCGCAGGCATTGCTTCATCTTTTCCTCGCCGCAGTTATCCTCAAGCCTGTGGACAACAGTGTCCGACTCCGCATCATCAATTCCACATGCTACAGCCAAACCATGATCATCCTCGCATCAGGGAGCGCCACCCGCAAGACACTGCTGGAACGGGCAGGAATTCCGTTCATCGCAATATCCCCGTCCTATGACGAAAATCTTGCGAAAAGCGAACTCCCACATGCCAACCCCAGGGAACTCGCGCTTCACCTCGCAACCGGGAAAGCCAGATCGCTGTCGCGGCTACGACCAGATGCAGTTGTGGTCGGGGCGGACCAGACACTTTCCTGCAACGGCCACCTTCTGCACAAGCCAGGCACCCGTGCCAACGCCAAACAACAGCTGCGTCAACTGCGTGGAAAATCACATGTGCTGTTTTCCGCTGCATGTTGTGCAAGAGATGGAGACATCGAATGGTCGTGCTGCGAACAAGCCACTATCACGTTCTGGCACTACCCGGACACATTCATCGATCAATATCTTGAAGACGCTGGAGACAACATACTGTCATCCGTTGGTGCCTACCACTATGAAGCAATTGGAATCAGGCTGATGGAAAAAGTCGAAGGCAGCGACCATGTGATACTTGGCCTTCCCCTCCTTTCTTTGGTGAACCATCTCCGTTCAATGGGACATGTCCCCTCATGATCAAGGCCTGTGTCATCGGTTACCCGATCAAGCACTCCCGTTCGCCACTGATCCACAATCACTGGCTGAGAGAACTGGGCATCCATGGGTCATATGAACGACGGGAAGTGCCACCTAACGCCCTTGAGGATTTTCTCACACACCTGCCTGTGGAGGGACTGGTGGGTTGCAACGTGACCCTGCCGCACAAGGAAACCGCTTGCCGTTACATTGCCCATCTCGATGACCGCGCTCGCCTCACCGGCTCGATAAATACCGTGTATCTGCGCCAGGGGGAAACCTGGGCCACATCGACTGACGGGGAGGGTTTTGCTGAAAACATTCTCTGGCGCATGCCGGGGTACCGATTTGGGGGCAACACGGCAACAGTACTCGGCGCAGGAGGTTCATCCCGGGCAATCATCGATGAACTTCTGAGACGCGGCATGCGCCAGATCTTTCTCGCCAACCGCACCATGGAAAAGGCCGAAGCCATTGCAGGAGTGTTCGGTCGCGATGTCGTCCCGTTGCCATTGTCAGATTTGGATACGTGCTTTCCCGAAACAAACCTTCTCGTGAACACGACCTCGGCAGGTATTGCGAATGATGCCAGACTGCACGTGCCTTTTGCCCGGTTGCACAAAGGTGCCATCGTCGCTGACGTCAACTACGTTCCACTGATCACACCCTTTCTGTGCGACGCACAGGCCTGTGGATATCCAGTGGTGACCGGTCTGGGCATGCTCCTGCATCAGGCCGTGACGGGATTTTCCCTGTGGTTCGGGCAGCGTCCGAAAGTCACCGAAGACCTTCACACGATGATCGCCCGTGATATTAATCCGGGATACCAGCCATGATCGTCATCGGCCTGACAGGCGGAATTGCCATGGGAAAGTCGGAAGTCGCAAAAATCCTCGCCAGCGATGGCATTCCCGTCTTTGACTCAGACCTCGAAGTTCATCGCCTCTATGACAGTGGTGACGGTGGCAAGCTGATTGCCGACATCGCACCTGCTGCCATCTCGAACGGCAAAGTTGACCGCCACCAACTCGCCAGCATCGTGGTTGCACAGCCAGCCTTGCTGGGAGAACTTGAAAAACGCGTCCACGCTGAAATCCGGAGGCGCCGACTTGGTTTCATCGCTGAAGAAGAGGCCAAGGGGACGGTGATGGTGGCGGTGGACATACCGCTCCTGTTTGAAACAGGGGCCGAGCGCGATGTGACAACAACCGTGGTCGTCTCAGCGAGGTCTGAACTTCAGCGTGAGCGCGCCCTCAAACGCCCCGGCATGACGCCCGAGAAACTCGCGTTGATCCTTCAGCGTCAAATGCCTGATGACGAGAAGCGGCGACGGGCGGATCATGTCATTGAGACAAATGGCAGTCTGGAAGAACTGAGCCAGCGCGTACGTGATGTTGTCCACAAAATCCGCAAGGGCAACTCACGATGAGCCGAGAAATCATTCTCGATACCGAAACGACCGGGATTGCACCTGCCGAAGGCCACCGGATCGTGGAGATCGGCGCGATCGAGCTTCTCAATCACCTGCCGACCGGCCGGACTTTTCACGTCTATGTCAATCCTGAACGCGACATGCCCAAGGAAGCAGAAGCGGTGCACGGCCTCAGCACCGCCTTTTTGCGGGACAAACCAGTGTTCAAGTCCATTGCGGAAGAATTTCTTGCATTCGTTTCGGATGCGGTGCTGGTCATTCACAATGCATCTTTCGACATGGCCTTCATCAACGCCGAACTGTCCTATCTGGACAAGCCGCCGATCGATATGGGGCAGGTGATCGACACGCTCGTCATGGCGCGCCGCAAACATCCGATGGCATCGAACAGCTTGGATGCCCTTTGCAGGCGCTACGGCATCGACAACAGCAAACGGACAAAGCACGGGGCCCTGCTCGACGCGGAACTTCTGGCGGACGTCTATATCGAGCTTCTGGGCGGACGGCAGACTGCGTTGAACCTGGTGAACGAAACCACCAGCCAGGCGAAACGCATCATTACGGCAGCGAATCAGTCACCAACGGCCATTCAGCCCCGCAGGCATCCCTTGCCACCCCGAATAACCCAGGAAGAACGCGAAGCCCACCGCATCCTTGTTGAAGGTTTGGGTGCCGAGGCGATCTGGAAACGATAGCGCCACCCGGCTGGCGAGACCGGGCGGCGTGATTGTCAAGCCTGCCCGGCTGACCGCTGCTTCATGCGTTGCTGGTACATCGCGGCAAAATCGATGGGGTCCAACATCAGTGGCGGGAAGCCGCCGTTGCGCGTCGCGTCTGCCATGATCTGGCGGGCAAACGGGAACAGCATGCGTGGGCATTCAATGAGGACCGCCGCCTGAATGACATTCTGGGGGAAATTCTCCAGATGGAAGATGCCAGCGTAGAGCAGTTCCGCCGCGAATACGACCTTGCCACTACCGGTGGCCTTGGCGTTGAGGTGAAGTTCGACCTCGAAGTCGCTCGGGCCAAGATTGCGGGCATTCACATTGACAGCAATGTTGATGTCAGGCTGGTTCTGTTGCGGTGCAAGAGAGGCTGGCGCATTGGGGTTCTCAAAGCTGAAGTCCTTGAGGTATTGGCCGAGGATCTTGAATGTCGGTTGCGCACCCGGAACCGGTTCAGGCGCGGATAGTGATGGCACTTCGGCAGCCGGAGCGGGAGCAGCCTTGGCAGGAGCGCCGTTACTTGCCGCTTTCGCGGTCGGTTTGGCTGCTGGTTTTGATGTTTTGGTTGGTTTTGCCATGCCTCGTGTCCTCGCCGCTTGCCGGGAACAAGACCCGGAATCACTTGCCAGCTAACATGAAGGACTTGTGCCTGCAATGATCTGCCGCAAGCATGTTGTATGCAAGCCGGACTTCCGAAGTCCACCTTGCCCCTTTGATTACCTGCGCCAAGTTTCTATATGGAGGTTTCATCCCGTCGCGAGGGTGAAACCGCAAACCTCTGTCTGTTGATTGCAATGAACCCCTTGTTCGACCCGCTCAATTTGATCCTGCTCGCCATCGCCATTGCCGTGTTCTGGCGACTGAAGTCGCTGCTCGGAACACGGACAGGGACAGAACGTCCACCAGCCGACGTGACAGTCCTGAGACCCCAGAAGGAAAAGCCGCCAGCAGCAGAGCCCGAACCTGCTCTTGGTGTGCAGGATGATGGCCCCCGCAAGCCGGCTTGGCATGGCGTCGCGCCAGAGGGTTCGGAACTGGCCCAGTCGCTTGAGAAACTTGTCGAGGTCAACCCGGATTTCGTGCTCGCAAAGTTCCTGGAAGGAGCGAAGCGGGCCTATGAGCTGATCCTGCAGGCCTATGCCACAGGAGACAAGGCAGCTTTGAAGACGCTCCTTGCCGGCGATGTGCTTGGGTCTTTCGTCAGCGCCATTGACCGCCGTAAGGCAGATGGCAGCAATTTTGTGTTTCGTTTTGTTGGCGTCAAGAGTGCCAACCTCACACGGGCTGTGGTGGATGGGCGCTCTGCCTTCCTGACCGTCCGTTTCCGGAGCGAGATGATCCAGGCGCTTTTGGACCGGGATGGTGTCGTCCGCGAAGGCGACGAAAAAGCCGTGCGCGAGGTTGAAGATGTCTGGACCTTTGAAAAGGACGTGATGAGCCGGGATCCGAACTGGAAACTGGTGGCAACGGACGATGACCTGGGCTGATAAAATGACGAGGTCGCAGGTGCATCTCGAACCTGTGGCATTTGACGCCCTTGCCGGTTTGCCCGATGATGATCTCGCCGCTTCATTGCAGGCCTTCCGCCGACAGGCGCAGGAAATCATTGATGGAGGCGCGGCCTTTTCCCGTCTTGTGGTGTTCGGTGGCAGGCGGGAGGACTGGTTGCCTACCTGTCGGCTGGCTCTTTCCGCAACCAGTCCCGTTCAATTCTTCGCTCAGGCGTTCAGACCCTACCTGGTTCACGACCGGTCCCGGCCAGAGGGACTTTTCACTGGTTACTATGAGCCGGAAGCGGAAGGCAGTCAGCACTCAACCCCGGAATATCCGGTTGCGCTGTACCGCAAACCAGCCGACCTTGTGGCCTTCACGGCGGAAGAGGAACGGGAGACCGGCCTGAAATATGGCCGCCGGGTGGAAGGAAGGGCATGGCCCTACCATGACCGCCGGGCGATCGAAGCGGGGGCCCTCGCCGGCCTCGGCCTGGAGATCTGCTGGTTGAAGAGCTGGGCGGAGGCCTTCTTCATCCACATACAGGGATCCGGTCGTGTCCGCCTGCCGGACGGATCATCCTTGCGTCTCTCCTATGCCGCAAAGACCGGATTGCCCTACACCAGCATCGGGGCCGTACTGGCAGAGCAGGGCGAAATTGCCCGTGATGCGCTGTCCATGCAGAGTCTCAAGGCCTGGATGGCGGACAATCCCTCCCGCGCCCGCGAACTCATGTGGGAGAACCGGTCATTTGTGTTCTTCCGCGAGATCGCCGTGCAAGATGAAAGTCTTGGTGCCATCGGGGCAGCCCGGGTCAACTTGCATCCGGGACGATCCATGGCAGTGGACCGGTCCAACTGGATGTTTGGAACACCGTGCTGGGTTGAGACGGCTTTTCCGCCCGAGGCCACCAGGACGCCGGACCGACTAGCGCGGCTGATGATTGCCCAGGACACAGGGTCTGCCATCAAGGGTTTTGCCCGTGGAGATTTCTACTGGGGTTGGGGTGAAGAGGCGGCCCGAATTGCAGGCCACATGAAAAGTCAGGGCCGCATGACAGTTCTTCTGCCTCATGCTGTTGCTAACGGGCTGGGGCTGGAGCGATGAAGAGGAATGTGCCTCACCTCGCCGACCACGCCCTGTGGGACGACGTCAGCCGCACAATCACTCCGCTCAAGGGAGGGAGGCGGGCACCCGGTGGTGTAACAATCCTGGCCAAGGCGCAAGACGAGGTCAGTCCCGCGCGTCATTCAGTCGACCGACATCACCCGGATTTCAGGCCTCACGGCATGCCGCCGCCGCTTGCTGCCTTTGACCGCCGCATGGCACAACGCCTGTCCCGCGGCCAGCTGGAACCGGATGCCAGCATCGACCTGCATGGCCACGGTCTCGAAGTGGCACGCATGCAGCTCTACCATTTTCTTGAAAACCAGCGCCGCAACGGGGTGCGCCTCACGCTCGTGATCACTGGCAAGGGCGCATCACCCTTCGCCCGCCATACATTGCATGGCACGGGATATTTTCATGCGCCGGAACGGGAAGGGCGGTTGCGCCGGGAAGTGCCGCTGTGGCTGCATGAGACCGTCTTCCGCGAACATGTCTCCGGATTTCAGCCGGCACATCCCCGTCATGGCGGAGGTGGGGCATTCTATGTGCGCCTGCGGCGGTTGCCGGAGCATCATGCGCCATGACACCTTTTGGCGCGCGGTTGCGGGAACTTCGGGAAGCGAAGGGCGTCTCGCTTTCCGACATGGCTTCCGAACTGGGCATTTCAAGTGCCTATCTTTCGGCCCTTGAACACGGCAAGCGGGGGCGCCCGTCATGGTATCTGATTCAGCGTATCATCGCCTATTTCAACATCATCTGGGATGATGCCGAACAGCTTCTCGGCTTGGCACGCATCTCCCATCCAAGGGTGTCCATCGATACGTCAGGCCTTGACCCGCGCGCCACCGAACTCGCCAACCGCCTGGCTCTCGCCATCAGGGAGTTGGAGCAGGACCAGCTTGAAGACATCCTCCGGATTCTGGCCCGCAAGAAGGACCCATGAACCGGGTGACGGTCACGGCATTCTTTCAGCCTCCAAAATAATCTTGCGCTGGCCTTGGCTTTGGCACAGCATGTCCACCATTGCTCCGCAAAACCGAAAACGGTGCGGAAGAGGAGAATGGACCGAGGGCGTTCATGGCGGAAAAAGCCGATAGTGAACTGGTTCGGCGGCAAAACCGCCGCCTCGTGCTTGGTGCTTTGCGCCAGCATGGTGCGTCGGCGCGCGTTGAACTCGGCCGCCTCACTGGCTTGTCACCCGCCACCATCACGACCATCTGCGCGCAGCTCATCCAGGAAGGCGTCATCAGCGAGGCGAACATGCCGCTGGTCGCCCCGCCATCTGGGAAACGTGGCAGACCGGTGGTGCGGCTGCTACTCAATCCTGCGGCCGCACTGGTGCTCGCGGTGAAGATCTCAATCGACGATGTGATGATCGTTCTCTCTGATTTCAGGGGCGAGACGATTGCCCGCAATGAAGTCAGGTTGCCCACCTATGAGGCGGGACGCAATGCGTTTGGCGTGGCGCTGGCGGATGCCATTGCCGGTTTTCTCGCTTGGCAGAACATTCCGTCACGGCGGTTGGCCCGCATCGGCATTGCCATACAGGGCCTCGCTGACAGCCGCCACGGCACGATCGTGTGGTCACCGGCCTTCAAGGCAGGCGATATCCCGGTCGCGCAACCGATAGAAGCGCGTTTCGGCGTGCCCTGCTTCGTCGCCAATGACGCGAACATGATTGCCGAAGGTCTCGTGGCATCTGACCGTGCCCGCTACGGTGGAGTCACGGCCGCGATCTTCACCGGTTACGGTGTTGGCATGGGCGTCATCATCAATGGCGAGGTCTTTCACGGAGCCACCGGCGCAGCCGCAGAGTTCGGACACATGAACCACGTGCCGAAAGGGGCGCTGTGCCGCTGCGGAAAAAGGGGTTGCGTCGAGGCCTATGTCGCTGACTATGGCATCCTCAGGCACTATGCCGGTGAGACTGCGCAGGATGCTCCGCGCACCGCGGTGCCGGAATCGACAATGATCGGCCTGCACCAGAAGGCCAAGGCCGGGGACAACCGTGCCCGGGCGGCCTTTGAACTCGCAGGCTCAACCCTAGGTTATGGCATCGGACGCGTGATCTCCATCCTCAATCCGGACCGCGTGGTGCTCGCCGGTCCCGGCCTGCAGACATCTGAACTCATGGAGCAGGCCATGCACGACGCGCTTGAACAGAGCGTTGTCGAAGTCCTGCGCCGGGACGTGGCGATTGAGCAGGTCCGCTTCAGTGATGACATGATCATCCGCGGAACGATTGATTCCCTGTTGCGGACGATCGATCGGGAGATCTTTGCTGCAGCTGCCACAAACGTGGGCACCGCGACCGCTTGACAGCCCGGTCAATCCGGCAAACCATTGTTGCTGTGGCCGGACAGCCACCTGTGGAGGGGACGGTGCAAAAGGCTGACGGATTTCTGGCAGGAGGCTGCCGATTCTTCCTTGTGGTCGCTGAAGCCGGATCAATCCGCGCTGCAGCACGCCAGATCAATACCGCCGCCTCGGCAGTGAGCCGCCAGATCACCCTGCTGGAGGAGTCACTTGGCATCGATCTCTTTGAAAGGACAGGCCGGAAGCTCAGGCTTTCAGCAGCGGGAGAGGAATTGCAGCGTGCCCTCACCGCTTCATCACTGATCCACGAGCAGGCAATCGACCGTCTCAATGCGCTGCGTGGATTGAAAAGCGGTCGCGTGCGTATCGCGGCCGTGGAAAGCATCTCGGTGTCTCTCCTGCCGCGCATCCTTGAGGAATTCAATGCGCTCCATCCGGGGGTGCAACTGCTCGTGACCGTGACAGGCTCCGATACGGTGGCCGCACTTGTCCGCGAAAGTGCCGCAGATGTCGGCTTCACCTTCAATCCGTCATCTTTCGAGGGTCTCGACGTGGCGCATGTCATGGACCTGCCGCTGGGGGCCGTCGTGTCGCCCAGCCATGACATGGCAAGATCTACGCAGGTCAGCCTTAAGGAATGCATGAACCATGCACTGGCTTGGCCCGCCCGTGGGCTCAGCCTGCGTACACTGCTGGACACCCTCGCCCGGCGCCAGAAACTCCAGGTGAAGCCCGCACTGGAGAGCAACTCGCTCAGGGTCATGGCCAGCATGGCAGCCCATGGCATCGGCGTTGCATTCCAGACCACGATCGGAATTGAGCAGGAATTGTCCAGTGGAACCCTCCGGTTCATACCCCTGGCTGACCGTGGCATTCCGCCGGACCGCATGATGCTGGTCAATCGCCCGGGACTCGCCAATCAGGCAGCCGCAGCGTTTCTGGACCTCTCGCGCCGACGCCTGCCCAAACTGGTGCCGAAACTTCCACCTGTACAAAAAATTCGAACACTACGTGGCAAATAATTGGGCTGTCTCGAACAAATTTGGCGTGCTAGAATTTTTGAAATCAAGTCTGGCGCAAGACCGGATACAAGACTGGGGACGGGAGATGGCGGTGAAGACAGGCCGTTTGACAACACATGTGCTGGATACGCACCTCGGGCGACCCGCCGCCGGGCTGATCATTGAACTCTGGAATGTGTCCGGGGAACCCGTCAAGCTCAAGACAACCATGACCAACAGCGATGGCCGCGTCGATGAACCCCTTCTCCAGGGTGAGAGTCTGAAAATGGGCATCTACGAATTGCGTTTCCGGGCTGGCGAATATCTGCACGGAACGGGGGCAAACCTCTCAAACCCGCCATTCCTTGATGTCATCCCGATCCGTTTTGGTGTTTCCAACGCCATGCAACACTATCATGTCCCGCTCCTGCTGTCGGCGCACGGGTACTCCACCTACCGGGGCAGTTGAGTGACGATGGCTGCAGGCAAGATCCGCTTTCTTCGCAGGGGCGTGGTGCAGGAGCACCACCTCGCAGACCCATTGCTGACAGTGCTGGACTACCTCCGCCTGGAACAGCGTCACAAGGGCACGAAGGAAGGCTGCAATGAAGGTGATTGCGGGGCCTGCACCGTTGCCATCGGAAAGTTGCGGCACGGCCAGGTGGTTTATGAACCGGCCAATGCCTGCATCATGCTCATGGCACACATCCATGGCTGTGAACTGGTCACGGTCGATGATCTTGCTGCTGGCGGCGAACTCCATCCCGTACAGAAGGCAATGGTCGCCCAGCATGCCTCCCAGTGCGGCTACTGCACGCCAGGTTTCGTCATGTCGCTCTTTGTCCTGTACCACGGTCGGGAACAGCCAGAGCGGCAGGCCGTCGTCGATCAGGTTGCAGGCAACCTCTGCCGCTGCACTGGCTACAAGCCGATCATTGCTGCGGCGCAGGAGGCCTGTTCAGGTGACCGCGCGGACCTTTGGTCGGAGGCAGGCGCGGAAATTGCGGCTGAGCTGTCCAAACTGAATGACGGGGAAGATGTCTTTTGTGGCGCGGCGGAACATTTCGCCGCAATCCCGGCGAAGGCGGAAACCCTGCTTGATCTTGCGGCACGACATCCCGATGCAACGCTGGTCGCCGGCGCAACCGATGTCGGGCTCTGGATCAACAAGCAGCTGCGCCCGCTTGCCAAGTTGGTGTTCACGGGCAGGGTGAGCGAGTTGCACGCAATATCAGACAGAGTTGCAACCGTCTCCCTGGGCAGCGCCGTGACCTACGCCGAGGCAGAAAGCGCGCTGGCCTCCATCGCACCGGACATTGGCGAGGTGGTGCGCCGCATCGGTTCGAAGCAGGTCCGAAGCACTGGCACGATCGGTGGCAACATCGCAAACGGCTCGCCCATCGGCGACATGCCGCCCATGCTCATCGCACTCGGTGCCCGCATCGTCATGCGCAAACAGGGAGAGCAGCGCGATCTCCTGCTCGAAGACTATTTCGTTGACTACGGCAAACAGGACCGGAAGCCGGGCGAGGTGCTCTGGCGGATCGACATTCCCAAGCTGAAGACCAACGAGCGCTTCTTCGCCCACAAGCTGACAAAACGCTTTGACCAGGATATTTCCGCGGTCTTGGCAGCGTTCCGGTTTGTGATGTCCGGACGAGTCATCGCTTCGGCAACAATCGCCTTTGGCGGCATGGCCGCAACACCACGCCGCGCCCGCCAGACCGAAGAGGCGCTGAAAGGTCTCAAGCTTGATGCGCCGGAACTGTGGGAAGAAGTGGCTGACAACCTGGTGAAGGATTTCATCCCCATTTCCGACATGCGGGCCTCCGCCGCATACCGCATGGATTGCGCCCGGGCCCTTCTGCTCAAGGCACTTCATGAGTTGGTGGGAGAGCGCCCGGCAGCGTTGCGCGTCCTGGCGCCAGCAGGCAAGGAAGCTTGGACATGAGAGCGCCTTCGCCCGAGAGGAAACTCGCTGCGGCAAAGAAATCTGCTGCAAGAGGCGAAACTGTCGTCGGCAAGCCGCACCCTCACGACAGTGCCGAGTTGCATGTCACCGGACGTGCGATCTATATTGATGACATGCCCGAACCCGAGGGCTTGCTGCACATTGCGCCCGGCTATGTCGGCAGCGCTGCCTGCGGTCGCATCACAGCGGTTGACCTGTCGGCCGTTGAGGCGTTTCCGGGTGTGGTAGCAGTCCTCACCGCGAAAGATATTCCGGGCCGCAACGATTGCAGCCCGTCGGTCGGTGGCGATCCGGTCCTCGCCGGGAGCGAGATCCTTTTTCACGGACAGGTGGTCTTTGCCGTTGTTGCGGAGACGCGCGATGCCGCGCGAAGGGCGGCCCGCCTTGCCCGTATCAGCATCGCCAACGAGAAACCTGTCGTCACGGCTGATGACGCCCTGCGCGCAGGAACAACTGACGTTCTGCCAAACTACACATTCTCCCGCAAAGACGTCGCCGCAAGCATCGCCGCTTCCCCTCACAGCCTGCTTGAATCCTTCCTGATCGGCGGGCAGGAACATTTCTATCTGGAGGGGCAGGTCTCCCTGGCCTTGCCCGACGAGAAGGGCGGCATGACCGTTCATTGCTCGACGCAGCACCCAACGGAGGTGCAGCATTGCGTTGCCCGCATGCTGGACGTGCCGGACGGCAACGTGACCTGTGAATGCCGCCGCATGGGCGGAGGCTTTGGCGGCAAGGAAAGCCAGGCCGCGCAATGGGCCTGCCTGGCAGCACTTGCCGCGCAACTGACTGGTCGCCCTGCAAAATGCCGGCTCGACCGTGACGATGACATGATCATGACCGGCAAACGCCACGACTTCCGTGTCAGCGCCGAGGCGGGCTTCGAAGATGATGGCCGCCTGACTGCAGTCAATGTGGAGTTTGATGCACGCTGCGGCTGCTCGGCGGACCTGAGTCAGGGCGTGAACGACCGCACCATGTTCCATGCCGACAACGCCTACTACTATCCGGCGCTGCGCATTCACTCCCGAAGGCTTCGCACCAACACGGTGTCGAACACGGCCTTTCGCGGCTTTGGGGGTCCCCAGGGCATGGTTTTCGCCGAACGGCTGATGGAATCGATCGCCCTCCGCACCGGGCGTGATGCGCTTGATGTCCGGAAGCGGAACTTCTACGGCCGGAACCGCGATGTCACACCCTATGGACAACAGGTGACCGACAACATCCTGATGGAACTGGTAGGTGAACTCGAACGCACCTCTGACTACCGCAATCGCAGGGCCCGCGTGCGGGAGTACAATGCGTCCAGCCGCATCCTGAAGAAGGGGCTTTCCCTCGCACCTGTGAAATTCGGCATTTCCTTCACGCTTACCCACCTCAACCAGGCCGGGGCGCTCGTGCATGCCTATACGGATGGCTCCGTACAGCTCAATCACGGTGGCACCGAAATGGGGCAGGGCCTTCATACCAAAGTGGCGCAGGTGGTGGCCGAGGTGTTTGGCATCACGCTGGACAGGATCCGCATCTGCGCCACAAGCACTGGCAAGGTGCCGAACACTTCACCAACGGCGGCGTCCTCCGGCAGCGATCTCAATGGCATGGCCGCCAAACGAGCCGCCGAGGAAATCCGCGACAACATTTCCAATCTCCTTGCCCGTGACTGGCGGGTGCAGAAGAGCAAGATCGTCTTTGCCGACGGGCAGGTGGCCGCAGGCGGCAAAAGCATGAGTTTTGCCCAAGCGTGCCAACGCACCCATCAGGCGCGCTTGCCTCTGTCCGCGACTGGTTTCTACGCTACACCAAAAATCACCTGGGACAGGGCAAAAGCCAAAGGCCGTCCCTTCCTCTATTTTGCCTATGGCGCGTCCTGCAGCGAAGTCACCATTGACACCATGACCGGTGAAATGAAAGTGGACCGGGTGGATATCCTTCATGATGTCGGCAAGTCGCTCAATCCGGCTCTCGACCTGGGTCAGATCGAAGGCGCTTTCGTGCAGGGCATGGGTTGGCTTACGACAGAAGAACTGGTCTTTGATGATGCCGGACGCCTGCGCACCCATGCGCCGTCAACCTACAAGATACCGTGCGCTTCCGATGTCCCTGAGGAGTTCCACGTCGCGCTGTATGAATCGAAGGGCAACAAGGAAGACACGATCTATCGTTCCAAGGCTGTTGGTGAACCACCGCTGATGCTTGGCATTTCTGTCTGGACCGCGATCTTCGATGCGGTCGCGAGCCTTGGCAATGGCAACATCCCCGCTCTTGATACGCCAGCGACACCAGAAGCCATCCTGCATGCCATCAGGAGTGTCCGCACATGAAGCTGTTCGACCGTGCGCGGTCGCTCATGAACAATGGCAAGCAGGTTGCGCTGGTGCGCGTCGCGCGTGTCTCGGGATCAGCTCCCCGTGAAGAAGGTGCGATGATGCTGGTGACGGACACGGGCATTGCAGGTTCCATTGGCGGAGGAACGCTCGAATGGAAGGCGATGGCGGAAGCCCAGCGCCTCCTTCGCAGCGGTGGAATGCAAAGCCTTTTGCGTTATTCGCTGGGTCCGGATCTGGGGCAATGCTGCGGTGGGCGCGTCGAGGTTTCGACCGAAATATTGGATGCTTCAGGAATTGGCCGTCTCGCCACTGACGCCAGCGAACCGCAAAGGACAATCCTTCTGTTTGGCGCCGGTCACGTCGGCCGTTCGCTGGTCCTCCTTCTGGCGCAATTGCCCTTTGCCATCACCTGGTGTGATCCGCGCCCGGGTGCATTCCCGGCGGTCGTGCCCGGAAACGTAACCTTGCGAGGTGATGAAGACAGTCAGGCGCTCCTTGCGGATGCGCCAATGGGCAGCATCGTGCTTGTCATGACCCACTCCCATGCGCTCGATCTGGCGATTGTTGACGCCAGTTTGCGCAATCCGGCGGTAGCCGTCACTGGCCTGATCGGGAGCGCCACGAAGCGGGCGCGGTTTGAAAAACGGCTGGCAGAAGCAGGCGTTGATCGACAGCGCGTTGACAGCCTGATCTGCCCCATCGGAATCGGCGGCATCCGCTCCAAGCGGCCTGAAGCCATTGCCATATCCACAGCCGCCCAACTGGTGGCACTGGACGAAAGCCTCAAACTCGGGGAAGCATGCCCGACCATGGTACCGCACACTGGCAGCGCTGCGTCATGACGGAAGAAAATCGCGTCCCGCTTCTTGAAGCCCGCAACATCGTCAAGACGTTTGGCAGCCTGCGTGCCAATGACGATGTCAATCTCACCATCATGCCGGGAGAAATACACGCCTTTCTCGGCGAGAACGGTGCGGGCAAGTCGACCCTTGTGAAGATGATCTATGGCGCGCTCCAGCCAACATCAGGACAATTCTTCTGGAAAGGCCGGCAGGTCATGCCGGCTAGCCCATCAGTGGCGCGGCACCTGGGCATCGGCATGGTGTTCCAGCACTTCTCCTTGTTTGACTCGCTTACGGTTGCCGAGAACATTGCCCTCGCCATGCCCGGTCCTCATGACCTCGCTGCACTTTCGGGGCGCATCGCGCAAGTGTCGGCATCCTACGGGCTGCCGATTGTGCCTTCGGCGATGGTTGGTGACCTGTCGGTGGGAGAGCGCCAACGCATCGAGATCATCCGTTGCCTCCTGCAGGAGCCGCAGCTGTTGATCATGGATGAGCCGACTTCTGTCTTGACGCCGCAGGAGGCAGACCAGCTTTTCGTGGTGCTGAAGCGCCTCGCGGCCGAGGGCTGTTCGGTCCTCTATATCAGCCACCGGCTGGAAGAGGTGAAAGCACTGTGTGACACGGCCACCATCCTCCGTCACGGCAAAGTGGCCGCAAATGTTGATCCCCGCCGTGAAACAGCGGCAAGCCTCGCACGCCTGATGGTGGGCGCAGACATCCACGCCATCAGGCCGCGCAGTGATGGCGGCAAGACAGGCACGCCGCGCCTCGCGATGAAGCACTTGTCACTTGCCGGTGATGGTGCGTTTTCAGTGGCCCTCACAGACATCAACCTCATTGTGAATGCCGGTGAGATCGTTGCAATTGCTGGCGTGGCTGGAAACGGTCAGGGTGAGCTTTTTGATGCGGTATCCGGAGAGCGGCTGGTGGCACCGGGCATGTTGCTTCTGGACGGCGTCGCGCTGGGCCGGACCTCCATCACCGGACGGCGCAAGGCTGGCGCTGCCTTTGTTCCGGAAGAGCGGCTGGGACACGGAGCTGTCCCGACCCTGACACTGTCCCAGAACATGTTTCTCTCGCGGCATGCCGTTGATCCAGCTCTTGTGTCATCCGGACTGCTCGACAACAGCGGGGCTCTGGCGGCCGCAGATCGCATCATCAAGGCCTTTGACGTCCGCAAGGGAAAGCCCGATCCCGAGGCGCGAGCCTTATCTGGGGGCAACCTGCAGAAATATGTCGTTGGCCGGGAGCTGGAGTTGAAACCGAAACTTCTGGTGATCAACCAGCCGACATGGGGCGTTGATGCAGGGGCTGCCGCGTCCATTCGCCAGGCCTTGATTGATCTGGCCCAGGCTGGTTCTGCGGTGCTGGTGATCAGCCAGGATCTCGATGAAATCTTCGAGGTGGCCGATCGCGTAGCCGTGATTTCAAGGGGCCATCTCTCGGAAGCGCGCCCGGCACAGGACGTGAGCCGTGAGGAAATTGGCCTCCTGATGGCGGGTGCCCATGAGGCAGGCTCACATGAACAGGCTGGGAGTGCTGATCATGCGGCTTGAGAAACGGCCCGAACGGTCCGCCGCTATGGCACTGGCCTCGCCCTTCATGGCCTTGGCCATGACTGTCGTCACCGCAGCAGCAATATTTGCCCTACGTGGCAACAACCCGTTTATTGCCCTCTATGTCTATTTTGTCGAACCGCTCACCGCCCTGTGGTCGGTGGAACAGCTGCTGGTCAAGGCTTCGCCACTCATTCTGATCGGGGCGGGACTGGCTGTGGCTTACCGCGCGAATATCTGGAACATTGGTGCAGAGGGCCAACTGACGGCAGGTGCAATACTGGCGGGGGCAGTGCCTGTATTCTTCACGCAGTGGCAATCGCCATTGACGCTCGCGGTAATGATTGTTCTCGGCATAGTAGGTGGAATGCTGTGGGCTGCCATTCCGGCACTTCTGCGCAACCGGTTCAACGCCAACGAAATCCTTACCTCGCTCATGCTGGTTTATGTCGTGCAGCTCATGCTCGACTACCTCGTGCGCGGGCCTTGGCGCGATCCGCAAGGATTCAACTTTCCCAAATCAGTGACCTTCGCGGACTGGCAACTGTTACCGTACCTGACACCGGGAATTCACGCCGGTGTTCTGGTCTCGATCCTTCTCGCCCTGCTCCTGGGCTTCATGGTCAGCCGCACCATCAAGGGCTTCGAGATCACGGTCAGCGGTCTTTCACCCCGGGCAGCCCGTTTTGCCGGTTTCTCCGAGAAGCGCACGGTCCTTTTCTGCATGATGTTGTCTGGCGGCCTCGCCGGACTGGCGGGCGCTTTCGAGATTTCATCCGTGGTCGGACAATTGCAGCCTCAGATTTCGCCGGGCTATGGCTTTGCCGCGATCATTGTGGCATTTCTCGGCAGGCTCAATCCTGTTGGCGTCATCTTCGCCGGTTTGCTGTTGGCGCTCTCCTACATCGGCGGCGAGGCGGTCCAGACAGCGCTCCAGATCCCGGACAAGATCACCCGCGTCATCCAGGGCATCCTGCTCTTCTATATCCTGGCCTGTGACACGCTCATCAACTACCGCGTCGTGTTTGCGGCACCCGTGGGCGGGAGGACCTGACAGCCATGGACATCCTTCTGGTCCTGCTCACAATCATCATGACGGCGGCAACACCCCTGTTGCTGGCCGCCTTGGGAGAGATGGTGACTGAACGCTCCGGTGTCCTCAATCTCGGGGTCGAGGGCATGATGGTGATGGGAGCGGTTGCCGGGTTTGGTGGCGCCTATGCCACAGGAAATCCGTGGATTGGTGTCTTGGCATCCATTGTGGCCGGAATGTTCATGTCCCTGCTGTTCGGATTCCTGACACTCACACTGTTGGCAAACCAGGTGGCGACAGGCCTGGCGCTGACATTGCTGGGGCTTGGCCTGTCGGCCTTGTTGGGCGAGTCTTTTGTTGGCCAGCCCGGCGTAAAACTCCCCTCGCTTGGTGGCATCGATCCGCTGGTGCCGTTTGCGCTGTTCATGGTGTTTGCAGTTGGCAAGTTTCTGTTCGGCACCAAAATGGGGCTCGTGATCAGGGCGGTGGGCAACAGCCACACCTCGGCCCATGCGCTGGGCTACAATGTCATCGGTGTCCGCTATGTCGCCGTGCTTTTTGGGGGGGCCATGAGCGGCCTTGCGGGCGGCTATCTCTCGATTGTCTACACACCGCAATGGGTTGAGAACATGACGGCTGGCCGAGGCTGGATTGCCTTGGCGCTCGTAGTTTTCGCATCTTGGCTGCCATTTCGCATTTTGGCGGGTGCCTACCTTTTCGGTACGATTTCCATTCTGTCATTTGTTCTGCAGGCGCAGGGATCGGGAATCCCCTCGCAATTCCTCTCAAGTCTGCCCTATCTTGGCACCATCCTCGCACTGGTGGTCATATCCGGGAACAAGGCCCTGACGCGCCGTAACACGCCGGCCTCCCTCGGACAGCCCTTCGTGCCGGACAGGTAAGCGTTCATATCAACAACAGGGAGTTACACATGACAAAATACTTGATGGCTGCGGCAACCGCCGCGCTCATGCTGGGAGCCGCATCGGCCTCGGCGTCTGCAGACGCACTGAAGGCCTGCTGGGTCTACGTCGGACCCATCGGTGACTTTGGCTGGTCGTACCAGCACCATCAGGGCCTTGAGGCGGTGAAAAAGGAGTTCGGTGACAAGGTTGAGACAGCCTACGCCGAGAACGTCACGGAAGCCGATTCGGAAAAGACCTTTGAGCGCTTCGCCCGTGAGGGCTGCAAGATCATCTACGGAACGTCATTCGGTTTCATGGAGCCGATGCTGAAGGTGGCCAAGAAGTTCCCGGACGTCAAATTCGAGCACGCGACCGGCTACAAGACGGCAGACAATCTCGGCACCTACAACGCCAAGTTCCATGAAGGCCGTTACGTGATTGGCCAGATCGCTGCCAAGATGTCGAAGACCGGCACCGCAGGCTACATCGTTTCGTTCCCGATTCCGGAAGTGGTGGCAGGCATCAATGCCTTCATGCTGGGCGCACAGAGCGTGAACCCGGACTTCAAGGTCAAGATCGTCTGGGCCAACACCTGGTTCGATCCCGCCAAGGAAGCAGATGCCGCCAAGGTTCTGTTGAGCCAGGGTGCCGACATCCTGGTGCAGCACACGGATTCGACGGCTCCGCTGCAGGTCGCCCAGGAACAGGGCAAATTCGGTTTTGGACAGGCCTCTGACCAGATCAAGTTTGCACCAAAGGCGCAGCTGACGGCCATCGTCGACAACTGGGCACCGCACTACGTGCGTTCTGTCCAGGCCGTATTGGACGGATCATGGAAGCCCGCGCAGGTATGGGATGGCATGGCCGAAGGAACGGTCTCGATGGCACCCTTTACCAATCTGCCCGACGACGTCGTCAAGATGGCAGCTGAGACCTCTGACGCGATCAAGACCGGCAAGCTCAATCCCTTCAAGGGACCGGTCACCAAGCAGGATGGAACCGTTGTCGATGCCGTGGATGACGGCATGATCCTTGGCATGAACTGGTACGTGAAGGGTGTCGACGACAAGCTTCCGCAGTAAACACGCTGAATGATGGAATGCCGGGTGGCATATGCCATCCGGCATTTTTTCGGGAAACGGCAAACAATGATCGATCCATTTGTGGCTGATTGGCTGAATCTGCTCTTGCGCTGGGGGCACATGATTGCGGGCATCGCCTGGATCGGCACGTCCTTCTATTTCATCGCACTTGATTTTTCGCTGCAGAAACGGGCGGGCCTGCCGGAAGGCGTAAGTGGTGAGGCTTGGGAAGTTCATGGCGGCGGATTCTACCACGTGCAAAAATATCTCTCCGCTCCCCCGGCGCTGCCCGACCACCTCACATGGTTCAAATGGGAGGCCTATCTCAGTTGGGTCACGGGTTTTCTGCTCCTCGTGGTGCAATATTATCTCAACGCCGGAAGTTATCTGATTGACCCCGCGGTGATGCCGCTCACCGAAGT
>CALMZX010000106.1 GCA_937870685.1 uncultured Alphaproteobacteria bacterium
ATGATGCAAGCGGGCAGGCCCTTGAGCAGGCCGAAGCGTTCGGTGAGCGCCCATTCGAAATCCAGTTCGCCGCGCATGGCCTTGGCGGTGATGGCTGATATGCGCTCGCCCACGCCTGCCATCACGCCCAGTTCGTCGATGCACTCCTGGTGGATCATGGTGGAATCCATGTCGGCAACGAGCAGGCGCTTGCGGCGGTTGTGGATGGAGACGGTGGCGGCATCGACCGGGTGTTTGCGGAGGTCGACCAGGAATTCGGGCAGCCGTTCGAAGGCCTCCACCTCCAGCGCGTCACCGGGGGCAAGCCAATGGGGTGCGCCGCCGCCGTGGTCACGGAGCGCCTGCACCACCTCCGCGGTGATTGCGCCGGAGCCCGGTGCTGCCATAAGAACGAGGACGGATTCCATTGATGCCTGCACCCACACCCAAATCGGCGCTGCTTATCGCAGGCCCCACCGCCAGCGGCAAGTCGGCATTGGCGCTGCGGCTGGCGCGCGAGCGGGGCGGCGTCATCATCAATGCCGACTCGATACAGGTTTACCGGGAGCTGCGGCTGCTTTCGGCGCGTCCCACTGCCGAAGAGGAAGCGCAGGCGCCGCACCGGCTCTATGGCCAAGTCAGCGGGGCGGAGGATTACTCCGTGGCGCGCTGGCTGACAGAGGCGACGCGCGAGATCGAGGCTGTGTGGGCTGAGGGCCAGGTGCCGATCATCTGCGGTGGCACGGGGCTTTATTTCATGGCGCTGGAGACGGGTCTCTCGCAGGTGCCACCCATTGCGCCGGAGGTGCGGGAAAGGTGGCGCGGCTTTGTCGGCGACCTGCATGCGGAATTGGCGGCGCGTGATCCGGCCATGGCGGAACGGCTCGGACCCAATGACCGGCAGCGGATCATCCGCGCGCTGGAGGTGATCGACAGTACGGGGCAGTCGCTGGCGCACTGGCAGGCGGAGGGGGAGCGCAGTGCTTTCCTGAATCAAATCAATGTGGAACGGCACTTCGTTGATGTCCCGCGTGAGGATCTGTACATCCGGGCCGAGCAGCGTTTCGACCTGATGATGGCGGCGGGCGCGTTGGATGAGGTGCAGGCCCTCCCGGCTTTCGCGCCGGACAGGCCAGTGATGAAAGCCATCGGCGTTCCGGAACTTCAGGCGCACCTGCGGGGCGAGATGTCGCTGGAGCAGGCAGCAACATTGGCCAAGACCGCGACGCGCCAGTACATCAAACGGCAGATGACGTGGTGGCGGGGGCAGATGAAGGGGTGGCACAGGGCGCGCGTGGTCGGGTAGGGTGGCGTTGATAAAGGGCCCCCTCAGTCCTTCGGACAGCTCCCCCAGCAAGCTGGGGGAGCGTGGGCGAGAAATCGCCAGTTGCGCTCTTCCAGCAAGCTGGGGGAGCGGTGTTGACGGGTGATCTCTGGCGAGGCCCGCCCCCAACTCGTTGGGGGAGGTGCCCGAAGGGCGGAGGGGGCCTTTCCGACATGAGGCAATGCATGACCACCTGGCGCACATCACCCTATCACCGGCACTGGCTGCTCGCGCAGGCGGGCCGGCTGTTTGATTTTTTCCAGTACACGAGCGTCAACCCGAAGGGTGGTTTCTTCGATTTGTACGACGACGGCAGACCCATCAGCGCCTTGCGGCAACTCCATGCCACGACGCGCATGGTGCACTGTTTCGCCATCGGCCATCTGCTGGGGCGGCCGGGGGCTGATGCGCTGGTTGATCACGGCATGGACTGCATCTGGAACGGCCACCGTGACATGAAGCACGGCGGCTACATCTGGTCGTTTGACGATGACGGCACGCGCGATGACAGCAAGCAGGCCTATGGCCATGCCTTTGTGCTGCTGGCGGCGTCGAGCGCCAAATGCCTCGGACATCCGCTCGCAGACAGACTGTTGGCGGATGTGACGGAGGTCCTGGAGAAGCGCTTCTGGGAAGCGGTGCCGGGCGTCACATCGGAAGAATATGCGCGCGACTGGTCGAAAATATCGGATTATCGCGGGCAGAATTCCAACATGCACCTGACGGAAGCGCTGATGGCCGCCTTCGAGGCGACCGGCGACAGCGAATACCTGCGCAAGGCCGAGAGCATTGCCTCCTTCATCATCGGCAAGCATGCGGCGGCGCTGGACCATCGCGTGGCCGAACACTTCGATACCAAATGGAACCTGTTCAATGACTATCGCGGCTCGGAGATTTTCCGGCCCGCAGGATCAACGCCGGGGCACTGGCTGGAATGGGCGCGGCTGCTGCTGCAGTTGCACGAACTGGGCGGGCGCAGGCTCGCGTGGCTGCCGCAGGCGGCGGAGAAACTGTTCCGCAATTCCATTGCACTCGGCTGGGACCACGAGAAGGGAGGATTCCATTACACGCTGGAATGGGACAACACGCCCCGCCTGCGCCAGAAGCTGTGGTGGCCGGTGACCGAGGGGATTGGCGCCGCTGCATGGCTGGCCGCGCACAGCAGCGATCCCTTCTTTGAGGTGTGGTACCGCCGCATCTGGGGCTTTGCCGCCAATCACCTGATCGACCACGCGAAGGGTGGCTGGCATGCGGAACTGGATGAAAACCTCAGGCCCGCGCGCGGTTTCTTCACGGGAAAGCCGGATATCTATCACGCACTGCAGGCCTGCCTCATTCCGCTTTATCCGGCGAGAGGCAGCCTGACGAAGATGATCTTGGAGGGCATGTGAACGCGTGGTGCCGGCCCCGGATGGCGATGCGTGTGGCTTGAGCCGTCCTGTTCAGTGTGCGCTGACAGGGTCTTCGAGAATGTCGTAGAAAGTGTACCCGGTCATGCCCACGAACACACCTCCAACCATGATCATGCCGGGCCATGGGGAACCACCAATGCGAATGGCACTGGCGGTTGTCGTGAAGTTTGCGGGTGCGGGTGTCGCGGTTGCAGTCACCAGTTCAAGGTCGGGAGACAAGGTGCCGTCCCACTGGGCATGGGTGTTGCGCAGTGCGGGGAATTCGCCAGCTTCATCGCCTGTTGCGAGGTCATCCTTTGCCGTGCAGGGCGTGGCCGAGATCGTGTGCACTTTGCCGGGCGACAGTGTGAGGGTGCAATCGGGGAAGGCGACGCTGGCAAATGCATCAGTGCCAACGAAAATGCGTGTGCCCACCTTCACTGCCTGCTGCAAACGCGCTGGCTGGAAGGACGCTCCGGTGCTGACGTAGACCTTGCCCTGTGCCTCGATCAGTTTTCCCTGAACGTTGGCGGATACGCTGTTTGCCTCGGCTGGCAGAGTCAGAAGCGCAAGCGCGGCGAGAACCATCCAATTCCATCCGTGTACTGACATCTGCCGACCCTTGCCCCGTGATGTACGGTCAACCATGCCCCGTGTGACAACGTCACGACGGTCCCGCCGGGCAGGCCACCTCTGTCGGCGAGACTAGGTCAAACATGGTTAATGACTGGTTAGCAGATGGTTGCTAAGCGGGTGAAAAGGGTGCGATTCTCTCAGTTGTTACAGATGTTTGAATACCCTTAGGGGTTGCGGTTCCGGTGCTTCCGAGGCCATCAGAAGTCGAGGTACGACCCGTCGGCGAACTGCACGCGTTCGATTGAGTTCATTTTGATCAACTCGATGGGTTGCGTGCCAACATACAGGGACAGTTGATAGACATCATATGACGTTTCTCCGTCGTCACTGGATACCGTGTCTCCGGTGGCTTCAATTTTCCAGTCGGCTTCGGTGCCGAAGAGCAGCAACTGGTCGAACCCTTCCCCACCTCTAACGACGTTGCCGCCAGATGAAATGCCCCGCAGGTCGATGATGTCGTCACCTGCGCCGCCATCCGCGCTGCCACTTGTGCCGTCCAGGACAAGTTTGTCGTTGCCGCCGCGTCCAAAGAGTTGGTCGATGCCACTCCCTCCGCCCGCAGTCAGGACATTGTCACCGTCATTGCCGGTCAGCGCGTCGTTGGACATGGAACCAAACAGGTTTTCGATGCCGTTCAGGTATTGGATCTTGTCAATCCCTTGATGTTTCACGATTGCCCTGCTTGTGTTGAGATCCGCGACAATGAGGCCCAAGCTTGTGATGTCGCTGAAGCTTGCCGTGTCATTGCCGGAGCCGCCATACATCGCGTCGCCGTTGTCCGCGCCGCCAAAGAGCCAATCGTCGCCGCTGCCGCCATAGAGCTTGTCCCGGCCTTGGCCACCCCAGATGAAGTCGTCTCCGGCGCCCCCGAAGAGGCGGTCGTCACCGAAATCGCCGGTGATGAAATCCTTGCCGCCGTTGCCGTGGATGAAGTCCTTGCCTGCGCCACCGTAGAGATAATCGTTGGCATTGGTGCCAACGGCATTGTCATCGTTGTTGCCCAGCAGGCCAAAGGCCACGCCATCGGGGTGCTTGAATTGGATGTTGAGGCCGGGCTTGGGTTGCCAGAGATCGAGGGGGCCGGTTGTGCGGCCATCAAAGACCTGATCAAAAATGCTGGTCACACCGAACGGCGTGTTCCGGCCCGCTTTCCAACTGCTTTCGAGCGCGGCAAGGGCTGAAGCGGGCGTGTCGTGGTCGGGGAGGGCAATCGGAACGATCGGAACCTGGGAGTCCCTGTCTGGCCGGAAGGCGGAGCTGATGCGGGCAATGGTGAAGCGGAAGTTGAATGGCATGATCGGTTGTCCTCGCTTGGTCGATTGCGCAACCTTGCTCTTTGCAACCTGAACGACTCCAAATGGCGATGTTCACTTCGCGTTCAGGATGTATTGCAGAGGGGGAGGGGGCTTGACCGTTTCGCGCCGCGCCGCGCCGTGGCGCTTGGCCCACGTGCTGCATGCGCATCACAGCCCAACGTGGCGTAAGTTGATCAGGTGTGCTGTCGCGCACGTCTGTCACCTGTGTGCGCGAAGCAGCAGAAACTGTGAATTTGGCCTAGAACGGCACCAGCAGTCCGATCTGACCGGCGATGGCTTGGTAATCACCTGACGCACCAATGCCATCATAGCTGCCTTCCGCTGCCAGGCTGACGCCAGTGGGCGTGGTCACCTTCAACCCCGCCTTGATGCGGCCGCGCAGGCCATCCGGCCCCGTGGCGGTGCCACCCAGTGAGCCGAGGCCTTGCGCCTTCGTGTTGGCGAAGTTCCACAGCAACTCCGGCGAGAGGCTCGGTTCGATCCAGGTTCCGTTTCCGGTGGCGAAGCCATAGGCAATGCGCGGCGCCAGCTTCAACTGGCTGAGCCTCGCGGTCACGTCCGGCACGGTGGCACCAAGGCTGTCGACATAGCTGTCGGCGTTCTCCTCGAAATGGGTGAAGCTGGCGGTGGGCGAGATCATGAGCCCGTTGCCGAGGTTCCAGCGGCCGGAGAGTTCGGAATAGATGAGCCAGCGTGTCGTGTCGAAGGCCCCGGTTGTGATCGTGGTGTCGATGTCGTTGGACGATTGCCCCCATGCGGCGCGGCCCTGCCAGAAGACACTCTCGCCAAGGCGCGCCGTAGCATAAGCGCCTGCCATCCAGCCATTGCCGTCGATGTCGGCGGCTGATGTCTGGCGGGTGGAGTCAAACTGGGCATAGACGCCGGCGAGGAATTGCGGGTTGACGATGTAGTCCGCGCCCAGAGTCAGCAGGCCGAAGTGGCCATCAGTGTTGCCATCAAAGCTGGCGTAGGTTCCTTCGGCCCAGAGATCGAATGGCATGGCGGCAGAGGCGCTGCCATCACCCAGCCCAAGTGTTGCGTCCTGCTTCTGCTGCCAGCCGATGATCTGGCTGAGCGAGGTGCTGAAGCTGCCGTCGAAGCCGGTGGAGAAATCGGCGTCGATGGTCGCGGGGCCAGCATAGTGGAAGCGGCCGGAGTTGCCGCTGGCACCTGCCATGAGATAACTTTCGAGGGCTGCCCGCAGGCCGAAGATGTCGGACGCACCCGTGCTTGCGAGGTTTGCGGCACCCGGTCCGCTGAGGCGCGAAGGCGATGCCGCGGAGGCGAGGGGCGTTGCCGTTTGTCCGTCCGTGAACTGCCCGCCGCTGCCGCCGCCCTGCTGGCCAGCCTGCAAGAGACGGTCAATCTGCCGCCCGGCATCAAACTGGAATGTGGCGATGAGGTTTGCCCGCTGCCCGAGATAGCCCCCGATGGCAGCGGACTGTTGCGAGGCCGTGTCGTTCACGGGAATGGCGCTGTGTATCGCGGTTGCGGCTGCATCATATTCACTGTTTCCGGCCTGGTCGGCCCGGATCACGCACGATCCGGGACCGATGAAGCTCACCGTGTTGCCGGAGAGGGTGCACACCGCACTGCTGGCCGGGTCAATCGAGAAGGTGACGGGAAGGCCGGAACTGGCGTCAGCCGTGACCGTGTAGGGCGTGCCTCCCACGGCCGCATTGGCGGGAGGGGTCGAGGTGAAGGTGATGGTCTGGCTGGACTTGCCGTTGCTCAGGTTGAAGGGGGCGGGAAGCGGCAAGCCGGAGACGGTCGCATACACCAGGTAGTTGCTGCCTGCCGTCCCGTTGGCCGTTGCCGTGACGCTGACCCGGCCGTTGCTGTCCGTAACGGCGATTGGGGGGGAAAGCGTCGCTGACGCACCTGACGATGGTGGCGTGAAGTCAACGGTGATGCCGGCCATCGGGTTGCCTTGAAAGTCCCTCACGATTGCCACGAGCGGGTTGGCGAAGGCGGTATTGACGGTGGCGGATTGTCCGGAGCCCGAGAGAACTTCGACCGTCGTGGCGACGGCGGTTGATGTCAGCGGAATGGAGGTGGCACCGCTGCCGCCAGCGCCAGATTCCAGGGCGGATGCCACGCCGCTGATGAAGGTACTCGTCGTCGCGACGTTGGCGACAACATCCAGTGCCACTTGGCAAGTGCCGTGGGGTGCAAGCGTACCATTGGCGAGGCCGAAACTTGTCCCGCCAACCATGCCCAAAGTGACGCCTCCGCAACTCGTTACAGGGACGCTTGCAATCTGGAGACCCGCAGGCAACACCGAGTTGGCGATGGAGACCTGCGTCAGGGGCGTAGTGTTCAGGTTGGTCAGGTTCAACACCAGCTGCGATGTCGCCGCTCCATTGGCGGAAATGCTCGTCGGTGACCATGTGGCCGTGATATGGGGCGGTGCGATGTACGTGAAGTCATTGGCGGTGCCGGGGTCAGCGGTGGTGCCGCCTGCTGTCGTCACCGACACGTTGATGGTGCCGCTGCCCGCAGGCGCGTTGACCACGATCTGCGTGTCCGAGAGCGAGGTGAAGTTGGCGGCGCTGACATCGGTGCTGCCGAAGCTCACCTTGGTGGCACCGATGAAATCCGTGCCCGTGATAGTCACCGGCGTTCCGCCGGCAGCCCCGCCCTGAGATGGGCTGATGGAGGTGAGCGTGGGCTGTTGCAGCGGCCCGCCGAAGGCACCGCCCGTGAGGATGAGGCTGGTCACCGTGGCGCTGTTGGAGGGGGACCCGGCGTTCACCGTGAATGTCGTCGTCGCCGTGTTGCTTGTACCCCAGGTCCAGACGACGGTGCAGGTCGCACCGATCTGGCCATAGACAATATCTCCAATCAAAGAACAGTTGGCGCCGCTTAAGCTCGCTGTGGTCGCATAACCTGATCCTGGAAGGCCGCCTCCTTGCCAGAGCCAGGTCGCCATTGCGTTGCCGGTGTCCTGGAAGCCGATATAGTTACTGCCGGATCCGAGGGAGCAACCGGGTTGGGGAGTCTCATAGAATGTGTAGTAGCCGTTCTCTATGGTTGCATTCGGGCAGACCACGGCAGCATGGGCGGCGTTTCCGGGCAATGCCGCCGACAGGGCGAGTACCAGAATTGCGGCAAACATGCCCACCAGCCCGGCGGCATGCACATGCCGGGCCATCGCCCTCAGATAAGACGCCATTACCAACCCTGCCGTTATCGCTTATGCGCGATTTATTGCCCCGGCATGAGGTTCGTAACAATTGCAGAAACGGGCTGCAACCGCTTTCATGGTCCGGCCGCCCTTGACCTTTGCCGCGCCGCACCATAGAAGCTGAGTCCATGAACAGCATTCTCGTCGTAGGACCGCGTGGCGCCGGGCAGGGTTAACCCTGCCGGATACTCGGTGCTGCGCGGTAAACACAGGCTCCCACGGGGGCCTTTTTTATTGGAAAAATTCGTTTAGAGACACGTTTCGACAAGTGAGGACACAATGGCTGGTACAGCAAACGGGGAATTGATGACGGGCGCGGAGATCGTGCTCAAGGCGCTGGCCGACCAAGGGGTTGCCACGGTGTTCGGTTATCCGGGCGGAGCGGTGCTGCCGATCTATGACGAGTTCTTCCAGCAGGACAAGGTGAAGCACATCCTTGTGCGCCACGAGCAGGGCGCCACCCATGCGGCGGAAGGCTATGCCCGCTCCACCGGCAAGGTGGGCGTGGTGCTCGCCACCTCCGGCCCCGGCGCCACCAACTGCGTGACCGGCCTCACCGACGCGCTGCTCGATTCCATCCCCATGGTCTGCCTCACGGGGCAGGTGCCCACGCATCTGATCGGCATGGACGCCTTCCAGGAATGTGACACGGTGGGCATCACCCGGCCATGCACCAAGCACAACTGGTTGGTGAAGGACGTGAATGACCTCGCCCGCACCATCCACGAGGCCTTCTATGTGGCGCGCACCGGCCGCCCCGGTCCGGTGGTGGTGGATATTCCGAAGGATGTGCAGTTCGCCAAGGGCAAGTATGTGGGCCCGCAGGGCATTGCCACCAGGACCTACAATCCGCGCGTGAAGCCGGACCAGAACGCCATCCGCGCGGCCGTCGAGTTGTTGGCAACGGCGAAGAAGCCGGTGCTCTACACGGGTGGTGGCGTGATCAACTCCGGCCCCACGGCCTCAAAGCTGCTGCGCGAGTTCGTGGCCATGACCGGCATTCCCATCACCTCGACGCTGATGGGGCTTGGCGCCTATCCGGCATCGGGCAAGGAGTGGCTTGGCATGCTGGGCATGCACGGCACCTACGAGGCCAACATGGTGATGCACGACTGCGACGTGATGGTGTGCGTGGGCGCGCGCTTCGACGACCGCATCACCGGCAGGCTGGATGCCTTCTCGCCGGGATCGAAGAAGATCCACATCGACATCGACCCGTCCTCCATCAACAAGACGGTGAAGGTCGACATTCCCGTGGTGGGCGACGTTGGCCATGCGCTGGAAGACATGATCCGGCTGTGGAAGTCGCGCTCGCTGAAGCTCGATGCCAAGGCCATGGCCGACTGGAAAGCGCAGATCGCCAAGTGGAAGGCGGTGAACAGCCTGCAATACACGCCCAACCGCGACGTGATCATGCCGCAATATGCCATTGAGCGTCTCTATGAGCTGACCAAGGACAAGGACTGCTACATCTCCACGGAAGTGGGCCAGCACCAGATGTGGGCCGCTCAGTTCTACCATTTCGAGGAACCGAACCGCTGGATGACCTCGGGCGGGCTTGGCACCATGGGCTATGGCTTGCCTGCCGCGGTCGGCATGCAGGCGGCGCACCCGAAATCGCTGTGCATCTGCGTTGCCGGTGACGCCTCGGTGCTGATGAACATGCAGGAGATGAGCACGGCCATCCAGCATGGCCTGCCGATCAAGGTGTTCATACTCAACAACCAGTACATGGGCATGGTGCGGCAGTGGCAGCAGCTTCTGCATGGCAACCGCCTGTCCGAATCCTACATGGACTCGCTGCCGGATTTCGTGAAGCTGGCGGAGGCCTATGGCGGCACGGGCATCCGCTGCGACAAGCCGGCCGATCTCGATGATGCGATCAAGGAGATGATCACGGTCAAGGGGCCGGTGCTGTTCGATTGCCGCGTGGCCAATCTCGCCAACTGCTTCCCGATGATCCCGTCGGGCAAGGCACACAACGAGATGATCCTCGGCTTCGAGATCAAGGACGAAGAGGTCGGCAACGTGATCGACGCCAAAGGCAAGCAGCTGGTGTGAGGAGCAAGACAATGAACGCAGCACATCTCACCGGCACGGGTTCCGCCTACTTCCTTGACGACAAGAAGCAGGAGGCGGAGCCGCACACGCTCGCCGTCATCGCCGACAACCAGCCGGGTGTCCTCTCGCGCATCATCGGCCTGTTCGCGGGCCGGGGCTACAACATCGATTCACTCACGGTCTCGGAAACGGAGCATGAGAAGCATGTCTCGCGCTTCACCATCGTGACCACGGGAACGCCTGCCGTGATCGCGCAGATCAGGAACCAGCTGGAACGCATGGTTCCCGTGCACTCGGTCGCCGACCTCACCGTCACGGGCAACTATCTCGCCCGTGAACTCGCCATGGTGAAAGTGGCGGGCAAGGGCGACAAGCGCGTGGAAGCGTTGCGGCTGGCGGACGCCTTCCGCGCCCGCGTGGTTGATGCCTCGACGGATTCCTTCGTGTTCGAACTCACGGGCAAGCCCGACAAGGTGGACCAGTTCATCTCGCTGATGGTGCCGCTGGGCCTGGTGGAAGTCTCCCGCACTGGCGTGGCCGCCATCCTGCGTGGGCCGGAGGCGATGAAGGGGTAGGGGGCGCATCCCCTTAAACCGTCATCCTCCTCGCATGTGGAGGATGTGTCTGTGATGACGCATCGCGCCCTGTGACCAAAGACTCGCGGCCCACATGCGTGGGCCGGGGCGGGGGGGGGGGGCGCGGTGTGCTCCCAATACATAC
>CALMZX010000107.1 GCA_937870685.1 uncultured Alphaproteobacteria bacterium
AGCGCCAACCCGCGCGACCTTGTGAGCCCTGACCGCGTCCCCGTGTTCGATGCCGGGCGCGGCGGGCAATACACCTATCACGGGCCCGGCCAGCGGGTGGCCTACGTCATGCTGGACCTGCGCCAGCGCGGCAGCGACGTGCGCGCCTTCGTGGCCGCCCTGGAAGACTGGATCATCGGCACGCTGGCGGCCTTCGGCGTGACAGGTGAACGGCGCGAAGACCGGGTGGGCGTGTGGGTGGCCCGTCCCGGACGTGAAGACAAGATCGCGGCCCTGGGCATCCGCGTGCGCCATGGCGTGAGCTTCCACGGCATCAGCATCAATGTCGCTCCGGACCTCTCCCACTTCGCGGGCATCGTGCCCTGCGGCATTTCCGAACACGGGGTCACGAGCCTCCATGATCTCGGCATTGACGTGACGATGGCGGATGTGGACCGGGTGCTGCGGGAGAGGTTTGCAGCCGTGTTCCAGAGCGGTTGAGTCGCGCGTCCTAGAATTTATTCCTTGACAATGTTCTATTTTCGTTCTATGCGGGGGCATGGTCTGCATCACAGCGTTTTTCTCCCCCCTCTTCTCCCTGCTGCTGTTCTTCCGCAGTCTTCTTGCGGTTTTCCGCATGCCGTCATTCGGCAAAGGCATAACTGCACCTTGTGTTGTTACACAACTTTCGGCTAAGCAGCGGCGGTCACAGGAGACATGCATGAAACTCTACTATTCCCCCGGCGCCTGCTCGCTTGCGCCGCACATCGCCCTCAACGAACTGGGCCTTTCCCACAGCGCCGAAAAGGTTGACCTGCGGGCCAAGAAAACCGAGACGGGCGAGGATTTCCTCGGCGTCAACAGCAAGGGTTATGTGCCCACGCTGGAAACCAAGGACGGCACGCTCACCGAGGTGCAGGTGATCCTGCAGTACCTCGCCGACAAGAATCCGGCGGCGGGCCTCCTCCCCAAGTTCGGTGACATCAGCCGCTACCGCGCCATGGAAATGCTGAACTTCGTCTCCACGGAACTGCACAAGGGCATCGGCGGCCTGTTCAACCCGGCCATGCCGGACGCCGGCAAGGAGGCGATCAAGGGCCGCGTCGCGGTGCGCCTCGACTGGCTGGAAAAGCAGCTGGCCAAATCGCCGTACCTGCTGGGCGATGCCTTCTCGGTCGCCGACGCCTATGCCTTCACCGTGCTGGGCTGGACCAAGCATGTGGGGATTGATTTGTCGGGTTATCCCGCCATTGGCGCCTACCTCGGCCGCATCGCCGCCCGCCCCGCCGTTCAGAAGACGCTGAAGGCTGAAGGTCTGGCATAGGGCTTTCACGCGGTTATCAACCGACTAGCGCATTGATTGACAGAGAGAGTTCGAGATAGTGTGCCGACAGCAATGTCGACACACCTTCATCACTACACGAGCGCAGCAGGCTTACTGGGTATTCTTTCATCGGGCAACTTGCATGGAACCCATGTCGAGTTCTTGAACGATTCTTCAGAAAACAAGACAACAAGAAAATTCCTTCGAAAAGAACTGATAAAATCAATCGGAAATTTCGTAAGAACTGACAACAGATTTGCTACCCTTAGCCCGACTGAGGTTTCCAAATTTGTGGCGCAAGAAGTTGATGCATATCTTTCCGTTGCAGCAAGCGTAACCGAACAGTGTTCGCCTATATTTGTTTGCAGCTTCTCGGTGTTTGAGAAATCTGTGTCAAACAGTGAAGGTCGGCTAAGTCAATGGCGGAGCTACGGCACCGATGGCGGATACTGCATAGTCTTCGACAGAGATGCACTAACGGCAATGCTGATGTCCACTGATCCTGAATCCAAACGGTTTGCGATAAGACATCACGGTTCCGTAGACTACATCGCTTCTGACGATGGCGAGATTGACGTACCCGTTCCGCATGAAAGCGCCAAGTATTTCCTAAAGAGAAAATATAACACCTATCTGACTGACGGAAAACTGGCGGAAAAATTCCGGAATCAGTCCGTTCCGTACGATGTGGATGTCAACAGCTTGGGCGAAACTTCCGCGTTAATTGAATTGACGTCAAAGTACATGCCGTTTGTGAAATTGTCTTACTTCGAGGAAGAACAGGAGTACAGATTTTGCGTCGCCGCGTACTCGCAAGCGACACCGCTGCCTGGAAACCAAATGGCCGAAAAATTCAAGTTCAAGATTCGCGGACAAACTGTCGTGCCATATGTAGAACTGTTTGATGGTACGCAAAAACTGCCGGTAAAGCGAATAATTGTTGGACCGCATAGAATGGCTGCAGCGCGCCAGAAATCGGCAAAGATACTGCTTGAAACCTATGGCTACAGCGATGTGCCAGTCACCATGTCAAAGATACCTCTTGAGTCAGTTTGGTAGTCACGCCTTCGCCTTGCGCTTTTTCGCTGGAGGCTTTTTGGGTGGCTCGCCCTTGGCCTTGGCGCGTGGCAGGGCCTTGCGTTCCGGCGGCTGCGGCAGGGATGAGCGTTCTTCATCGCGGCTGAGATAGGCGAAGTCGAGCGCGCCGTCCTTCATCAGGATGCGCACGGTGCCGCCCTTGGAGAGCTTGCCAAACAGCACTTCCTCGGCCAGCGGCTTCTTCACATATTCCTGGATGATGCGCGCCAGTGGCCTTGCGCCCATCTGCTGGTCGTAGCCCTTGGTGGCAAGCCAGTCGGCGGCTTCCGCCGAAATCTCGATGTTGATCTGGCGCTCGGAAAGCTGCGCTTCCAGCTGGAGCACGAACTTCTCCACAACCTTGCGCACCACGGATGGCGGCAGGTGGCCGAAGTTGACCGTGGCATCAAGGCGGTTGCGGAATTCCGGCGTGAACAGGCGGTTGATGGCCTCGTTGTCCTCGGCCACGCGCACCGTGGCGCCAAAGCCGATGGCCGGACGGGCGAGATCAGCCGCACCCGCGTTCGTCGTCATGATCAGCACGACGTTGCGGAAATCTACGGACTTGCCGTTGTGGTCGGTGAGTTTGCCATGATCCATCACCTGCAACAGGATGTTGAACAGGTCGGGATGGGCCTTCTCGATTTCATCGAGCAGCAGCACGCAATAGGGATTCTGGTCCACGCCATCGGTGAGCAATCCGCCCTGGTCGAAGCCCACATAGCCCGGAGGCGCGCCGATCAGGCGCGAAACCGAGTGGCGCTCCATGTATTCCGACATGTCGAAGCGCAGGAACTTGACACCCAGCACCTCCGCCAGACGCTTGGCCACTTCCGTCTTGCCCACACCTGTGGGCCCGGCGAACAGGTAGTTGCCAATGGGTTTTTCCGGTTCGCGCAAGCCCGCCCGCGCCAGCTTGATGGCGGCGGAAACCTGCTCGATCGCCTTGTCCTGGCCGAAGACGAGGCGCTTCAGTTCCAGTTCAAGATTCTTCAGCACCGTGGCGTCGTCGCGCGTCACCGTCTTGGGCGGGATGCGGGCCATGGTGGCGATGGTGGCTTCGATCTCGGCGACACCAATGGTTTTCTTGCGCTTGTCCTCCGGCAACAGCATCAGCGAAGCGCCGGTCTCGTCGATCACGTCGATGGCCTTGTCGGGCAGCTTGCGGTCGGCCATGTAGCGGGCCGACAGCTGCACCGCCGTCTCGATAGCATCATCGGTGAAGCGGACCTTGTGGAACTCCTCGTAATAGGGCTTGAGGCCCTTGAGGATGGCAATGGTGTCCGGGATTGACGGCTCATTCACGTCGATCTTCTGGAAACGGCGGACGAGCGCGCGGTCCTTCTCGAAGTGCTGGCGGTATTCCTTGTAGGTGGTGGAGCCGATGCAGCGCAGCGTGCCGGAGGCCAGCGCCGGTTTCAGCAGGTTGGAGGCATCCATGGCCCCGCCGGATGTCGCCCCTGCCCCGATCACCGTGTGGATTTCGTCGATGAACATGATGGAGCCGGGCTTGGACTCGATTTCCTTCATCACGGACTTGAGGCGTTCCTCAAAGTCGCCGCGATAACGCGTGCCGGCCAGCAGCGTACCCATGTCGAGTTGATAGACGGTGCAGTCCTTCAGCACGTCAGGAACTTCGCCCTTGATGATCTTGCGGGCGAGGCCTTCGGCAATCGCCGTCTTGCCCACGCCGGGATCGCCCACGAAAAGCGGATTGTTCTTCTGGCGGCGGCAGAGAATCTGGATGGTGCGGCTGACCTCCGGCTCGCGGCCGATCAGCGGATCAATCTTTCCGTCGGCGGCCTTCTTGTTGAGGTCGACGCAATAGGCCTCAAGCGCACTCTGCTCGGTCTT
>CALMZX010000108.1 GCA_937870685.1 uncultured Alphaproteobacteria bacterium
CAGCTCCCCGCATCCGCACTGGGTTGGTGACGGCTTCCATGTTCGTTCGATGATCTCACCGCAGGCTCAAGGCGCCTATCTGAGCCCCTTCGTTCTGCTCGACTACGCGGCACCCGAGACATTCAGCGCGACCACCGGGCGCCGTGGCGTCGGCCAGCACCCCCACCGGGGCTTCGAAACGGTCACCATCGTCTATGATGGCGAATTGGAGCACCGTGATTCAACTGGCGCTTGCTGCACCTTCGGACCCGGCGACGTGCAGTGGATGACGGCGGCGTCCGGCATCCTCCACGAGGAGTTCCATTCCAAGGCGTTCGCCGAGAAGGGCGGCAACATGGAGATGGTGCAGCTCTGGGTGAACCTGCCGGCCAGGCACAAGAATGCCAAGCCCGGATATCAGACCCTGCTCGACCGGAACATTCCCTCCATCGATCTGCCGGGCAAAGCTGGGACGGTCCGCGTCATCGCGGGTGACTATGACGGCGACAAGGGGCCGGCGCGGACGTTCACGCCCATCAACATCTGGGACGTGCGCCTGCGTCGCGACAAGAGCGCCAAGCTCACCCTCCCCGAGGGCCACTCGCTTGCGGTGGTCGTGCTCGCCGGTACGGTCGAAGTGAATGGCGCAGAGGTCGTGCGCACGGGTCAGCTCGTCGTGCTGTCGCGTGATGGCGGCGAGGTGAGCCTCGAAGCCAACAGCGAGGCAAAGGTTCTGGTTCTCTCAGGCGAACCGATTGACGAACCCGTCGTTGCGCACGGCCCCTTCGTCATGAACACGATCGGAGAGATCAAGCAGGCCATGCTTGATTTCCAGGCCGGCAAGTTCGGCCAGATGGCGGACGTAACGACCTGATTGGCTTGGGCGCGGCATCGGATGCATTTGATGTCGCGCCGTTGCGAAACTTGGACGCAATGTCGTCAACCAATCACGTCAGGCGCCACAATGTCGAAACCCACCAAAGGACAATGACCATGAGCAAGGTTCTGGTTCTCTACTATTCGAGCTACGGTCATATCGAGAAGATGGCCGAGGCCGTCGCGGAAGGCGTGCGCGAAGCGGGTTCGGAGGCCGTCATCAAGCGCGTGCCGGAGTTGGTGCCCGAGGACATCGCCAAGAAGTCGGGCTTCAAGCTCGATCAGGCCGCGCCAATCGCCACCGTCGCGGAGTTGCCCGAGTACGATGCCATCATTTTCGGCATCCCGACTCGCTTCGGCAACATGCCAGCCCAGATGAAGAACTTCCTCGACCAGACTGGCGGCCTTTGGGCGCAGGGCAAGCTCATTGGCAAGGTCGGCAGCGTGTTTACTTCAACGGCAACGCAGCATGGTGGACAGGAGAGCACAATTCTTTCGACACACACGGTACTCCTGCACCATGGCATGGTCATCGTCGGCCTGCCCTATTCGTATCAGGGCCAAATGGGCGTGCAGGATCTCGTCGGTGGCTCGCCTTATGGAGCAAGCACGATTGCCGGTGGCGACGGTTCGCGCCAGCCGGCGCCAAACGAACTGGCTGGTGCACGCTTCCAGGGCCGTCATGTGGCTGGCATCGCCAATAAGCTCAAGGCTGCCTGATGCACGTCCGTCCGCACGGGCCTGCGCATGGAGGGTGAACACATGCGAACACTTCAGTTCGATCGCACTGGCACGCTTGCGTCCCTGAAACTGCTGGATCTGCCCGAACCGGTCCCGGCCTCGGCCGAAAGCCTGGTCCGGGTGCATGCGGCCGGCTTGAATCCCAGTGACGTCAAGAATGTTCTGGGCCGTTTTCCATATACGACCCTGCCGCGCACGCCCGGCCGCGATTTCGCCGGCACCGTTGCCGCTGGCCCCGACGAATGGATCGGCAGGGCGGTTTGGGGTACGGGCCGCGAGTTCGGCTTCACCCGCGATGGAAGTCACGCCGACTACATCACGGTGCCGACAGCCGCACTGGTGGAAAAGCCGGAATGTTTGTCATTCGCCGAGGCCGCGGCCTGTGGCGTTCCTTATGTGACGGCCTGGGATGCGCTTCAACGCAGCGGTGTTGGACAGGACACGCGCATCGTGGTGATCGGTGCCGGAGGCGCGGTCGGAGCAGCAGCAATCGCCCTGGCCAAGGCGCTTGGCGCAAAGGTCGTCGCAGCGGTGCGCAGATCACAACAGGCCGATCAGCTGGCGGGCGCGGGCTACCGCACGGTTCTCATGGAGAGCGAAGACACGTTCGAGCGCTCTGTGCGCGAGCTGTTTCCCGATGGCGCCGATGTCATCTTCGACACAACCGGCTTTTGGCTGCCCGGCGCGATCAAGGCGCTAGCACCCTATGGCCGGGTCGCGATCATCGCGGCACCCGCAGACGGCCATGATCGCGTGCCCGTGCTTGATCTTTATCGAAAGGCCGGCATGATCATCGGGGTCAACTCCCTGCTGCATGACGCGACTGCAGCAAGCCACATGATTGCACAAATCGGCGATGCATTCCAAAGTGGCCGGATTGCGCCTCCCCCGCCCGCAACAGCAACACCATTCGACGAGGCGATTGCGAGTTACGAGGCGGTCAACGAGGGTTTCGCTGGCAAAATCGTCTTCACGATGGGTGCGAAGGAAACCTGATGGCCGCCCCTTGGCTTGGATTGTAAAATATTGGGAGAGTTTCATCATGAGCTGGAATCCATCCCTGGAGCCCGGTTGCCCAGACGCCATCGGCATCGACGCGATCGAGACGTTGATCATTCCGCGCGCCCGCGACCTTGGCGATTTCGAGGTGCGCCGCGCCCTTCCGGCGCCAAAACGGCAGATGGTCGGCCCCTTCATCTTCTTCGATCAGGCGGGGCCGGCCGAGTTCGTCACCGGCCAAGGTGTCGATGTCCGCCCGCATCCCCACATCGGGCTTGGCACCGTCACCTACCTCTATCGCGGCGAATTCCAGCACCGCGACAGCCTTGGTTCCAACCAGATGATCCTGCCGGGTGCCGTCAACTGGATGGTCGCCGGCCGTGGCGTCACGCATTCGGAACGCACGAGCGAGGCAACGCGCAAGGCGCCCCATTCCCTGTTCGGCATCCAGACGTGGGTTGCCTTGCCGGAGAAGGACGAGGAAGTTGCACCGAGCTTTGCGCATCACGGCAAGGACACGCTGCCCGAATTCGATGATGGCGGCGTCAAGCTGCGGTTGATCCTTGGCCGCGCGTATGGGAAGACGGCGCCCGCAAAACTCTACTCCGAAACCTTCTATGCCGATGTCGCGATGCAGCCTGGCGCGCGCCTGCCATTGCCCGACGATCATGAAGACCGCGGCCTTTATGTTGTCGAGGGATCGATCAACATCGCCGGCCAGGAGTTCGAGGCAGGCCGCATGATGGTGTTCCGGCCCGGCGACAAGATCACGGTTGCTGCCGGTGACAACGGTGCGCGTATGATGATCCTTGGTGGCGAAACGCTGAACGGACAGCCCTACATCTTCTGGAACTTCGTCTCGTCCAGCAGGGAGCGTCTGGAGGAGGCGAAAGAGCAGTGGCGGCGCGCCGATTGGGGCAAAGGCCGCTTCGATCTGCCACCCGACGATCGCGCCGACTTCATCCCGCTGCCCGGCTGAATCTTGGACCCGACAGAGTGAAGCCCGAAGTTTGCAATCCCGATCAAACCAAAAAAGGAACACGACGATGCCCGACATCAGCATCGAACGCGAGGACGGTGAAAACGAGGGGCGCTATGTCGCCCGCATCGGCGGTCGTGAGGGCGAGGCCGAGATAACATTCACCCGCAAGGGGCCCAACCTCATCAGCGCCGATCACACGCGCGCCCCAGAAAGCATGAGAGGCACGGGCGCTGCCGCTGCGCTCGTCGAGCGCCTGATCGCGGATGCGCGCCGGGAAGGCTTCAAGATCATCCCGGTTTGCACCTACGTGCAGGCGCAATACCGCAAGCATCCCGAATGGGCCGACGTGATCGCGCAATAGCCGGAGTCGTTGGAGCAGGGCACACATCGATTGCGGTTCGGGCACAGCTCTGGCTGCGATTTGATCCTGCGCACCCTGTCTCTGCTTCACTCCGCTGCCTTGTGCGCCTCGCTGTCCAGCGTGTGAATGTATTTTTCCGCTTCGAGCGCAGCCATGCAGCCCATGCCCGCCGCCGTCACCGCCTGCCGATAGACGTCGTCGGTCACGTCGCCGGCAGCGAACACGCCGGGCACACTGGTCGAGGCTGTGCCGGGCTTCACCGCCAGATAACCCGAGCCTTT
>CALMZX010000109.1 GCA_937870685.1 uncultured Alphaproteobacteria bacterium
AGGCCGGGCCAGGGCTTTGCTGCACATTGATCCCCTGACTGTGCCTGCGCTTGCACAGCATACGGTTGGCAAGCGTGAAGCCCCGGCCCGGCCTGCGCCGGGCTGACGGTGTTGGGGGATGTGATCACGCTGCACACCTCCCGCCATGTTCAGCTTCTCGCGGGTCATTTGTTTTTGGAGAGCAGCATGGGCGGCCCGCCTGAAGCGGGCCGTGACGCGATATCGGGGAGTCGGGTTGACTGCATGTGAACACTCCTCCTCCCACTTTCGTCATGGCCTGCTTCACGCGGGCCAACCATGGTGAGAGCAGTGTGGGCTACCCGCCCGTGACCAGCCGTGGCCGCTGGCCGTCTGCCAGCAGTGTTTCCGGTTCCACATCAAGGCTGCCGATCTTCACGCCGCGCTTGCCAATGCGCTCGGCCGAGGTGGTGAGTTTTTCCAGGTCCACATTGGCCATGTCGAAATGGCGGCGCAGGTCGCTGGCGCGTTCCTTGAGGCGCTCCACATCATCCAGCAGCCGCACCACCTCCGCCTTGATCACATGCGCCTGTTCGCGCATGGCGACATCCTTCACGATCGCCTGCATGGTCTGCACCAGCAGCATCAGCACATTGGGCGAGGCCAGGATGACGCGGGCCCGGTGCGCCTTCTGCACCACATCATCGAACCGCTCGTGCAATTCGGCATAGACCGACTCCGACGGCACGAACATGATGGCGGTCTCGTGGGTTTCCCCGCTGAGCAGATATTTCTCCGCGATGTCCTTCACATGCCGCAGCACGTCACCTTTCAGGCGTTGCTCCGCCGCCTTGCGGGCGAGGTCATCCGCGGCCTCGCGGAAGGCAGTGTAGGCCTCCAGCGGAAACTTGGCGTCGATCACCAGCTTCACGGCTGAGTCCGGCAGGGAGATGAGGCAGTCGGGCCGCGTGCCGTTGGAGAGCGCCGCCTGGAAGGCAAAGCTGCGCGTCGGCAGATTGTCACGGATGATTGCCTCCATGCGACCCTGTCCGAAAGCGCCGCGCGACTGCTTGTTGTTGAGGATGTCCTTGAGTGAGATCATCTCGCCCGAAAGTGTGGCGAGGTTCTTCTGCGCCGCATCGATCACCGCCAGCCGCTCATTCAACTGGCCGAGCGACAGCGTGGTTTTCTCGGCCTGCTCGCTCAGGCCTTGGCCAACGCGGGCCCTCACCATGTCCATGCGCTCGTCGATCACCCGCTGCAGGTGGATCTGGTGGCTCTGGGATTGGGCCGCAAAGCCCTGCAACGCACCTGAGAGTTCCGCCATCCGGCAGTCCATCTCGGCGGTCCGGCGCAACGCCTCCATCCGCTCCGCCCTGCGGCTCGCCTGCGCCCGGAAGGCGAGGATGACGGCCAGCAGCAGGAGCAGCAGCGCCACGCCCGCCAGCGCCAGCAGCAGTTCGGCCAGCGGGATGGCGCGGCCCGCGAGGATGAAGACAGGGGAAGACAGGTCCATCACGCCCCCTATCACACATTCATGGTTTGTTCCAGATGGGATGGCCCGGAAAAAACAAAGGCCCGTTCCCGCCGACTGGGCAGGAACGGGCCTCCAATCCGCTTTGAACTCGGGACGGCGACAGGAGCCCAAGGCGGACAGATCGGGCCATATGGGAGAAGGGCAAGAAGGCCGAAAATCGAACCGTCTCTTGAGTAGCGCCGTGTGGTGGCACCCGCCGATCCCCCGCTGGATCGAGTGTGAAAGTGAGCCTCAATTGGGGCTGCAAGAACACCCAACCGCGAAAAAGCGCAGGTCATTTTCAGGCGATTTCGCGAAGAAACCCCTGGTCAAATGTGGCGGGACCAAAAAACCCGAATGAAATCAGCGCTTGATTGTGGCGCTGGCGGGAAAAACGGCACGGGCCGTGTAGTCATCACGGCGCTCCAGAGCGAAGCCGAAGCCCTGAGTGAGGCCGACAAAAAAATGCTTGAGAGTGCGGATGACCATGATGCGGAGCCTTTGTGTTGCGGCGCATATGGTGGCGAATTGTGGAGAATTCGTTGCTTTTTCAGCTTTTGCGTGCAGGTGAGCTATGCGCCCTTCGCATGTGCGAAAGAATCGGTCGCACGAATCAGCGCGTCCAGCGTGCCGGGTTCGATGGCCGCATGGCCGGCATCGGGAATCATCTCGAACCGCGCCTCCGGCCAGGCCCGGTGCAGGGCGTGGGCCGTGGCGGGAGGTGTCACCACGTCATAGCGCCCCTGGATGATGATGCCGGGGATGCCCTTGAGCCTGTGGGCATTGGCGATGATCCAGCCATCCTCGGCAAAGAAGCCGCGGTTGATGAAGTAGTGGCACTCGATGGAGGCAAAGGCGATGGCGAAGTGATCCTCGCCGAAGGCCTGTTCGCGCGCCGGGTCAGGGTACAGGGAAAGCGTTGCCCCTTCCCACTGCGACCAGGCCCGGGCCGAGGCCATCCTTTCGCCCGCGTCAGCCCCGGTCAGGCGGCGGTAATGGGCGGCGACAAGGTCATGCCGCTCCTCCGGCGGAATGGGAGCCACGAATCTCTCCCACTGTTCCGGAAACAGCATGGAGGCACCGTGCTGGTAGAACCAGTCCACCTCGCATTTCCGCACTGTGAAGATTCCGCGCAGGATGAGCTGACGCACCGCCTGCGGGTGGGTGAGGGCATAGGCAAGCGCCAGCGTCGAACCCCACGAGCCACCGAACACCTGCCAGCGCGCAATGCCAAGATGCTGCCGCAAGGTCTCGATGTCCGCCACCAGGTCCCAGGTGGTGTTCTGGTCGAGGCAGGCATGCGGCGTGGAGCGCCCGCAGCCGCGCTGGTCGAAAGTGATGATGCGGTACTTCGCGGGGTCGTGGAAGCGCCGCAGGTTGGGCGAACTGCCGCCGCCGGGCCCGCCATGCAGCACCAGCACCGGCAGGCCATCCGGATTGCCCGCCTCCTCATAATAAAGATCATGCAGCGGAGAAACCTTGAGGCGGCCGCGGCTGCGTGGTTCGTTGGCCGGAAATAACCCGCGCATCTTGTCTTGAACTATGGTCATGTTGGGGGCCATACAGCAGTTGTGGCAATCTTGCGAGGGAAGTGGATGGCCGACCGGAAAACAAAGCCCGTGCAAAGTGTCAACAATCGCCAGATCGTCATTATCGATGATCATCCCCTGTTTCGTGATGCCATGAAGGGCGCGCTCGCGGGCGTGCTCTCAAACGCCACGGTGCGCGAAGCCTCAAGCCTCGAGGACGGCATCAAGATCCTTGATGACGACCGGGACTGTGATCTCGTGCTGCTCGACCTGAAGATGCCGGGCGTGCAGGGCTTGTCGGGTCTGGCCTTCCTGCGCGCACAGTTCCCCTCCATCCCTGTTGCCATCGTGTCAGGCCAGGAAGAACCGGCGGTGATCCGCCGGGCGCTGGCCCTGGGCGCCTCCGGGTTCATTCCGAAATCCACGCCCGCCGAAGACATGCGCCGCGCCGTTTCGTCCATCCTCGAAGGGGAAATCTGGGCCCCGGCTGTCGCAAAGCAGCTGACGGATGAAGAGCGCGAGGTTGATGATCTTTCCAAGCGTCTCGCCACCCTCACACCGCAGCAGGTCCGCGTGCTCATGATGCTGCGGGCAGGCCTGCTCAACAAGCAGATCGCCTACGAGCTGGATGTTTCGGAAGCGACAGTGAAGGCCCATGTCTCGGCCATCCTGCTCAAGCTCAATGTCGACAGCCGCACCCAGGCGGTGATTGCCGCAGGCAAGATCGACGGTGAATCGATCAGCGAGGGCTGAGCGTCATTCCGCCGCCACGCGGCTGACCGCGATCTGTGACAGGCTGGCGCGCAAGGATGCGGGCTTCACCGGCTTGCGCAGATACTGGATGCTGGCAGCTTGCGCTTCATCCTGCACCCGCTTGCTGCGGTCCGCCGTGATCAGGATCGCCGGGATGTGACGGTTGGCCCGCTTGCGCAACGCCTGCACCAACGCAATGCCGTCTTCCCGGTGAATGTGATAATCGGCCAGCACGGCATCGATCGCATCACCGTGCTGTTCCATCTGTTCCACGGCCTCGGCGGCACTGGTGGCGCGGATGACTTCCACCTGCCAGTTGCCCAGCAGGGCCGCGAGGCCATCGCCGATGGAGGTCTCGTTGTCGACCGCGAGCACGCGCAAGCCCGCCAGCGGCTGGTGCGGCGCGGGCACGGGAACGGCTGCGGTTTCCTGCGCCACTGCTTCCCGTCCTGCCGCCACCGTCACCATGAAGGCCGAACCCTTGCCGACTGAGGAGGTGAGCGTGATCGGGTGGCGCAACACCTTGCACAGGCGGTCCACGATGGAGAGGCCAAGCCCGAGGCCCGGTTCATTGTGCTTGTCGCGGCCAAGGCGCTCGAATTCGCGGAAGACAACGCGCAACTGTTCCGCCGGAATGCCCAGACCCGTGTCATGCACCGCGATCTGGTAGCCGCTGCCCTTTCTTCGCACGCCCACCAGCACGCGGCCCTTCACCGTGTATTTGATAGCGTTTGAGACGAGGTTCTGCAGCACGCGGCGCAAGAGCTTGCGGTCGGACTTCACCACGGCCGAGGTGCGCACGAAGCGGAGCGAGAGATGCTTGTCGCTGGCCTGCCGCTTGAACTCGCGCTCCAGCGTGTCGAACAGTTCCTGGAGCTGGAAACCCTCGATCTCCGGCTTGATCGCCCCGGCATCGATGCGCGAAATGTCGAGGACCGTGGAGAGAAT
>CALMZX010000110.1 GCA_937870685.1 uncultured Alphaproteobacteria bacterium
TCGGTCATCGGATCCTCCCGGAGGGTGTGTCTTTTCGGGGGAACGAATATGCCGATTGCATTGATATTGTAAATTCATTTAAGTTATTGTCTCATAAGTTTCTCTTTGGAGCCGGTCATGGTGGTGGTCAATCTCCCGACAGACGTACTGCGAACCTTCCTCGCCGTGATTGACCTCGGCAGCTTCACCAAGGCCGGGCAGTTGCTCGGTCGCACCCAGCCCGCGATCAGCCTGCAAATCAGGAAGCTCGAGGACCTGGTGGGCATGACCCTGATGGATACATCGGGCCGCAACATCGCCCTGACGCGCGAAGGCGAAAGCCTGGCGCGCTATGCGCGGCAGCTGCTGGTGATGAACGATGAAATCGTGGCACGGCTGCAGCGCAAGGAATCAACCGGCAGCCTGCGCGTGGGCCTCCCCAACGACTATGCCGTCGCCTTCTTCCAGAAGGCGCTGGCCCATTTCTCCAAGCAGCATCCGGACGTGTCGATCTCCATTCACTGTGACACCAGCGAATTGCTGATGACCATGTTCGAGAACGACGAACTCGACATCGTTGTCGCCATGTTTGACGGAACGCCGCCGCCGGGCCTGATCTACACCTGGGCCGAACGGCCGATCTGGGTCGCGGCCGGCGATTTTGATGCCGATGTGAAATTGCCCGTGCCGATCGCCGCCCACCCGGAAGGCTGCCATTACCGCGAACGCATGATCCGCAGCCTGGACCAGATCGGCAGGCCCTGGCGGATCACCTTCTCGAGCCCTGGCATCAACGGCTTGCAACTGGCCGTTCAGTCCGGCTTCGGGGTTACGGCACTGACCCGGCGCACCCTCATGCGCGGCATGCGCATCCTGACGGAGAGTGACGGTTTTCCACCCCTTCCCGACATTCATGTGGGCATGTTCTTCAAGAATACAGGCGCCTCTACAGCGGCCATGATGCTGGTCAACCACGTCATGCAAACCCTTCAAGATTCAGGACAAACCGACTTTGTGCGGCTGGAGCGGCTGAACACTGCGGCAATGGTTCCATAAGGGAAACTCATGCTGTGATTTGAATGATCAATTTTTATTAGTGGCCGGGATGTGTTTAGTCATCCACATGCGCGGACCACCAGCAGCATAAACACCCGCGCGAGGGAAAACGTCCATGAGCAAGCAATCACTCCTGAAGCCGAACCGGCGCGATGTCCTGAAATACGGCGTCGGCACGGCCGCACTGTCCATGCCCTTCGTCAGCCGCGCCTGGGCGCAAGCCGTCGAACTCAACATGCTGGCCTGGTACGGCCACGGCGAAGCTGACGTGGTGGCGGAATTCGAAGCCGCCAACAACGTCAAGTTCAAGCCGAAGTACTACGCCGGCGGCGACAACATGCTGGCGCTCATCGCCCAGTCACCGCCCGGAACCTATGACGTCATCCTCTCCGACGCGGAATTCGTGCAGCAGTTGAACCAGGCCGGTTACGTTGAAGAACTCAATGCCGCCGACTACCCCTTCGATGATTTCTTGTACGATGAATGGAAGCAGTTCCCCGGCCACTGGATGGACGGCAAGCTTTTCTCCGTGATGGTCCGCTGTGGCCACCTCGGCGTGTCCTACAACACCACCGCCATCTCGGCCGAAGAAGCCATGAGCTACAAGTGTTTCTGGAAGCCGGAGGTCAAGGGCAAGGTCGGCCACTTCGACTGGCACCTGCCGAACCTCGGCCAGATGAGCCTCCTCAACGGCAACGCCTCGCCTTTCGACATCGATGGCGCGGCCTGGGACAAGGTCAGGGAAACCACCAAGACGCTGCGTCCGCAGGTCGGCGGCTTCTTCGACTACGGCGGCACCTTCAACGGCCTCAAGACGGGCGAAATGCTGGCCATGGCAGGCATCGGCGACTGGATCACCGGCGTGCTGGAACGCGATGGCGCCAAGGTGGCCTCCGTTGTGCCCAAGGAAGGTGGCATCCAGTTCACCGAATCCTGGTCCATCGGCAAGGACAGCAAGAATGCCGACGTTGCCAAGAAGTTCATCCAGTACATGATGTCTCCGGAAGGTCAGGTCCACTCGGCCCGCATGGCCGCCTATCCGGCCTTTGCCGTCACCAAGGGCGGCCGCAAGCTGCTCAACGAAAAGGACGCCAAGGAAGCCCAGCGCACCGGACAGATCGATGGTGCTGCCAACGATCCGGTGACACTGATCAAGGAAGGCCGCATCAAGTACCGCCAGGTTCCCGTCCAGCAGAGCCTGGAGGAATGGAACGATTTCTGGTCGGAGTACAAGGGCTCCTGAGCCCTTTCGTTTCACCTGATACCGGCCACTGTCACTCCGCGTGACGGTGGCCCCTGCCCCACGCAGCACCCGGGCCATGGGGCCCGGGGCTGGAGACTTGCACTCTTGGTCAAACGTAAGGCAGCTTGACCGCGACATTGGAGATTCTCCCCCATGACCGAGAGAAGAGGCGCAGACGTCTATGCCTGGTTCTGGCGCGCACCGCTGCTGATCTGGCAATCCCTGTTCTTTGTTGTGCCGCTGGCCTTCATGTTCGTGATGAGCTTCTGGCTCGTCAGGAACTACCGGATGATGCCGGCCTTTGCCTTTGACAACTGGATCAAGATCCTCGGCTGGGACATCTTCTGGCGCGCCTATGGCTACACCTTCATGCTCGCCGCCGCCGCGACCGTGCTGGCTTCGGTGCTCGCCTTTCCGGCAGCCTACGGCCTTGCCTTCCATGCCAATGACCGCGCCCGCCGCTGGGCCATCTTCTTTCTCGTGATCCCGTTCTTCACCAGCTACCTGGTACGCATCTATGCCTGGCAGGTGGTGCTGGCGAGCAGTGGCGTCATCAACACGATGCTCGGCTGGATCGGGCTTGGGCCATTCCCGCTGCTCAACTCTCCCATCGGCACAATTGTCGGCTATCTCACACTGTCCTTCCCGCTTGTCCTGATCCTGCAGACGATTTCGCTTGCCAGCATCGACAAGACCCTGATTGAAGCCGCCCACAACCTCGGTTGCAGCAGCCTGCGCACGGTCTTCGCCGTCATTATTCCTGCCGCCAAGGTGGGCCTCGTGATCGCCGCTCTGTTCTGCTTCATTCTCTCCTTCGGCGACTTCGTCAGCCCTTATTATCTCGGTGGCTCCAAGCCGCCGACGCTGTCCATCATGATCATCGACTCCACCAAGTCGGGCCAGCAATGGCCGCGGGCCGCGGTGATTGCGGTGGTGATGATCCTTTCACTTCTCGCCGTGGCCTTCGCCGCGGTGACGGCTGCCTACAGGAGGCGCGGATGACCTCGGACAAAACCCTGCGCTGGGGGCTCTACGCCTACATCCTGATCGCGTTCTGCTTCATCTTCACACCGATCATCTGGAGTTTCATTTTCTCCTTCAACTCCGACCGTTTCCCCACGCTGCCACTCGGCCACTTCACGCTGCACTGGTACCAGACTGTGCTGGGCCGGCCCGAGGTGATTGAAGCAGCATGGACCAGCCTGATCGTGGCCGTCTGTTCCTCGCTGCTCTCGACCTTCATCGGTTTCTGCACGGCTTACACCGACCACCGCTACAATTTCATGTTCAAGCAGGCCTACCTTGCGCTGGCCATGCTGCCACCCACCATCCCGCTGATCATCATGGCGCTCGCCATGCTCTCCTGGCTGGCGCAGATCGGGCTTTCCGGCCAGGTGATTTCGATCATCATCGCGCACACTGTGCTGGGCGCCCCCTTCGCAATGGCCGTGATCCGGCTCCGCCTCAACGACATGGACCCCAATCTTGAGGCGGCGAGCTGGAATCTCGGCGCCTCCGAATGGCGGACCATGTGGGAAGTCGTCATACCCTTCGCCAAGCCGTCGATCATCGCGGCCCTCTGCCTCACCGCAGCCGTCTCGTTCGACGAGTTTGCCGTGGCCTGGTTCGTCTCCGGCCTCAACAAGACCATTCCCGTCGTCATCCTGGAAATCCTCCAGGGCAACGTCGATCCCCAGATCAATGCCATCGGCACCTTTGTCTTCGTGATCTCGATCACCCTGATCGTGATTGCGGAAATGATGATGTCGTCGAAAGAAAAGAAGGAGGGCGTGCCCCAATGAGCAAGCCACTTGTTGTCTTTGACAAGGTTGAAAAGCGTTTCGCCGAATTCACCGCCGTCAAGCCCACCAGCTTCGAGATTGCCGAGGGCGAGTTCCTCGCCATCATGGGACCATCCGGATGCGGCAAGACCACGACCCTGCGCATGCTGGCGGGCCTTGAGGCCCCCACGGGCGGGGAAATCCGCCTTGATGGCAAGGTCATGAACCATGTGAAGCCGCACGAGCGCGACACGCCTATGGTGTGGCAGTCGCTCGCCCTGTTCCCCTTCATGAACGCCCGCGAGAACGTGGAGTTCGGCCTCAAGATGCGGGGCGTCGATTCCGCCACACGGCGCAATAAGGCGCTGGAATGGCTGGAACGGCTCGGCATCGGGCAGTTCGCCGAACGCAATGTGGCCAAGCTTTCAGGTGGCCAGCGCCAGCGCGTGGCACTGGCCCGCTCGCTGGTCACGGAACCCAGGATCCTCCTGCTCGACGAGCCGCTCTCGGCACTCGATGCCCATCTGGTCATCCGCATGCAGAGCGTGCTGACCAAGCTGCAGAAGGAGCTGGGCATTACCTTCGTCTACGTGACCCACAGCCAGTCCGAGGCTTTTGCCATGGCTGACCGCGTCATCATCATGGCGCAGGGAGAGATCGCCCAGATCGGCAAGGCCAAGGACATCTACCGCGCGCCCGCCAACAAGTTCGTGGCCGAGTTCGTCGGCCGCAACAACATCTTCGAAGGCAAGGTCGCCGCCCGCAAGGACGATGCCGTCACGGTGGAAACAAAACTCGGCAGCTTTACCGTGCCCGCCTCCGCGGCCCCGGCGGCGCAGCCGGGTCAACCCCTGAGTTTCGTCGTAGCGGCCGACCTCGTGCAGGTCTCCACCCGCAAGCCGACGGCCGACAATGTTGTCGCCTGCCAGCTGATCTCGGAACAGTTCATGGGCACCACGGTGACGCTCTTCCTCGAAGCCGAGGACGGCAGCGAGATCAAGGTCCAGATCGGCCAGCGCGAACTGGAAACGCTCGACCTCGGCCATGGCGGAAAAATCTACGCGAGCTGGCCACCGTCGCGCGCCCACGTCCTCGGGAACTGAACAGCCATGAACGACATGTCCGGACACATGGCGTTCAGGCCACCGATCCCCAACCGGACCTTCGCCCTTGTCCTGCTGCCCGGCTTTTCGCTCCTGTCACTGGCAGGTGTGACGGATACCCTGAAGTGCGCCAATGCCGTGCTTGGCAGCGAACACTATCGCTGGTCGCTCCACGCCATTGACGGACCTTGCGTAGGCTCCTCAAGCGGCCTCGACGTGAATGTCCCGGGCACGCCGGACAGCATGGAGGCCGGCAGCAATGTCATCCTCGTCGGTGGCCGGAATACCCAGAACCGGGAATCCGTGACGCTGCGGAGCTGGCTCCGCCGCACCGCGGTCAAGTCACCGCTTCTCGGTGGCATATTCACGGGCTCTCGCCTTCTTGCCGAGGCCGGTCTTCTCGATGGCTACACGGCGGCCATTCACTGGGAAATGGCGGCGGGTTTCCGCGAATCCTATCCCGGCATTGACGTCACCAGCACACTCTTTGAAATCGACCGGAACCGGCTGACCTGCGCGGGCGAACACGCCGTCGCGGACATGATGCTGAACATCATCGCCAACCTCAGCGGCAAACCGGTTGCCTCAACGGTGGCGGCCCGGCTGCTGCACATCCGCATGAGATCACCAGCCGAACCGCAAGCCAAGATTTCGTTGCGGACCGGTTCCCGCAACAAGTACCTGATCAGGGCAATTGCCCTGATGGAGGAGAATCCCGACGAGGTGCTCGACATCGAGTCCATAGCGGCCACGTGCGGCTGTTCCCGCAGGCACATGGAACGCATCTTCAGGGAAAACGTCGGTTGCGCGCCTATCATGTACTATCGCAACCTGCGGCTTGAACGGGCAAGGAATCTCCTTCTGGAAACCGACATGTCCTGCATTGAAGTGGCTGTCGCCTGTGGCTTCCAGAGCAGCACGACATTCAGCAACGCCTACCACAGGCGATTTGGAAAGCGCCCGGCCAAGGAGTTTCAGGGCAGCGGCGGGATGGACAGGAGCCCGGCACCGGCACCGCTTTCCCTGCCCTTCCGGGAAACGATCATTCGGGGCGGTGACCAGTGCGAAAAGGCCGCCGCCTGACCGGGAAACCCCAGCGTGCACAATGGCGCGCTCCGGGATGCAAACTGAAACAGCCGCCAACATATAGTAGCCGGTCCACCATGCCTGCGATGGGGCGGATTGGTCAGTCTGCGTCTTTTCATTTCATTTCCATCATCCGTGACGCCACCACCCCGTGAGGGTTCACGAGAGTTTTCGCTGGCACCAGCAGCGTGACCGTCTTTCATTTGAGCCTGATCAAGGACGGCGCCGTGCCATCTCCCACAAATCGCCCGGATTGACCTGGCATTTGCCTTTCCTGGGAGGAAACCATGGCGCTTGTCGAGAAGCTCTACGATGCGATCGTTGACGGAGAAGCGGCAACTGCACGCGAAGCCGTCAACGAGGAACTGGCCAAGGGGGTGGACCCCATCGCCCTCATTACCGGCTCCATGATCCCGGCCATGGATGATGTCGGCCAGCTGTATCAGGATGAGCAATACTTCGTGCCGGAACTGATGCTCTCGGGCCGGGCCATGAAGGCGGCGATGGAACCGCTGCGTCCGCTGCTCGCCGTCTCCGGGGTGAAACCTGCAGGCACCGTGATCGCGGGAGCGGTGAAGGGCGACCTGCACGACATCGGCAAGAACCTGGTGATCTCCATGCTGGAGGGCGCGGGCTTCAAGGTCATCGACCTTGGTACGGACGTGAAGCCGGAGAAGTTTGTGGCCGCCATCCGTGAGCACAACCCGCAGATCGTCTGCATGACAGCGCTTCTCACGGTGACCATGATGTCGATGAAGACGACCATTGCCGCCATCGAGGCAGCAGGCCTGCGCGACCTCGTGAAAATCCTGGTGGGCGGCGCACCGCTCAACGACCGTTTCGCACGCGAAATCGGTGCCGACGGATTTGGTGAAACAGCAACGGACGCCGTGACCCTGGCCCGCCAGATGGTCGTGGCCTCGGCCCACGCCAACTGAACCGGCCCGCGACGGAGAACGAGAATGACACCGGCAAAGAGCATTGGACCAAAGCGCCAGCGCGTCCTCGACAGCATCAACCACCGCACGCCCGACCATGTGCCGGTGGATTTCGGCGGCTGCAATGTCACGGGCATGCATGCCAGCTGCGTGGCGGCATTGCGCGACCACTACGGCCTTGCGAAGCGGCTGGTGAAGATCATCGAGCCTTACCAGATGCTGGGCCTGATCGAGGATGACCTGAAAGAGGCCATTGGCGTGGACGTCGCCCGCCTCTCCGGTCGCACCACCATGTTCGGCTTTGACAACCAAGGCTGGAAGCCGTTCAGTTTCAACGGTCTCACCGTGCTGGTGCCGGAGGCCTTCCGCACCGTCACCGAACCGGAAGAGGGCGGCACGCTGATCTACCCCCGTGGCGACACCAGCGCGAAACCCAGCGGCCACATGCCCAAGGGCGGCTTCTTCTTCGACGCCATCATCCGCCAGGAGGAAGACCAGCGCGAGAACTATGACGTCGATGACAACACCGCCCAGTACACCCTGCTGAGCGATGCGCAGCTGGACGAGATCGAGCAGGACGCCCGCGCCGTCAACACTGGCGAGTATGCCGTCTTCGCAACGCTCGGCAACACGGCATTGGGCGACATTTCAGGCGTGCCGGGCATTGACCTTACCCACCCGAAGGGAGTGCGCGACATCGCCGAATGGTACATGCTCACCGCAAGCCGACCCGATGTTGTGCACCAGTTCTACGAACGTGTCGTGGAGACCGGCATTGCCAACCTGGAAAAGATCAACGCCCGCGTCGGCGAGGCCATTGACATCCTGTTCCTCTGCGGCACGGATTTCGGCACGCAGACATCGACCTTCTGCTCCACCAAAACCTTCGACAGCCTGTGGAAGCCGCACTACACCGAACTGTGCAATTGGGTGCACAAGAACACGGGCTGGAAAATCTTCAAGCACTCCTGCGGCGCCTCCGAGCGGTTCTTTGAATCGATGATCGAGGCGGGCGTGGACATCATCAATCCCGTGCAATGCTCGGCCAGGGGCATGGATGCCCGTTTCCTCAAGGACAAGTACAAGGGACGGCTTGTGTTCTGGGGCGGTGGCGTGGACACCCAGCATGTCCTGCCTTTCGGCACACCGGAGGAAGTGCGCGCACAGGTACTGGAGCGCTGCGAAATCTTCTCTGACGGAGGCGGCTTCGTGTTTGATGCCATTCACAACGTGCAGGCCGGGACACCGCTGGAAAACATCGTCGCCATGATTGACGCCGTGAAGGAGTTCAACGGCATGAGGCACTGACACGGGTCAGGGTGAAAAGCGCCGGAGCCGCAGGGCGTTGCCCAACACGAAAACGCTCGACATCGCCATGGCACCCGCTGCCAGCATGGGCGAGAGCAGCGTGCCCGTGAACGGGTAGAGCGCGCCCGCCGCCACGGGGATCAGCACCACATTGTAGGCGAAGGCCCAGAACAGGTTCTGGCGGATGTTGCGCAAGGTGGCGCGCGACAGGCGGATGGCATTGAGCACGCCTTTCAGGTCACCCGACATCAGCACCACATCGGCACTTTCGATTGCGACATCCGTGCCGGTTCCGACGGCAATGCCAACGTCGGCCGCCGCAAGCGCCGGGGCATCATTGATGCCGTCGCCAACAAAGGCGAGCACCCGGCCATCGGCGCGCAGCGCTTCCACCGCCTTCACCTTTCCGTCCGGCAGGACATCCGCAATGATCTCGTCAATGCCGAGCCCCTTGCCGATGGCCTCGGCCGTGCGCCGGTTGTCGCCGGTGATGAGGGCCACCCGCAGGCCTTCCCTTTTCAAGGCCGCGACAACGGCAGTGGACTCCGGTTTCACCGGATCGGACACCGCGATGACGGCTGCGAGCTTTCCATCGACGGCAGCATAAAGCGGCGTCTTGCCAGCCACCGCCAGCCCTTGCGCGGCGGACGCAAGGTCTGACACGTCCAGCCCGAGCTTTTCCATGTAGCGCGCAGCACCAACAGCCACGTCACGCCCCGAGACGAGCGCGCGAGCCCCATAACCCGGCACGGCTTCAAACCCGCTGACAGCGGGAATGGCCATTGCCTCTGCCTGTGCCGCAGCGACAATGGCCTTGGCGATGGGATGTTCAGAGTGGCTTTCAACCGCAGCCACAAGCGGCAGCACGTCGCCACGCGAGAAGCCCGGCGCCACATCAAGGTCCGTCAGCACGGGATGGCCTTGCGTGAGCGTGCCCGTCTTGTCAAAGGCGATGACCCCGGCGGATTTGAGGGTCTGCAGCGCCTCGCCCTTGCGGAAGAGAACACCCAGTTCTGCCGCACGGCCCGTGCCCACCATGATGGACGTGGGCGTGGCAAGCCCCATGGCGCAGGGACAGGCAATGATCAGCACGGCCACGGCGTTGACAAGACCGAAGGTGAGCGCCGGTGATGGCCCGAATGCAAACCAGACCAGGAATGTGAGCAAGGCTGCCGTGACCACCGCCGGCACGAACCAGGCGGTCACCTCGTCTACGATGCCCTGGATGGGAAGCTTCGAGCCTTGCGCCGTCTCCACCATGCGGATGATCTGGGACAACAGCGTGTCAGCACCGACCTTTGTGGCACGGAAGGTGAAGCTGCCTGTGGTGTTGAGCGTGCCGCCGACGACACCTGCGCCCTGTACTTTGGCAACAGGTACAGGCTCGCCCGTCACCATCGATTCATCGACGTAGGAGTCCCCCGACACCACCATTCCATCGACCGGCAGGCGCTCGCCGGGACGCACATGGATCGTGTCGCCCGCAAGAACATCTTCCAGCGGCAATTCCACCACACTACCATTGCGCTCCACCCGCGCCGTCTTGGCCTGCAGGCCGACAAGACGGCTGATCGCCTCGCTGGTCCGCCCTTTGGCGCGCGCTTCAAGGTAACGGCCGAAGAGGATCAGCGTGACGATGACTGCCGCTGCCTCATAATAGACATTCACCGTGCCGGCGGGCAGCACGGACGGCAGGAAGGTGGCAACCACCGAATAGGTCCAAGCCGCCGTGGCACCAAGCACGACCAGCGAATTCATGTCCGGAGACAATCGCAGCATGGCCGGAATGCCCTTGCGGAAGAAGCGCAGGCCCGGCCCGAAAAGCACCGCCGTCGCCAACAGGAAATACAGCGGATAGACCCAGCCCCGCGCACTGCCATGCAGGACATGGTGCCAGGCGGGAATGGCATGCGAGCCCATTTCCATGACAAAGAGCGGCAGGGTCAACGCACCTGATATCAGCAGGTCGCGAAGCAGGCGCTTGCGCTCCTCCTCTTTCGACGCCTGCGCCACATCACCTGAGGCCTGCGACGTGCCCAGCCGCAAGGGCACATAGCCGACCTTGCGGATGGCGGCTTCGATTTCGGCAAGCCCGGTGGCACCCTGCACCAGTTCAACGGTTGCCCGTTCCGTGGCAAGGTTGACGTTTGCAGAGATCACGCCCGGCGTCGCGGCGATGGCCTTCTCGGCCCGCCGCACACACGACGCGCAGGTCATCCCCTCGATGCCTATTTCAATCAACTGGCTGGCGGCACCGTAACCTGCTGCATGGATGGCCTCCAGCACGGGCTTCGCCGCCGGAGCGCCGGAAAAATCCACATCCACCCGCTCCGTGGCGAGATTGGCGACAGCCTTCGACACCCCGGGAACGGCAGCCACGGCCTTCTCCACCCGCCGCACGCAGGAGGCGCAGGTCATGCCGTCAACAGGAATGCTCAGGTGTGTCATGCGGAATCCGGTCAACCTGCCCGCGATCAGGGCGGCGGTCGCTTCTCCGCCAATGTAATGCCGGGAGGGCAATTGACCAAGCCCCGCGTCACGACAGCCCTTTCGTTGCGACGCGGGGATGATTATCTAGGTCGCTCAAGCTTCATTCCGGAGAATGCCATGATCAAGCTCAACGTGCCCGACATGTCTTGCGGCCATTGCGTGGGAGTCATCACCGAAGCCATCAAGGCGGCTGACCCCAAGGCCGAGGTCAGGACCGACCTGGCCACCAAGATTGTGACGGTGGAGACGGCACAACCTGCCGCCCGCATCGCCCAGGTGGTTGATGACGCGGGCTACCCCAATTCGGCGGCGTGAGCCCCTTCAGCCGTCGAGCTTGTCGAGGGCTTCCACATTGGCGGCAGATGCGCCCTTCGGATCAAAGCTGGAGGACAGCCACTTGTCGGCAATGTCCTTCGCCAGCTCCGCACCAATGACTCGTGCCCCCATGGTGATGATCTGGGCGTTGTTGGACGTCGCCGCTTTTCCGCCCGAATAGGTGTCATGCGTCAGGGCCGCGCGGATGCCCGGCACCTTGTTGGCGGCGATGCAGACGCCAATGCCGGTGCCGCAGCACAGGATGGCACGGTCGAACTCACCCGACTTCACGCGCTTTGCCACGCCCGCCGCGAGATCGGCATAAAAGCCCCCTGCCGTGAGATTGCTGACCTCATGCTTGCCGGATGCCTTGAGATGGGCCTCCAAGGCGTCAGCAAGGGGTTTTCCGGCGCTGTCGCCGGCGAGTGCGATCTTCATGATTCAAGCCTCCAATGAACGGGTCACAGATTCAATGATGCCGAGATAGCCGTTGGGCTCCCAGGCGGAGCGGCCAATGAACAGGCCATCGATGTTGGCGCGGCCGGCGAGTGCCACGCAATTCTGCGGGTTGACGCTGCCCCCGTACAGGATGGGCAGCGCTTCACCCACGATATCCCTGGTGAGTGCTTTCAGACGGCGGTGCTGGTCCTCGGCGAAATCCGGATCAGCGGGAATGCCGCCTTCACCAATGGACCAGACGGGCTCGTAAGCAATGACGACATTGCCCAGAGCCTGCTTGCCCACGTGGCGCAGCGCATAGCGCGTCTGCTTTGCCAGCACGTCGGCAGTGGCGCCTGTCTCGTATTCCACGCGCGTGTCACCGATGCACACCAGTGCGGTGAGCCCATGGGCGAGACAGGCCTTGACCTTGAGGCCCACGGCCTCGTCAGTTTCATTGAAGAAGGTGCGGCGTTCGCTGTGGCCCAATTCCACCAGCGAGGCACCACAGTCCTTCACCATCAGGGGCGAGACTTCGCCGGTCCACGCGCCCTTGTCGTCCCAATGCATGTTCTGTGCGCCCACCTTGACGCGTGTGCCCTTCAGCAGGCTGGCAACTTCTTCGATGTAGGGAAAGGGTGGGATGATGAAAGGCTGCGCCGCCGTGGTGTTGGCAAAGGGCGAAGCCTTGAGGGTTTCGGCATAGCTCACCGCATCCGCGCGGAGCTTGTTCATTTTCCAGCTTGTGCCGATCCACGGAATCTTGCGCGCCACGTTTCGTCGTCTCCCATTGCTTTCACAAAACAAAACACGATTTGCGCCGCAAAGACAACGCGCCGTGACGCGCGTTGTTTGCAACGCAGCAACGAATTCATTTGACTCGAAGGCTAGTCTGAAAAATATTGCACGACAAGAAAAATAATTCACATCACAGAATGGGAGCGCGCGTGAACCAGATTCCGTCAGCCGTTCAGGTGGACGAGGAGGCCGCATTGGCTGCCCGTGCCGCGTGGCTGCACTTCGCCGGCGGCAAGACGCAGGGCGAAGTGGCGGAACTTCTGGGCGTGCAATCCACCAAGGCGCACCGCCTCATCGCGCGCGCGCGCAGCGAGGGCCTGATCCGCGTCTTCGTCGAAGGACCGATCGCAGGCTGCATCGAACTGGAAGAACGCCTCAAGGCCATGCATGGCCTCGCCCATTGCGAGGTGGTTCCCAACATCGATGAAGGTGCCCTGCCCTTGCGCACGCTGGGCATGGCGGGTGCCCGCTACATCCGCAGCCTCATCGAAAGCGAACGCCACAGCATGATCGGCTTCGGCCATGGCCGTACTCTCGCCGCTGCCATCGACCTGATGGCAAGCGTGGACGGCAAGGCCACGAAATTTGTCTCGCTGCTGGGCGGCCTGACCCAGCGTTTTGCCGCAAGCCCCTTCGACGTGATCCACAAACTCGCCGAACGCACCGGCGCGGAAGCCTATGTCATGCCCGTGCCATTCTTCGCCAACACCGAAAAGGACCGCCGCGTGCTGGAAGCGCAGTATGGCGTGTCCGACGTCATCGCCATGGCAAAGAAGGCCGAGCTTTACATCGCCGGCATCGGCGAAGTGACGCGCGCCAGCTTCATCGCCTCTGCCGGCATGCTCGACGAAGATGACGTGGATGAGGTGATGAAATCCGGAGCTGCTGCTGAAATCCTCGGGCAGTTCTTTGCCGCCGACGGCACGCACCTGCCCAACAGCGTCTCCGACCGGGCGCTTGCTCCCCGCATTGCCGACCTCAGGGCCCACGACATCGTGGGTCTGGCGGGCGGCACGACCAAGACCCAGGCCATCCACGCGATTCTTTCGAGTGGCCTTCTTTCCGGCCTGATCACCGACGAGGCGACCGCGCGCCGCCTCGCCAACACCAAACCGGGTCAACCGCCCGGCAAGAAGAACGGGAAATCCGCACCGGGCTAACCGTTATCACCAGTAGTACATCAACGGAGGATCTGAGAATGTACGACAAGGAAAAAGGACTGTTTGAGGCTTTCGTCGCCGGCAAGATGAGCCGCCGCGAACTGCTGCAGGCAACCGGCAAGCTGGGCCTTTCGGCTTCTGCCGCCGGCCTGCTCGTCACCCAGGCGCAGACCAGGGCAATGGCCGCTGACTTCGACTGGATGAAGCACAAGGGCACCAAGCTCAAACTGCTGCTCAACAAGCACCCCTACGCCGACGCCATGATCGCCAACATCGAAACCTTCAAGACGATGACCGGCATCGACGTCTCCTGGGACATCTTCCCGGAAGACGTGTACTTCGACAAGGTGACTGCCGCCCTGTCGTCGGGCTCCGGCGAATACGACGCCTTCATGACCGGCGCCTACATGACCTGGACCTATGGTCCGGCCGGCTGGATCGACGACATCAATGAGTACATCAAGGACCCGGCCAAGACCAACCCCGGCTACAACTGGGAAGACCTCCTGCCTGGTCTGCGTGCTTCCACCTCCTGGAACGGTGTTCCCGGCGGCGAACTGGGCTCGGCGGATGCCAAGCAGTGGTGCATTCCCTGGGGCTATGAGCTCAACAACATCTCCTACAACAAGAAGATGTTCGACAAGGTTGGCGTGCAGCCGCCGAAGAACATCGACGAGATGGTGGCAACCTCGGCCAAGCTCACCAAGGACCTCGGCGGACCCTATGGCATCGGCGTGCGCGGCTCGCGCTCCTGGGCCTCGATCCATCCGGGCTTCCTCTCGGGCTATGCCAACTTCGGTGAAAAGGACTTCAACGTCACCGACGGCAAGCTGAAGGCCGCCATGAACTCGGCCGGCTCCAAGGACTTCCACAAGAAGTGGGTGCAGATGATCCAGGAATCCGGTCCGAAGGACTGGGCCAACTACACCTGGTACCAGGTCGGCACCGACCTCGGCGCCGGCGCTTCCGCCATGATCTTCGATGCCGACATTCTCGGCTACTTCATGAACGGTGGCGACAACAAGGAAGCGGGCAACCTCGGTTATGCGCCGTTCGCGGCCAACCCGGCAGCCTCCGCTCCGACGCCGAACGTGTGGATCTGGTCGCTCGCCATGGCCTCGGCCGGCAAGCAGAAGGACGCCACCTGGTACTTCCTGCAGTGGGCAACCTCCGTCGAACACGCGCTCTTCGGCGCCCGCAAGATGGACTTCGTCAACCCGGTCCGCGCCTCCGTCTGGAAGGACGAGGAGTTCCGCGGCCGCATCGACAAGTCCTATGCCGGTTACCTGAACCAGCATGACGTGTCGGCACCGGGCGCCAAGATCTACTTCACCGCCCAGCCGCTGTTCTTCGACCTCACCACCCTGTGGTCGGAAAACCTGCAGAAGATGGTGGCCAAGGAAATCCCGGTCGACGAAGGCCTGGACAAGATGGCCGCCGAAATGGACGCCAAGCTGGCTGAAGCCGGTCTCGGCTGATCCGGACACCTGAGTGCGGGGCCGCTTTCCTCCCTGGGGCGGCCCCCCTTTCTTGACTTTGACAGGCACCCCGCGACGGGAAAGAATGGGACCATGACATCATCCGCCATGCCCGGCAGGCCCGCGAAGCAAAGCCGCTTCGCCCGGAAGGCCCTGCCCTATCTGCTGAGCCTGCCCGCGCTCCTCATGTGCATCGGTATTCTCATTCCCTTCTTCACGGCGGTGTACTACTCGCTGCTGCGCTATCGCCTGAACCTGCCCGCCATGAAGGGCTTCATCTGGTTCCAGAACTACATCAATTTCTTCAGCGATCCGAAATTCTGGAACACGCTCAAGATTTCGCTGGTCTATGCCGGCCTCACCGTTGTCCTCGAACTGCTCCTCGGTCTCGCCATTGCCATGCTGCTGCAGAAGCGCACGCGGCTGAACAATTTCATCTCCATTCTGCTGCTCCTGCCCCTGATGACGGCGCCCGCCCTTGCCGCGTTGATGTGGAAGCTGATGACCAATCCCAACTTCGGCATCCTCAGCTACCTCGTCTCCATCCTCGGCTTCCCCGATATGAAGTGGGGCTCTGACCCGGCCACCGCGCTCTTCACCGTGACCCTGGTGGATGTGTGGGTGTACACGCCCTTCATGATGATATTGCTGCTGGCGGGCTTGCGCTCGCTGCCGCCCGCCCCGTTTGAGGCGGCGGCACTGGACGGCGTGCCACGGAGTTTCGTGTTCTTCCGCATCACGCTCCCCATGCTGATGCCCTACATCCTGACGGCGACGCTGTTCCGCCTGCTCGATTCCATCCAGCAGTTCGACATCATCTACGCCATGACCCAGGGTGGACCCGGCGACAAGCTGCTGGTTTTCCAGGTGCAGGCCTATCTCGACTTCTTCCAGGCCACCAACGTCGGTCGTTCTGCGGCGTTGATGATCATTCTCTGGGCCATCACCTATGCGCTCTCCAACGTCTTCATCAAGCAATGGCTCAAGCTGCGCGAAAAGGCGCACGGGGTAGGCTGACCATGGACCACACGTCAACACTCGAAAAAGTCATCCGCGGCATCCTGCTCGCGCTCGTCGTGATCTTCTTCATGTTCCCGATCTTCTGGATCTTCCTCATGTCGTTCCAGACGAACGAGTCGATCCTGCGCATCCCCCCGTCGCTTGCCTTCACACCGACGCTTGAGAACTACATCGCACTGGTGACGGGGCAAATGAAGACTGCTGCTGGCTCCCTGCAACTGAACTTCATGCAGAACCTGTGGAATTCGGTGCTGCTGTCGTCTGCATCGGTCATCATCTCGCTGATCCTTGGCGTGCCCGCGGCCTATGCCTTCGCACGCTTCAAGTTCCGGCTGGGGGAGGACATTGCCTTTACGCTGCTCTCGTTCCGCTTCGCACCACCGCTGCTGGTGCTGCTGCCGCTCTCGCTTTACTTCAAGACGCTCGGCCTCACCAATACCTACATCGGCCTGATCTGGGTTTACCAGCTCATCTGCCTGCCGCTCATCCTCTGGATCGTGCGCGGCTATTTTGAAGACCTGTCACCCGACATCGAGCATGCCCATCGCATCGCGGGCTACAGCTGGTTCCAGACTTTCCGCAAGATCGCCGTGCCGCTGGCCTTGCCGGGCATTGCCGCAGCGGGCCTGCTGGCCTTCATCTTCGCCTGGAACAACTTCGTCTTTGCCCTCGTCCTGGCCTCTGCCGACAAGCAGCCGGTAACGGTTGGTGCGCTGGCCTTCGTCACGGCCTCGGGCATCCAGTACGGCCAGATTGCCGCCGCCATCATCTTCTCCATCATTCCAACCTTCGTGCTTGCCATGTTCGCCCAGCGCTACCTCGTGGAAGGCCTCTCACTCGGAGCCGTCAAAGGATGAGCCAGCTTTCCCTCAAGTCGCTGTCCAAGTCCTTCGGGTCCTTCAAGGTCTTCGAGAATCTGGACCTGCAAGTCGCGAACGGCGAGATCGTCGTGATCTTCGGCGGCTCTGGTACCGGCAAGACAATCCTCCTGCGTCTCATTGCAGGCGTGGAGGAGCCGACCTCCGGCGAAATCCAGATCGATGGCGAGGATGCCACCGATATCGCACCGGAACACCGCAACGTCGGCATGGCCTTCCAGAACTTCGCCCTTTTCCCCCACATGTCGGCGGCGGAAAACATCGCCAGCCCCTTGCGCGCCGCGAAGGCCAGCGAGGACAAGGTGATGGCAGGCGTGGCCAAGGCCGCCAAACTGCTGAAGATCGACCATGTGCTGGGTCATGCGCCGCGCGAACTCTCCAACGGCCAGAAGCAGCGCACGGCCCTTGCCCGCGCCCTCGCTGCCGAACCGAAAATCCTGCTGCTCGACGACCCGCTGCGCAACGTCGATGCCAAGCTGCGCTTTGAAATGCGCCTCGAACTGCCGCGCCTCCTGCGCCAGTCCGGCGCCACGGTGCTTTACGTCACGCAAGACTACAAGGAAGCAATGGCACTCGCCGACCGCATCGCCGTTCTCGCGGGCGGAAAATTCGTCCAAGTGGCAACGCCAGAGGACATCTACCTGCGCCCTGCCAATCTGGGCGTGGCGCGGCTGTTCGGCGATCCCTCCATCAACACCACGGATACTGTCCTGTCGGCGGACGGCCGTTCGGTGACACTGGCGGGCAAGCCGCTTGCCCTCGCCGCAGACCACGCGTCCCACGCCGGGAAACCTGTCACTTTCGGCGTGCGCCCGGAGGCGGTGTCGCTGGTCAAATCAGGCATCCCTGCTGAAGTGATGGCGGTGACACCGCTCAATGAACGCGTGGTTCTCCTGCTGACCGCACAGGGCGGCTGGGAATTGCTGGCGTCCCTGCCATCTTCCGCCGCCTCCATCCCGGACCCCGGCAGTACAGTCCATCTCGCCTTTGCGGCGGAAGGCACCCATCTCTTTGACAAGGCAACGGGAGAACGTCTCCATGGCTGAGCTCGTTCTCGCTGGCGTTGACAAGATCTATCGCACCAAGAAGAAGACCGTTCATGCGGTCAGGGATTTCAATCTCACGGTTCAGTCCGGCGAGATCGTGGCCCTCCTCGGTTCATCGGGCTGCGGCAAGACCTCGACACTCCGCATGATCGCGGGCTTCGAGGATGTCTCGAACGGCACCATCACACTGGGAGGCAAGGCCATCCATACCCTGCCGCCCTCGCAGCGCGGCGTGGCCATGGCCTTCGAGGCCTATTCGCTTTATCCGCCGCTCACCATCGGCGA
>CALMZX010000111.1 GCA_937870685.1 uncultured Alphaproteobacteria bacterium
AAGCCCTCCCGGACAGAACCAAAATGCCAAAGGCACCCTACGGGGTGCCTTTTGTTTTGGGGGGCGGGGAACAGACGCGCCACTCTGGTCAAAAGAGTGACGTGCCACCGTAATGCGTGTCACCGTAATGCTATGGCTGTTTGAAGGAATTGTACTGCAGACTGTTGATGACTGAAGGACCACCACGGAGATTTGGCCACCTGTATTGGCGAAACGGCCTCAACCAGGGCAGAACATTTTCTATGGAACTGGACGTTGATTCACTTGTAATTTGCAGGGTGGCGCGATGCAGTGAGAAACCCGTGCCGAAAACCGAGGAAAAGTCATTTGATTGAATGATTTTGGCTGAGTCCATGTTTCTCAAGTCGCCAAACGTGACCATTGTCGGAAGTCTGCGAAGATCCTGAACCTCAGATGGCGAAGCATCTCGCAAACCCTCGAGGGCGGACGCAATTGAGTTCTCATTGCCGGGCGCGCGCCTCAGACCCAATGTGTATTTCGGTAGCAGCAACACGCTCAAAGCAGTGTGATGCCGACCGTGTGTGGAGCTATTCCGATCATTTTCATCGCCAAATGCCGTGTACCGTTCACCATGATCGCCATTCATACCACCGGCATTTCTGCCGCTGAGATAATTCCCCAACAACACAAAAAGGTTCTTGCCCTGCCCGAGGTCCACATAAACAGCGTCGCCAGCGACCAGCGCGTCATTGTAGTAGCGCCCCGGATTGGGCAGCGGATGGCCGGATGAGTATCTTACCTCAATGACACTTGACCCGCTCTTGAGGCCTTCGGGCGTCATCACTTCCACGGTGAGTTTGTAACGGAACTGGACCACCGGATACATCCAGTGCCACCACAGTTGCGCCGCCCAAACGGCAGCCGCGAGGACGGCCACCCCCAGCAGCCCCCACAGTACAAAGCGCCGCAAAGCCCGAAACCTTCCGCCCAATTCGGTCCTGCCCCTGATGTCCTTCATCAGAGCCCTTCTAACACCATAAGTTGCGTTTCTCCTCTACGGTCTAGCTGCAATTTGATGGTTTCAGGGCCTGCTTGAGTGACGCCGGATTGAGCGTGCCAGCAGGGGATTTCGCACTGCGCCGTCCTGTCCCTTGCACCCTGCGCGCCGCCGCCACACATTGTGGGTGGAACAGCCACAGGAGTGCGGCCATGGCGCTGGAAGACCTGAAGACGCAGATTGCCTTTCTACTCACCTCTATCGAGGACAATCCCGAGGACGTGCACGAGTTGCATGAACTGATCCGCCAGAAGCTGGCGCAGATCAGGGCGCTGGGGCTGCCCCTGCCCGCCGATCTGGTGGAACTGGAGCGCAGGCTGGAAGAAGGCCTGGAAAATCCCGGCATCGCCCCCTGACAGCAGCACTCCTCTGGACGAGCGCATGCGGCACAACGAAAAAGGGCACCCCGTGGGGTGCCCAATGTGAATTGGTCGCGGGAACCTGTCAGAGGAAAACGAAATCAGCCTGCACGGCATCCCAGGTCACGCCTGCCACTGTGATCGTGGTTCCGGCACCTCCCCAGGTGATCACGGCATTGCCATAGGCATTTGTGAGACCCGTCACGCTGGCAGGCGCAACACCCGAAAACTCGATTGAGTCGACACCCACCTCGAAATCATAGATGTAGTCGGCACCTGTCTGGCCCGCTGCAAAGGCGAAGGTGTCTGCTCCGGCTTCGCCATACATGGTGTCCTTGCCGTCACCGCCGGTGATGCGGTCGTCGCCCGCGCCACCGCGAATCATGTCTGCACCCTGGCCGCCATCAATCGTGTCATTGTCCGCATCGCCGTAAATCTTGTCGTTGTCGGCACCGCCGCTCAGCACGTCATTGCCGCTGCCGCCATAGATCACGTCGAGACCGGCATCACCGATGATTTCATCCAGCCCTTCGTCACCATACATCTGGTCATTGCCGAGACCGCCGTTGATGTCGTCGTCTCCCTGGCCACCGCGCAGGAAGTCGCCTCCACCGTTGCCGTTCAAGACGTCATTGTCGGCGTCACCATACATCGAGGCCTTGCCGCTGCCGCCGACGAGCGTGTCAACACCAGCCCCGGCCCGGACCGTCATCGTCCCGTCGCTGCCATTGAAGGTGTCGTCACCGTTGCCACCCCAGAATGTGTTTGTGGTGCCAAGGGCACCGGCGGTGAAGGTGTCGTTGCCGTTTTCGCCAGACGCCCAGTTGTAGAAGCCGCTGGCGTTCGAACCAATGAACGTGTCGTTGTGGGACGAGAGCCGGAACTTCTCGACATTGGCATAGGTATCACCCAAGGCCCACCCCGCATTGGAGTTGCCGGTGACGTCCGTGAGATTGACAGTCACGGCGGAAGCGGCGTCCTCGTAGCTGACTTCATCGGCCGTTCCTGCTCCGCCATCATAGGCGTCGGCGCCACCTGCATCGAGAACGATATCGTCGCCAGTGGAGCCCACGAATGTGTCATTGAAGGATGTCAGCTTGAAACGTTCAATGCTGGTGAAGGTGTCGCGGTAGGCGGCGTGGGTATTGGACAGGCCAGTCGCATCCGAAAGGTTGAGCGTGAGACGGTTGATGGAGCCGGAGTAGTCCACCGTGTCTGTGCCGCCTGCGCCATTGTAGGCGTGGACATCCGCGACAAGGCTTCCTGCGCCACTGGTCGTCAAGATGTTATTCGCCGCCGTTCCGGTGACTGCCGCTGCAGTCACGGTCAGGTTGGCTGTCGCCTGGGTCTGCGCAGAGGCACTGCCGGTCCAGTTAGCCACATTGTTGATGGCAGCCTTCATCGCGGCAATGGTGCCGGATGTGGTGCTGTTGTTGTACTGAACGTTTGCGAACGATCCGACCGAAATACCGGTCTGGTCATCAACAAGTCCCGTCGGCAGCGCTGATTGTTGGGGAGTATTCGTGGTGGCATCCCATGTCGTGGCATTGGAATGCACGGCATGGAGGAAGTTAGGCGTCGCCTCCGGGCCGGTATAGGCAATGAGCTGATCGCCATTGGTGGCGAGCGCAATCGCAGTGGCGCCGGTGAACTGTGCTGCATTGCTGACTGAATTGATGACCGTGCCTGGCGGGATGTCTGCCGCAGCAGTCCAGGTTGCGATCCCTTCATTCGTCGCGAACACATTTGTCGTCAGCCAGCCATTGTCGGTGAACTTGATCTGCGTACCCGCTTCGATCCACACGTGGCTGACAAACGCAAATGTGTCGGGATTGGTGGCGTTGTAGCCAAGAATGGAAATGTCACCAGCTTGAAGATTCGTCGCCATGTTGCCCTCCGGAACTGGGTGGATCACCCAAAATTAACGAATTGTTAACCTCTCTCAACTCTCAGTCGCGGGGCGCGTCAAATGAATTCTCATGTTTGCTTGACCCATCAACAACCCGGACGGTTTTTCGAGAGCGGCCGTCTTCAGAATTGCAGTTCCTTTTTATGCAATTTTAAGTTGCATTCATGCAGTCAAGAAAAGGCATTCCGAAGAATGCCTTTCGTTCATGATCCTGACAAGCAGCCTCAGGCGAAGATGAAATCATCCGCGTGGAGCTGGTTGGCGTGCACGCCCTGCAGGGTGAGTGAGCCATGGCCCGCGATGGCCAGAACCACGCCTGCGGCGGTATCGGTCACGCTCCAGTCCGTGTCGGCGAGGCTCGACACGTCCACGCCCTTGAGCCAGATGCGGTCGGTGCGGCCGACACCCGCCTGGAAGTCGGTGATGACGTCGTTGCCGAAGCCCGCTTCGAAGACGAACACGTCGGCTTCCGTGCCTCCGGTCATGGTATCGTTGCCGGCGTTGCCGTAGAGGTAGTCAATTCCAGCCATGCCATTCAGCGTGTCATCGCCGAGGCCGCCCGTCAGGCGGTTGGCGCCCGCATCACCGGTGATCGTATCGTTGAAGTCCGAACCCACGATGTTCTCGACATTGACGAGCACGTCGCGCGAGGCTTCGCCATACTGGTTCTTGCCGGTGGTGAGGTTGACGACCACACGGTCCCACGATTCTTCGTAGGTCACGGTGTCGATGCCGTCGCCGCCATCCACATAGTCGTAGCCGCCGCCGGTGGCGATGTAGTCATTGCCGCCCATGCCGTAGATCTTGTCTTCGCCGGACATGCCGGTGATGCGGTTCACACCATCGTTGCCCGTCAGCACGTCGGCAAAGGCGGAACCGGACAGATTTTCGATGCCCGAAAGCGTGTCGCCTTCCGCGTCACCGCCCAGACCCGTGTTGCTGACGAGGCTCACGGTCACAGCGGCTACGGACTTGCGGTAGTCGGCGGTATCAACGCCGTCACCGCCAACCAGAACGTCAGCCCCTTCGCCACCCGTGAGGCGATCATTGCCGGTACCGCCGTCCAGGGTATCATTGCCGACATCGCCACTGAGCGCGTCGTTTTCGCTGCCGCCTGATAGCTTGTCGTTGCCGGCACCACCCAAAAGGTTGTCGGCACCTGCACCACCGATCATGGTGTCATTGCCGGAGCCTGCAATCAGCGTGTCAGCACCGTCACCGCCGTCCAGCGTGTCATCGCCGTCGCCCGTGTCGAGCTTGTCGTTTCCCGCACCGCCGCGCAACGTGTCGAGGCCAATGCCGCCGGAGAGCACGTCGTCGCCGTCGCCACCATCGAGGATGTCGTTGCCGTCGCCGCCGCGCAGGGTGTCGTTGTCAGCGCCACCATCGAGGGAGTCATTGCCAGCGCCGCCATCCAGGAAGTCGTTGCCGGCACCGCCCGTGAGCGTGTCGTCGCCGTTCTCGCCGTAGAGCTTGTCGTCGCCGCCGCGCCCGTCGAGCAGGTCGTTGCCGTCCTTGCCCCACAGGCTGTTGGCGCCTTCGTCACCCCAGAGCTTGTCGTTGGCCGTGCCACCGATCAGGTTCTCAATGGAGACGAAGGTGTCGCCCCAGTTGTTGGTGCCGGTCGCAAGGTCGATCTCCTGGGCATAGCCCTGCACTTCCGTGCCGTCGGCCTTGAAGGTGTCGATGCCGTCGCCGCCATCATATTCATCGTGGGTGATGGACCATTCGGCGAGGAAGGTGTCATCGCCCGCATTACCGAAGAGCTTGTCGTCGCCGCGGCCACCCGTGAGCACGTCGTTGCCTTCGCCACCGCGGATGATGTCGGTGCCATCACCGCCATCAATGGTGTCGTTGCCCGCGTCGCCATTCAGCGTGTCATTGCCGCCATTGCCGTAGATCTTGTCGTTGCCATCGCCACCATTGATGGTGTCATTGCCTTCATTCTGCGAAGTGACTGCAGCGGTGTTGCTGAAAGCGGCCGAGCTTGAGGCTTTCGTGTCGATGTTCTTGTCGTTGTAGGAAAGCTTGTGCGTGCCCGTCTTGGCGCTGCTCACGAAATAATCGGAATGTGCCGGGATCACGAGGGTCATCTTGACCGGGCCGCCGTTGCCCTGGCCGGGAGATTCGAGAACCACGGTCATGGCGTTGTCGGTGGCATTGCGGATGCGCCAGACCGAGTTTGTGCCGGACATGCCCATGGAGGTCAGCAACAGACCGGTGCTGCTGGACACCGTGCCGGTGTAGGCCGTGACCGCCTTCCCTTCATTCAGGATGCCATCATTGACCGTATAGGTTCCGTCACCGTTCAGGACGTCGTCGCCAGCACCGCCATTGATCTGGTCGTTGCCACCGAAGCCCCAGAGCGTATCGGCAACCGCGCTGCCGGTGACCGTGTCACCCGAAGCCGAAGCCCGAACCGTACCGCCTGCCGCCGGAGCAGTATAAACACCCATAGTCGCCTCTCCTAAGTTGAGGCATTTCTACAGGGGCACACGTCTGCGCTGTGTTACCGGGCTGCGTAAACTTTTCTCTAAACGGGGACGGCTTGCGTCTTGGTAAACGGCGGATTCACTTAACCACGCGGATTTCAATCAAGCTGCCGCAACCACCACCGTGTCTTCACCTTCCAGCTTCATGTCGATCGCGACACCTGCGGACTGGGCCAGAACGCGGGTGTAGTAAGGCTGCACCAGGCGCGCATCGATGGTTTCCAGCGGTGAAACGCCCAGCAGCACGTCTGCCATGGCCTGTGGCACCTTGGCGCGTTCGCCCTTGGCCGAGACGCGGAAGCGGCGGCCATCCAGAGTCACGGTGACGAGGCCGCCGCGCGGGATGCCGGCCATGCCAAGCAGCAGCATGTTGAGCAGCAGCTTTACCTCCGCCTTGGGGCGGTTCTCGCGCGGGGCCTGCCAGTCCAGCTTGATCTTCTCGTCGCCGACAAAGGCGCGGGCCGTTTCACCGGCCTCCCCAAGATCAATGTGGGCGCCCGCCGAACCCGACGCACCGAAGGCAATGCGGCAGAACTTCAGCTTCGCGGTCGCCGTCTTGGCCGAGTTGCGCACCATGTCGAGGGCCGTGGCCTTCATGGCGGAATCCGTTTCTGGATCGTCCATCAGTTCCAGCCCGTTGGCGATGGCACCCACGGGTGAAATGATATCGTGGCACACACGCGAACAGAGGAGTGCGGCGAGATCAAGATCGGTTAGGCGAACGATGTCGCTGGTCATGGGTGCCCCTGACGTGTTGTTGCCGGAAGTGATTCGGTCACAAACCTATATCAAATCCGCGCGGGCTTTGCCGCATTGACGCGCGGCCCGCCGGAGCCCATAGAGCGCGGCAAGTTGAACCGGTTTGCCTGCCCATGACGTCTCCCACGCCTTCTGCTTCCCTGCTCGTGCTCTTGCGCCTCGCCCGGGAAGCCGCCCGCGAAATCATGTCCATCTACGCCAGCGACTTCGCGGTGCGCGACAAGGCCGACCTGTCGCCCGTCACCGAGGCGGATGAAAAAGCCGAGCGCGTGATCCTCGCGGGCCTGCGCGAACATTTCCCCGATGTGCCCGTGGTGGCCGAAGAGCAGTCGGCGGCAGGCATCATCCCCGTCACGGCGGAAGACTTCTTTCTCGTCGATCCCCTCGATGGCACCAAGGAGTTCCTCTCGCGCAATGGCGAATTCACGGTGAACATCGCGCGCATCCGCGATGGCAGGCCGGCCATGGGCGTGGTCTATGCGCCCGCCACCAAGGCCCTTTACTGGGGCGAGGACGGCGTTGCCGGACATGCCGATTTTGATCTTGATGACGTGGCCGAAAAGACGGCTTGGAAACCCTGCCATGTGCGCCCCGCCCCGGCCGCGGGCCTCACGGTCGTCGCCAGCCGCTCGCACCGCGATGCCGAGACGGACGCCTTCCTCTCCACCGTCAAGGTTGCGAAGCTCATCTCGGCGGGCTCGTCGCTGAAATTCTGCAAGGTCGCGTGCGGGGCCGCCGACCTGTACCCCCGTTTTGGCCGGACCATGGAATGGGACACCGCCGCCGGCCAGGCCGTGCTGGAAGCGGCAGGTGGCAAGGTTGTGGACACCACGGGTGCCCCCTTGCGCTACGGCAAGCGCCAGCGCGGCTTTGACAATCCGGGCTTCATTGCCTCGGCCTGAGCACTTCGGCTGACATTTCAGCTTTGTTAACCAAGCTGAAACGGCCTCCTGCCTATGACTCCAAAAGGACCGAATTCGGCCTCACCCCTGCCAAGGCTTGGGTGTTGAAGGCCAGCCAGATCATTTTGGGGAATGCCATGAACCTCACTCGCCGCCACTTTGCCGCCCTCGCCGCAACCACCTTGGCCTCAACCGCCCTTCTTGCGCCTGCCACGGCTTTGGCGCAGACGACAGGAAGCGTTTCCAGGGCCCAGCAGCGCGAGACCTTCACCACGGAAGAACTTGTGGTCAAGGGCCACCAGTTCTTTGGCAAGACCAGCCGCGGCGTCGGCCAGGCCATCGAGTTTGTCTTCCAGAACCAGGGCGAACCCACCGCCTACATTGTCGGTGAGGAAGCTGCCGGCGCCTTTGTCGGCGGCCTGCGCTATGGCGAAGGCACCATCTATTACAAGGACGGCACATCCCAGAGGATCTTCTGGCAGGGCCCTTCCCTCGGGTTCGATTTCGGCGGCAATGGTTCACGCACCATGACGCTGGTCTACAACTCCACCTCGCCCGACGACCTCTATGAACGCTTTGGCGGTGTCGAGGGCGCGGCCTATCTGGTGGGTGGGCTCGGCGTGAACTTCCAGCAGCGCGACAACATCATTCTGGCGCCCATCCGCACCGGTGTCGGTGCCCGCCTCGGGGCCAATGTGGGCTATCTCAAGTATTCTCCGTCGCCCAAATGGAATCCCTTCTGAGCCCCCTCAGAACGCTGTCGCCAAGGCTGCCGAGACGCGCTAAACACGGCTCTCCCTGTTGAGTTGCCGGATTCCTGATGTCGCAAACCGAAACCCTTTTGCTGGTCGCCTTGGGCTTTGCCTTTGCGCTGGTGCTGGCAATGATCTTCGGCTTTGCCATCTGGTCGGCAGCCAACCGCTGGGCCAGCTACCGGCGCAAGCGGGAAGTTCCCACCACGATCCTTGACATGCAGGCCGAACGCGAAGGACTGCGGGCCCAGAACGCCATGACGGCACGGCGGCTCGAATTCCTTCTGGAAGAGGCGCGCTCCCAGGCGGCGGAAAAGACCGCGCAGGTGACGCGGCAGCGCAACCGCGCCATCGTGATGTCAAAAGACCTGATCGCCAAGGATGCCGAGATCGCTTCGCTGCGGGCTCTGGCGGCGGAACTGACGGCGGAAACCAACAAGCGCGCCCGCATCATCGCCAAGCTCACCGGCCACGAGGCGGTGCGGCTGCGCAGTTTCGACATGCCGGTGCCGGAAGGAGCCAAGCCCTTCACCGTGGCGAAGCCGGAGGTGCCTGCCGCTTCTCCTTCAGAGATTGCCGCTGATGCAGCACCGCTGGACCGCATCAAGGCAAAGATCGCGGAACTCAACGCGCTCTCGGCCCAGATCGCCGATCAGCAGAGCCCTGAATCGCGGGCCATCGAAGCCACACTTGCGGCCCGGGAGGCCGCACCGGAGCCACTGGCACTGGCGGCACTCCGGGATGGTGAGGCGACGGCTGAAGCCGTGGCTGAAATCAGCGCGCCTCCAGTGGAATCAGTTGAACGCGCATCCGCAGAGGTCACGCCCGCGCCCGTGGCAGCGCCGCCCGTTGCAGACACGCCAGCGCCTGAACCCCGCATGACGCTGGCAGAGAAATTCAAGGCCTTGAAGGATGGCGTGCGGAGCTGACCGCGCTCAATAGGCACCGATCAGCTTGGCACCAGCGATTGCGAGAACGACGCCGAGGGCGCGCAGAATGTTGGGGGTTGCGAGCCTCCCGATTCCAAGGCTGGTGCCGAGCAGCGCCCCCAGGATGACCGCGACGGCAAAGAGTGGCAGTTCCGGCGGAAGGGACTGCACCGAGGCAAAGTTGCCCATGAGGCCTGCCACCGAATTGCAGAGAATGAACACAACCGCCACGCCGGAGGCAGTGCGGGTTTCCGACCAGCCAAAAAACAGCAGAATGGGCGAGAGGAATATGCCGCCGCCTGTGCCAGTGAGGCCGGAGAGGAGTCCGATGGCCGCTCCGATGACGATACCCAGCGGCACGGGAATGTCACGCACCTCATCCGGCTTCGGCAGGGCGGCATTCCACAGCAGGCGTGCGGCCGCCACCAGAAGAACCGCTCCCACCAGCGGTTTATAGAACTGGCCGGGCAGGTGCAGCGAGCCACCGATGAAGGCCATGGGAATGGCGCCAATGAGCACAGGCCAAAGCGTACGCCAGCGGAACAGCCCCGCTTTCAGGAAGCGGAAGGATGACAGGCTGGCCACGAGAATGTTCAGTACCAGCGCCGTCGGGCGCATGACGGGCGCAGGCAGACCGAACAGGGCCATCAATGCGATGTAGGCCGAGGCACCCGCGTGGCCAACGGATGTATAGAGTGCCGCACCCGCAAACATGCAGGCCGCAAGGGCAAAGTCGGCAGGCTGAAAAACAGTGAAATCCATCGCAAGACGTTATATACGATCAAACATAACGCAACAAGTGAACAATGGCATGGCGCGGTTGAGCATCCGGATTGACCTTGGTGAAGACGCCCGCCTTGGGCCCGGCAAGGTGGCGTTGCTGGAGCAGATTGCCGCAACAGGGTCCATCTCGGCCGCGGCGCGGGCCATGGGCATGTCCTACAAGCGCGCCTGGGACCTGGTGGAAGAAGTGAACGGCATGTTCGATGCGCCGCTTGTGGCGTCACAAAGCGGGGGCCGGAAAGGCGGGGGCGCGGCCCTGACGGCGCTGGGGGCCGACATTGTCTCCCATTACCGGAAGGTGGTCACCGCCGCCGAAGCTGCCGCAAAGCCCCTGCTCGCCCGCATTCAGAAACAGGTGCGGACTTGACCTACGCGTCCGTCAGCGCCGCGCCAGCGGGCCTGCCAGATCGACCGTGCCCGCATAGTTGGTCTTGAGGAAGTTGAGGAAATTGTCGCGCAGCTGGCGCGTGTGGTCATGGGCCAGAAGATCGGCCTGTTCCACATCGCGGGCCCGGATGGCCTCGATCATCTCTTCGTGCTCATCAGTCAGAAGACGGCCCTCGCGGGTGCGTTCGATGTAGTCGAAATGCAGGTGCAGGATGCGGCGACCATCGTTCAGAAGCCGTTCGTAGAAGCCGGCCATGTAGCTGTTCTTGCCCGCAGCCGCGATGGCCATGTGGAAGTTCTTGTTGGTCTCGGACATGGCGAGATGGTCTTTCGAGGCCACCGCGTCCACAAACTCCGCCTGCGCGGCGGTGATCGCTTCGAGGTCGGCCTCCGTGCGCAATTGCGCCGCGAGACGCGTGCACACACGCTGGGCAATGTCGAGCGCGTCCACATAGGCCGGGAACTGCGCGATATCGACCGGGGCCACGATGGTGGTGCGGTTGGGCAGGTTCACCACAAGCCCCTCTCCGGCGAGGCGGATCAGGGCCTCGCGGATGGGTGAGCGGGAGAAACCGAAACGCCGGGACAGACCCGTCTCGTCGAGCAGCACACCCGGTGCCAGAGCAAGGGAAAGAATGTCCCGGCGCAGGACGTCATACACGCCCTTCCAGCCCGCGCCCCTTGCCGGCGCCGCCGCTTTCACCTGGTTCCGTTTCGCCACCTTGGCCACACCCGGCATCCTCCCGTCAAAATCAACGAATGTCACAGCCTAGCACATCCCACTTGACTTTGTCGACCACTTGTCGACATATTGTCGACAAACAGGAGATCCCCATGAAGCTTTCCGGCGTGCTGCCCGCCCTCATCACCCCCTTCGGCAAGGACGGTTCAATCGACTTCAAGGCCTTTGAAAAGCATGTGCAGCACATGCGCGCCGCAGGCGTGAAGGGCTGGGTGCCGAATGGTTCGACGGGTGAATATTTCTCCCAGTCCACGGAAGAGCGCCGGGATGTGCTGCAGTTCATCAAGGACCAGGCGAAGCCCGGCGAGATCCTGATCGCGGGCAGCAATGCGCCCGCCACGCGCGAGGTCATCCAGCAGACCGAGATGGCGAAGAAGATCGGCTATGACACCGTGCTGCTGGCCCCGCCCTTCTACACCCGCCCCACGCAGCAGGAACTGATCCGCCACTATGAGTCCGTGCTCAAGGCCGTTGACGTGAGCATCGTGCTCTACAGCTACCCCGCCAAGGACGGTTCCGACATCAGCTTCGAACTGATGGACCACTTTGCCGACAACCCGCGCGTCATCGGCATCAAGGAAAGCTCGGGCTCGCTCCAGCGCGCCATCGACATCGCCAGCCGCTACGAGGGCAAGATCCAGCTCGTCTCGGGCTCGGATGACATCGCGCTCGACTTCATGTTCTGGGGCGCCGACAGCTGGATTTGCGGTCCGTCGAACTGCATGGCGAAGGCGTGCTGTGACCTTGACCGCACCTTCAAGGCGGGCGACCTTTCCACGGCGAAGTCCATGATGAAGACGCTGTACCGCGCCATGAACATTCTCGAATCCGGCAAGTTCGTGCAGAAGATCAAGTATGGTTGCGAGTTGCAAGGCTTGCCCGTCGGCGAGTGCCGCGCCCCGCTGGGGCCTCTCACCGACGACGAGAAGGCGGAATTCCGCAAGGCCATGGAACCGATCCTGAACTGGAAGTGAAAGCATGAGCACTGTCGTCATCGGCGCGGGAATCATCGGAACGGCGCTGGCCTACGAACTGCAGAAGCGGGGCCGTGACGTCACGGTCATTGAGCGGGATGCGCCGGGCAAGGGTGCATCCTTCGGCAACATGGCCTCAATCGCGGTGACGGAATTCATGCCGGCGTCGCGACCTTCGGTGTGGAAGCAGATTCCGGGCTGGATGCTGGACCCGGAAGGACCGGTTGCGGTGCGCCCCTCCTACATGCCGAAGCTGGTGCCGTGGTTCCTGCGCTTCATTGCGGCATCACGGCCGTCGAAGCTGCGTGAGCTGGAAGCGCAAGGTGCGGCCTTGTGTGCGCGCGTGCATGACGACTTGCTGCCTCTCCTGCGCGAAACGGGCCTTGAGGGCGAGATGACCGAAGACGGCTGTCTTTCGCTCTACACGGATGAAGCCGAGTTCAAGGCTGACCGCGAGCACATCGAAATCCTCGAGCGCTTCAACTTCCCGCACGAGGTTCTGGGGCGGCAGGCGATCAAGGCGCTGGAACCGGAACTGTCGGACAAGATCGGCATTGCCGTGCTTTTTCCACAGAATCGCTCGATGCGCGATCCCTATCGCCTGGTCTTGCGTCTTGCCGATGCTTTCAAGGCGCGCGGCGGAAAAATTGAAAACGGAGAGGTGACCGACTTCGTGCGGGGCAACGGCATTCAGGAGGTCGTCCTCAAGGATGGCCGCCGCACCGCTGCAAAAGAGGTTGTCGTTTGCGCAGGGGCTTACACAACGGCGCTGGCAAAGATGCTCGGCGAACCCATCCCCCTCGAAACCGAGCGCGGCTACCACACGCAGATCATGTCGCCAGGCATCAGCATGCGGCATTCGATTATCTGGCCAGCGCGCGCCTTCATGGTGACGCCGACTGCGGGAGGCATCCGCGTGGGTGGCACGGTGGAAATGGCCGGGCTTGAAGCACCGCCCGATTACCGCCGCTCGAAAATCACGGTGAAGCGCGCACAGGAGGCGCTGCCAAACCTGCGCCACGAGAACTACACGGAATGGATGGGGCACCGTCCGGCCTTCCCGGACACAGTTCCCGTCATGTCCGCCTCGGCGAAAACCAAGGGCGTGTTCTATGCCACCGGCCACGGCCACCTCGGCCTCACCTATGCGGCAACCAACGCGCGCTTGATGGCCGACCTGATCACCGGCGTGAAACCGCCCATCGACATGCACCCCTATCGCGTCAACCGTTTCTGATGAGCGCGCCCATGTGGAAAAACAGTCTCGACGTTCTGGATGTGCATTGCCAGGGTGAAATCGGCAAGGTGATCGTGGGTGGCGCGCCTGCCATTCCCGGCAGGACACTGCTGGAGCAGATGAACCACATCAACACGGTGGATGACTCGCTGCGCCGCTTCGTCACCTTCGAGCCGCGTGCCCATGTGGCGATGTCCATGAACCTGCTGGTGCCACCGAAGCATCCGGAAGCGGATGCAGGCTTCATCGTGCTGCAGGCCGACCGCGCCCATCCCATGTCTGGCAGCAATTGCATCTGCGTCGTCACAGCGCTGCTGGAAACGGGCCGCGTGAAAATGCACGAGCCCGAAACCATCGTGAAGATCGACACGCCTGCCGGCCTGATCACGGCGCGGGCGACCTGCCGGGACGGACGCTGTGTCTCGGTCAGCCTGGACAATGTGCCGTGCTTCGTTGAAGCGCAGGACCAGGTGATCCGCACGCCGCAGTGGGGCATGGTGGTGGCTGACATCGCATTTGGTGGCGTGTTCTATGCGCTGGTTGATTCCAAGCAGGTCGGCCTCGACATCGTGCCGGAAAATGCCCGTGCACTGGCAGAAGCGGGGATCACGCTGAAGGCCCTGATTTCAAAACAGGTGAGTGTGTCACATCCGGACATCCCCGCACTTAATGACGTGGCCTATGTGATGTTCCGGCAGCAGGAGGCAAACGGCGTGATCCGCACCTGCACCACCCTGAAGCCGGGCCGCGTGGACCGCAGCCCATGCGGCACGGGCAGTTCCGCCAATCTCGCCGTCGCCCATGCGCGTGGCGAGATCAAGGTGGGTGACAAGCGGATTTCGCGGTCCATCATTGGCGGTGAGTTCACGGCAGAGGCAATCGGTGAAACGCTGGTCGGCAACCGCAGGGCGGTGCTGCCGCGCATCACCGGACAGGCGTGGATCTACGGCCGCGAAGAACTGCGCCTCGATGACCATGATCCCTTCCCGCGCGGCTTTGCCCTGTCTGACAGCTGGGGCTCGCAGGTGGGAGAGTTGGGCTAGATGGCGCATCTTGCCGGTCAGACCGTACTCGTCACCGGTGCCACGGGCGGAATCGGTGCCGCCATCACGCGCGCACTGGTGTCGAACGGGGCGCGTGTCATCATCCACTTCAGCAGCAACCGCGCAAGCGCGGAACGTCTGCTGGAAGAGATCAATGGCGCGGGCTGGATAGCCGCTGCCGACTTGTCGGCACCCGATGGGGCCAGCACGCTCTGGCAGCAGGCCGTTGCTGTGGCGGGGCAAGTTCATGCCCTCGTCAACAATGCCGGCATCCGCACGGAAATTCAGCTGACGGCAAGCGATGAGGATTGGCATGCGGCCTGGCAACGGGAGTTCCGTGTCAATCTCTTTGCCGCCGCCGACCTCTGCCGTTGCGCCATTCCGCATTTCAAGGCGCATGGCGGCGGGCGCGTGGTGAACATCGCAAGCCGTGCGGGCCAGCGCGGTTATGCCGCCACTGCGCTGCCCTATGGCGCGTCCAAGGCAGCCCTGATCAATCTCGGCAAATCCATTGCCGCCAGTTTCGGGCGCGACGGCATCACCGCCGTCAACATCGCGCCGGGCTGGGTGGCCACTGACATGGCGGAAACATTTGTCGCCAAATTCGGCAAGGCTGCGGCGGTGGCCGACATTCCCATTGGCGAGATGGCAGACACCCGCGAAATTGCCGAACTGGTGGCTTTCGTGCTGCGGCCCGGCCAACACTCCCTCAATGGCGCCACACTCGATGTGAATGGTGGCAGTTACATCCGCTAGGAGAAGACCATGAGCAAGCGTTTTGAAGGCCAGATCGCCATTGTCACTGGCGGTGGTGGCGGCATCGGGTCAGCCATCGCAAAACGGCTGGCGTCTGAAGGTGGCGTGGTCATCGTCACGGATTCCAATCTCGAAGGTGCCACCGAAGTGGCGCGCGACATCACGCAATCCGGTGGCCGGGCAGAGGCCCTGCAGGCCGACATCTCGCAAGGGGCCGAATGCCGCCGCCTCGTGGCCGAGGTGCTGAAGCGCCATACCCGCATTGATGTGCTGGTCAACAACGCCGGCATCATGCGGCGCGGCAACATCATGGACATTTCGGAGGATGACTGGAACATCACCTTCGCCGTCAACATCGATGCCATGTTCCATCTCTGCCGCGCTGTCATTCCCGGCATGATCGCGCAAGGCGGCGGGGCCATTGTGAACACGGCCTCGCAGTGGGGCCTGCACCCTGCCCCCAACCACATCGCCTACAATGTCAGCAAGGCGGCGGTCGCCTCTTTCACACAGAACCTCGGGCGGGACTGCGCGCCACACAAGATCCGCGTCAATGGCGTCTGTCCGGGGGAAGTGCATACGCCGATGCTGGAAGCAGGCGTCAAGCGCTCGGGCCGCACCATGGCGGACCTGGACAGGCTGGTGCCCTTCGGGCGCGTCGGCAAGCCGGAAGAAATCGCCGCCCTCGTCGCCTTCCTCGCCAGCGACGAAGCGCCCTACATGTGCGGGTCACTGGTGGAAATCACCGGCGCACAGGCTGTGGCGTGACTTGGCGGACTGAAAAATTGGCGCTCCCTACGGGAATCGAACCCGTCTTTGCAACGTGAGAGGCTGCCGTCCTAACCGATAGACGAAGGGAGCTCCCGGGACGCCCCTTCGGGCGCTGCGGGAGCTAGCTACAGGATGAATGCCCTGTCCGTCAACCGAACAGGAAATCGTCCGCTGTCAGCAGGATCGCAGCCGCGCCCTTCACGGCGATGCTCTCCGTCCCCAGGGTTACGGTGACATTGGCCGTTCCGTTCCCGGTGATGGCGAAGTCCGAGAAGCTGTCGGCCACCGCAAGGCTGAAGCTGAGCTTGTCGTAGGCATCGCGGAAGTCAGTCACGGTGTCGTGGCCGAAAGGAGTATCGGTGAAACGAAAGATGTCGTTGCCAGCGCCGCCAGTGAGCGTGTCGTTGCCGGTTCCGCCATCCAATGTGTCGTTGCCGCTGCCACCGTTCAACAGATCATTGCCGCCATTGCCCATCAAATGGTTGGCAGCGGAATTGCCGGTCAGCACGTCATTGCCCGTGTTGGAGCCAGCGACATTCTCGATTCCGCTGATCAGATCTCCTGTGGCATCTCCACCGCTGGCTGCCAGCGTTGCGAGATTGACCGTGACACCCTGTGCCGACGGTTCGTAGCTGATCCAGTCAATGCCGGTGCTTCCGCTCAGGACATCGGCGCCCGCACCGCCCTGCAGCCAGTCATTGCCCGCGCCGCCATAGAGCTTGTCCGCGCCGGCACCGCCCAGAAGGTCGTCGTCATTGGCGCCGCCATCAAGCAGGTCATCGCCGTCGCCACCCTCGAGGTGATCAAAGCCGTTGCCGCCATAGAGCTTGTCGGCGCCGATGCCGCCATCGAGTGAATCGTCACCGTCCTCGCCATACATCAGGTCGTTGCCATGGTCACCAAAGAGCGCGTCATGGCCCGTGCCGCCGTAGAGCTTGTCGTCATCCCACAGGCCGACAAGCACATCGTCACCCTCCCCGCCATAGATGAAATCATTGCCTGCCTGACCGTCCAGCAGGTCGTTGCCCGCGTCACCCTTGAGCGTGTCATTGCCCGCACCACCCAATGCCTGGTCTTCGCCGTCGCCACCGTTGAAAGTGTCATTGAATGACCAGCCGTTGAATGTGTCATTTCCCGCACCGCCATGGGCGATGAATTTGCCATCCGAGGCAAAGAACACGTCATTGCCGTCTTCACCGTAGAAGGTGCTGGCTGCGGCACGCAGTGCGATGAATGTGTCGTTGCCAGCACCGCCACAGGCGATGTCCTTTGCCGTGGCGGCAGTTGCGCCGACAAAGGTGTCGTCGTGCCGGGACAGCCTGAACTGCTCGATGGACACATAGGTGTCGCCCTTGGCGTCGCCGGTGTTGGACTGACCGGTCGCGTCACTGCGGTCTACCCGCACAGCAGCGAGGGCGGTCTCATAGCTCACCGTGTCGATGCCGGCGCCACCATTGAACGCGTCGGGTGCCGATCCATGATCACCAAAGGACATCTGGAAAATCTTGCCGCCGGAGCCGAAGAACACAGAGCTGCCGTCATCCGAGACGGTGAAGTTCACGACTCCGGTGATCGGGTTGCCACTGCCATCCACGGAAATACGCTGAACGGTGCCGGTGGCGACATCCTTCACGAACACATCCCAACTGCCGTCGGTGTCACCTGCCACCAGATTGTTGGCATTGCTGTTGAAGATGACCTTGGTGCCATTGGCCACATAGGCGAATTTGTTGATGAACACGCCATCCTGCCCCGTCAGGTCAGCAAGTGTGCCTGTCGCCAGATCCTTGATGTAGAGCCGCGTCCATGACCCACCATTTTCCGCCGCCTTGTAGAGAACCTTGCTGCCATCGGGCGAAAACACGTAGCCCGTGATTTGCTGATACAGCGTGACGCTTGCATCTGTGGTGCGGTTCACCACGGTGACGACGCCCGTCTGCAGGTTCTTCACCATCAGGTCGGGATAGATCGAATTGCCTGAACCAAGATTTGATGCGGTCGAGGTGAACAACAGTTTCGTGCCGTCACCCGACAGGAGGGCGTTGTGAGATGGCCCGTTGGATTGACCGCCGGTGGTTGTGGTGGTGAGGCGCGTCACGGCACCTGTCACCAGGTCCTTCATGAAGATGTCATTGGCGAGATTGTTGTCCGTTCCGGCCAGCGCATTGTCGAACATGACGAAGGTCACCTTCGTGCCATCTGCCGAAAAGCCTGCGGAACTGAAGACGGAGGCTCCGGACTGTTCGCCATTTGCTCCCACGGTGACGCGGGCATAGGTGCTTGTGGCAATGTCGAGGACGTAAAGATCAGAGACACCATTGGTGTCGCCAGCCACAAGCGCCGCCGTGGAACTGACCAAGACCTTGCTGCCATCAGGAGAGAAATCGATGAACTGGGCATTGGCCGACATCAGGTTGATCAAGGCACCCGTGTTCAGGTCCTTGACGTAGCTGGCGATGGGCGGAACGCTTTGCCCCGGGGTGGAGGTAGCCGGAAAGACTTCGAACTGCACCTTGGAGCCATCGGGCGAGACCTGGACGAACTTCACGAGTCCCACAATGGGACTGCCGGTGGCATCTGCGGTGACAAGTTGTTCTGCACCCGTCAGAAGGTTGCGTGCGATGCGCCCTGCGGGGCTGGCGTAGACCACCGTGCTTCCATCAGCGGAAACCACCGGATCAGAAGACGTTGCCGAAATGATCAGGTCAACGCCACCCGCTCCGCCTTCGTGGGGATCGCCGATGAGGATGTCATTCTCCAGCGTGCCGACAAGATTGTCGCTGCCACTCGTGCCCTTGATCAGTGCCATTTCGAGAACTCCCCGGTTGATTTCATCCGGGAGTTGCAAAAGTCAGGCCATCTCGGCGACGGGCAGGTCCTATGGTTTCTGTGGCAGCCTCAGCAGAACTGACTTGGAGCGCAGGTCGATCACGACGACTTCGCGGTCGGTTGTCACCGCCAGCCGGTCGCCATCAAGTGCAATATGGCGGATGCTGGCGAGATCAAGTTTCAGGTCTTGCACCTGTTCAACGGCTGGCGGCACAGGCTTCGGCTGGGTGGCCTTCCAGATGATGCCGCCGATCAGCGCAATGAGGAGAAGCACCAGGATGATGCCCATGATATAGACGGTCCTCAACAGCGCCTTCGTGCTGGGCGGCAAGGACAGCCCGCCCTCGGCCTCATTCTGGAGAGTTTCGAAT
>CALMZX010000112.1 GCA_937870685.1 uncultured Alphaproteobacteria bacterium
GGTCTGCGGATCGAAATGGTAGTCCCAGACGTTCTCCAGCAGCATGGTGCGGGTGACGATGTGGCCGGCATTGCGCACAAGGTATTCCAGGAGCTTGAACTCGCGCGGCTGCAGGAGAATGGGTTTGCCCGAGCGCGACACGGTGCGGGAGAGGAGGTCCAGTTCCAGATCGCAGGCACGCAGCTTGGTTTCCTGCGGCTGGTCCGTGCCACGGCGCTTCATGCCTTCGACGCGGGCCAGCAATTCGGCAAAGGCATAGGGTTTGGCCAAATAGTCATCACCCCCGGCACGCAGGCCACGGACGCGCTCGTCCACGTCAGAGAGAGCACTGAGGATCAGCACGGGTGTCGTCAGGCCCTCGGCCCGGATGGTCTTGATGATGCTGAGGCCGTCGAGCTTCGGCAGCATGCGGTCCACGATCATGACGTCGTGAACACCTTCGCGGGCCAGCGCCAGTCCTTCCTCGCCGTCTGTTGCCAGATCAGCCACATGGCCGGATTCCTCCAAGCCCTTGACCAGCCAGGTTGCGGCCTCGCGGTCGTCTTCAATCACCAGTACCCGCATCGTTCTTCCCCGGGCGCCACGGCCCAGACGTGTCGCTGTTTCGACTGTCGTTACCTGCATTTTGTTAACTTTCCAGAAAAGGGGCGGCGCGGAGACAGTTCAGGGGAACGTCGGGGGAAGACTGTCTCCGCGCCTGAGAGCGCTATCGCTGAGCGGGGAAGCGTTTGGCGCCCTGTTGGTTTATAGGATGGGAATTGTCCTCCCGGTTTTCAACTCCGTTCGCGCGGAAGTGCGACGTAACGCTGGTTGTCGCCGGAACGGACCAGCATCAGCACGCGCTTGCCGTCCTGCACCTTGAGGGCGTCACGCATTTCGGTGGGAGTGTGGACCTGCTGGCCTGCAACCTCCAGAACAACGTCTCCCGGTTTCAGGCCGCGCTCGGCCGCTGCCGACGCAGGGTCCACGGCGGTAATCCGCACACCCGCGCCATCATCAGCTGGCGCCACCTCAAGTCCGAGCCCGGACAGGTCGAAGCCCTCGTCAGCCTTGGTCACGCCCGCCATCTTTGGTGCCTCGCCCGGCATGGTGCCGATCCTGACGCTCACCGTTTCCGGCTTGCCGTTGCGGTAGATGTCCACGGGAATGTCTGTCCCCGGTTTCACCTTGGCGATGGTGCGGGCGAGGTCGCGGGCATCGTCGATGTCCTCGCCATTGGCCTTGAGAATGGTGTCACCCTGCTTCAGGCCGGCCTTGAGGGCTGGAGAATTCTCGGTGAGGTCGGAGATCACGGCGCCCTTGGCGGCATCAAGGCCCAGGCCCTCCGCAAGTTCTTCCGTGACCGGCTGGATCTGCACGCCAAGCCAGCCCCGCGTCACCGCACCATCCGACTTGAGGCTTTCGACAACCTCCTTCACCATGGCCGCGGGGATGGCAAAGCCAATGCCCACCGAGCCGCCGGAGGGAGAGAAGATCGCGGAATTCACGCCCACCACGTCGCCGTTCAGGTTGAAGGATGGTCCACCGGAATTGCCCTTGTTGATCGAGGCGTCAATCTGCAGGAAGTCATCATAGGGGCCGTTGCCGATGTCGCGGCCACGGGCCGAGACAATGCCTGCCGTCACCGTTCCGCCGAGCCCGAAGGGATTGCCAACGGCCATCACCCAGTCGCCCACCTTGGCCTCCTCATCGGCCAGTTTTACGGCGGGGAAGGATTTGTCAGACTTGATCTTGAGCAGGGCGAGGTCGGTCTTGGGGTCAGTGCCGACAACGGTGGCATCATATTCGGAGCCGTCATGGAAGGAAATCTGCACGGACTTGGCGTTCTCCACCACGTGGTTGTTTGTCACCACGTAGCCATCGGACGAGATCACGAAGCCTGAGCCCTGGGCCATGCCCTCGCGGCGCTGGGGCGGGTTGCGGAACTGGTCGCGGAACTGCGGAAACTGTTCAAAGAAGTCGCGGAACTGTTCGGGCACCTGCGCATTTGGCGTGGTGTCAGAGGCGTTTTCGATCTTGACCTGGACGCTGACCACCGACGGCATCACCCTTTCCACCAGCGGTGCGAAGCTGCGGGTCGGATCAATGATCTGGGTTTGGGCCTGCGCCTGCGCGGACGCGGCGAGCGGCAGCATGGTGGAAGCAGTAAGGAGCGTCGACCCCATCAGGGCGGCGGCAACGAGGCCCAGCAGGGTTTTGCGCGAGGCAGAGGTCTTGGTCGGCATGGTCTCTTCACTCCGTAGGGTAAAATCGGATGGTGAAGAGATAGGGTAAACCGGCTTACGCCAGCATTACGAGCAGATGAAACTTGTGTAAGACTTGCGGCAAGTTGGCGGCAATTCAGGCCGATTTGCGGAGGATGGCGTCGAGGGCCTGTTTTTCGGCCTCACTCAGGCCGTCCACCGCTGGCTGCGGCGCCGAGCGGCGGCGCAACAGGACAGCCGCTCCCACCAGGAGAATCACAAAAGGCGTGAGCCACAGAACCAGCGTGCGGGCCGAGAGGCGGGGCTTGAGGAGGACATATTCGCCATAACGGTCGACAACGAACGCAACCACCTGCTCATCCGACTTGTCCTGTTGAAGTTGCTCTCGGATGAGGATGCGCAGGTCGCGCGCCACGCCGGCATCTGAATCATCGATCGACTGGTTCTGGCAGACGAGGCAGCGCAGTCCCGCCGAAATGCTGCGGGCACGCGCCTCCAGCGTGGGATCTTTCAGCACCTCGTCCGGCTGAACCGCCAGCGCGGGCGATGCCACCAGCAGGGAAAACATCAAGACAGCGAGGACACGCACGTGCTGCATCACATCACTCCGCCGGTTGGGCTGCCGCGGCGGGCAGGCTTGCACGCTTGGGAACACCGATCCGCAGGCGCCGGTCGGTGAGTGAGAGTACGCCGCCCAGGAACATGATGAAGGCTCCGATCCAGATGAAGCTCGCCATCGGATTGAAGGAGGCCCGCACCACGAAGGCTCCATCGGCGGCAGGATCACCCAGCACGACATAGACATCGCCCAGAACATCCTGCAGCAAGCCCACTTCCGTCGTGGGCATGCCGCGCGGGCGGAACTGGCGCTTTTCGGAAACGACCTGCTTCACCAGAGCGCCATCACGCATGATGTCGAAACGACCGAGGCTGCCGTCGTAGTTGGGGCCGACCAGCGGTTCCACGCCCTTGAACACCACCGTATAGCCAGCGACCGGAATTTCCGCTCCGGGCTTGGCGGTGAGGATGTGTTCTTCCTTCCAGACCGAGAGAATGATCACACCGATGACGATGAGGCCGAGGCCACCATGGGCGAGCGCCGTGCCGAAGGCACTGCGCGGCAGGCCCTTGAAGCGGGCCCAGGCAATCGCAAGGGGCTGATGGAAGAATCCGGCCCGATGCATGATGTCAGCAGCACTTCCAAACATCAGCCAGAAGCCCACGGCAATGCCGAGCGGTGCAAGCCATGGCCCGCGCAGGGTGAGGGCCAGCACCAGCAGGGTGAAGGCGAGTGCAAGTGCAGCAGCCCACCAGAGGCGGCGCAGGGCGGGCATCACATCGGCGCGCTTCCAGGTCAGCATCGGCCCCAGCGGCACAAGGAGCATCAGGGGAATGAATATCGGGCCGAAGGTTAGGTTGAAATAGGGTGCGCCCACCGAAATCTTGTCGCCGGTCAGGGTCTCAAGCGCCAGCGGATAGAGGGTGCCGATGAAAACGGCAGCACAGGCGGCGGAAAGCAGCAGGTTGTTCAGCACGAGGCCGCCTTCACGGCTCACGGTGGCAAAGAGGCCGCCCGCCTTGAGTGACGGCGCACGGAGCGCGAACAGGGTGAGGCTGCCGCCGACGAAGATTGCGAGAATGGCAAGGATGAAGACACCGCGTTCCGGATCGACGGCAAAAGCGTGAACTGACGTAAGAATGCCGGAGCGCACGAGGAAGGTGCCCATCAGTGACAGCGAGAAGGCGAGGATCGACAGCAGGATTGTCCAGATCTTCAGCGCCCCGCGCTTTTCCACCACGATGGCCGAATGGAGCAAGGCGGTTGCCACAAGCCAAGGCATGAAACTGGCGTTTTCAACCGGATCCCAGAACCAGAAACCGCCCCAGCCCAGTTCGTAGTAGGCCCACCATGCACCCATGCCGATGCCGATGGTCAACAGGGCCCAGGAGAGCAGTGTCCAGGGCCTGACCCAGCGCGCCCAGGCCGCATCCACACGGCCTTCGATCAAGGCCGCGACAGCAAAGGAGAAGGCAATCGAAAGCCCGACATAGCCCGCGTAGAGAAAGGGCGGATGGAAGGCCAGCGCCGGGTCCTGCAGGATCGGGTTGAGGCCGTTTCCTTCCACCGGCGGCGGCAGGAGGCGCAAAAATGGATTGCTCACGGCCGTCACGAACACCAGAAAGGCAAGTCCGACTGAACCCTGAACCGAGAGGATGCGCGCCTTGGTCGTCTCCGGCAGGTTGCGGCCAAACACGGCGACGGCAGCGCCGAACAGTGCGAGGATGAAAACCCAGAGCAGCATCGAGCCTTCATGGTTTCCCCAAACACCGCTGATCTTGTAGAGCATGGGCTTATCGGAATGTGAGTTCTCGGCGACGTTCAACACCGAGAAATCTGATGTCACATAAGCGTGCGTCAGGGCGGCGAAAGACACTGACAGCAGCAGCAGCTGCAGCACGGCAGCCACACTCGCCGATGACATCAGCGTGCCGTCATTGCGCCAGGCCCCCCATTGCGGGACGATTGTCTGATAGGCGGCAACCGCCAGCGCCAGCACCAGCGCAAAGTGGCCGATCTCCGTGATCACGGCGTGGCCTTCTGGCCTTCCTGCCAGACTCCCTTTTCCTTCAGCTTCTCTGCCACGTCCTTCGGCATGTAGTTCTCGTCATGTTTGGCCAGCACCGTATCGGCCACAAAGGTGCCGTCGCCCTGCAGCACGCCTTCGGCCACCACGCCCTGCCCTTCGCGGAACAGATCAGGCAACTGCCCCTTGTAGCTCACCTTCAGATTCTTGATCGTGTCGGTCACGGCGAAGGTATAGACGGCATTGTCGCCCTGCACAAAGCTGCCCTGCTCCACCAGCCCGCCAAGGCGGAGCCGCGTGCCGGGCTGCACAGCTTTTTCCGACACTTCACTTGGCGTGTAGAAAAACACGATGGTGTCGCGGATGGCGTAGAGGATCAGTCCTGCGGCAACGCCGAGAACGGCAAGAGAAGCGAGGATGATGGCGGTACGTGTCTGTTTGCGTGTCATTTGAGGCCTGTTTCCTGCGCCATTGCCGAAAGCTGGGCAAGCGCACCTTGATCTCCATCAAAAACGCCGCGGGCCTTGTCCAGCGCGGCCTGTGCCGCATCGGCTTCCTTCAATACGATCCGGGCACGAATGAGGCGGAGCCAGCCGTCCATGTTTTTCGGATCGCTTTCCAGCTTGGCGGCGAGGCCGTCCACCATGCCGCGAATCATCGCCTGCTGGTCACCGGCGTTCATGGTGGCGGCGGCGTCCACCTGTTCCTGTGTCGGCCCCGGCGGCTTTGCGGCACCGGACTTGATCTCGGCGATCTGTTTTTCCACGGCGCCGCGCCACGGCGCATCGGCGGGCGACTCGGCAAGGAGTGCCTCAAACGCTTTCAGCGCCACATCGCGCTGGCCGTCCTGCGAGAGGCCGAGCGCTTCGTAGTAGCGGGCCTTGCTGTTTTTCGGATCGATCTTCAATGCGTCCCGGGCGGCGGTCAGGCCTTCGGCCGGCATCAGGCCATTGCCCGCAAACATGTGCATTTCCGCGAGGTCGGCGAAGAGTTCGGCTGCAGGGCCCTTGAGGGCAATGATCTTGCGGATGGCGGCGGCGGCGTCGTTGTAGCGTCCCACGGCCTTGTAGGTCGGCAACACAACCTCCCAGCCACTTACGTCATCGGGATGTTTCTGCAGGTGCTGCTCGACCTTGTAGACCATGGCTTCGAGGTCATTTGCCGTTTCGGCATTGGCCAGACGCTCCGCCTGCGGGAGGTCGGGGAATGACGGAGCCCCGACGCGGGAATAGACGGCAACCGCAAGGAGCGGCACCAGAAGTGCCGGCACGACAATCAGCCATTTGCGCCCGCTGGCCGTCTGCCGATGTTCCTGCGCTATGGCAAGGAGACGCCGCGCCACTTCCGTGCGATGGGCCTCGGCTTCGGCGGGTGCCAGCGCGCCCCGCACGAGGTCGGCGTCGATCTCGCCCAGTTGGTCCTTGTAGATGGCGATCTGCGCCGCAGCCGGGTCGGTGCCTTCGCGATGGGCCAGACGCCAGGACACAACCACAAGGGCAGCAACAGCCAGCAACGAGAGAAGCGAGAATATGAGCCAGATTTCCATGAGACCTGAGGGTTCTTGATTTCCGCCCCCTCATATAGGGACAAAGCCGACATCCGTCATGGCCCATTGTCGCATGGGCGACGGGCGCTGTCGGAAAACAATGGAGAGCCGCCCCCCACTTTGTTAGAAGGGCGGATCAAACCGGATGCCCCCCATGAAGAGCCGCTACTCCGCATTCTCGATCGCCCGCAACGCCTTCTCCTACCACAAGGACTGGGAACGCGCCTGGCGGTCCCCCGCGCCCAAGGCCGAATATGACGCCGTCATCGTCGGCGGCGGCGGCCATGGCCTCGCCACGGCCTATTACCTTGCCAAGAACCATGGCATGACCAACATCGCGGTTGTTGAAAAGGGCTGGATCGGCGGCGGCAACACCGGCCGCAACACCACCATCATCCGCTCCAACTACCTGCAGGATCCGTCCATCGCGATCTATGAGCTGTCACGCTCGCTCTATGAAACGCTGTCGCAGGACTTCAACTACAACATGATGTTCAGCCCGCGCGGCCTGATGATGCTGTGCCAGACGGAACATGAATTCCGCGCCATGAAGCGCACCAGCCACGCCAACCGGCTGGCGGGCCTCGATTGCCGCATGATCACGCCGGCCGAGGTCAAGGAGATCGTGCCGATCGTCAACGACGATCCCAACTGCCGCTATCCCATCCTTGGCGCCTACTACCAGCCGCGCGGCGGCCCCGGTCTTTTCCTTCCAGAGCGCCTGATAGCGCGCCAGCGCCGCGTCCACCCCGGCCTCCTCCTCCGTGCCGTACGCCGCGAGGAGCTTTTCCCGATCCTCTCTC
>CALMZX010000113.1 GCA_937870685.1 uncultured Alphaproteobacteria bacterium
GGTGAGGACAATGCGCGTGACGCTCTCAAGCGCGCCGTGACGCCCGATGTCATGACGCAGCATCTCGACGGTCTCTTCAAGCCGGGGAAGGATAATGTTGTTCAGCACATGCTTGGGAACCTGCTGGATGGCATCGACGCCGCGTTCACCGAGCAGCGGCACGGCGAGCATTTCCCGGTCCTCGTGGGCAAATGGCAAGACTGACCCGAACATGGTCTTCAGCCGTTCCGCGTGGGCCACAGTGGTCGACAGGCCTTGGGCGATATCTGCCGTCACATGACAGGCACCCACCGCGACAGCACCTGATACGGCCAGATTTCCATTCCGGAACAGGGCGTAACTCGTTGTCCCTCCTCCCATGTCGATGACCAGCGTGCCAAGTGACAACTCATCCTGGAACAGCGTGCCCCGCCCTGCAGCATAGGCCGACAAAGCAAATCCTTCGACCTTGAGGTGCGAACGTTCGACGGCCAGCGTCAGATTGCGCAGATGGGCCGCGTCAAGCGTGACAATGCCCACCTCCACGCCGAGCACTTCACCGTGCATGCCCAGTGGCGGGCGGTCAGAAACCACACCATCAAGTGAATAGCTGACAGGGTTGAGGTGCAAGACATGTCGTTTTCCAATCTCGGCCTTGCCAATCGCCGCGGAAACAGCATTCTCGATGTCACGCGGCGAAACAACGCCAGTCTGTGTCTTCACATGCGCTGCAGCCGCAAGCGAAACCGGACGCCCGCCCGAAACGTTCACATGCACGCCGCGCACAGTCTGTTTTGCCATGCGTTCGGCCGCATCCACAGCGAGGCGGATGGCGCGCTCGGCGTCTTCGATGCTGGAGATGGCCCCGCTCTTGATACCGCGCGAGGCGGTGGTGCCCAGCCCGCTGATGCGCAGGGCGGTGCGGTAGTCCTGCCCCTGCACAAAGCGTTCCGCGGGTTCAGCGATCACACAACTGATTTTGGTCGATCCGAGGTCCAGGACAGCGACCGGCCCGCTGGCCACGACATGGTCGCGTCCCTTCGACCGGAACCCCAGAGAACTGCCTCGCGTCATACTCACTGCTCCCAAACCACTGTACCGGAATGCTCCGGCGTCTTCTCAGTGCAGCTTGGAACTGGACGTTTTCGCGTCGGCCTCTTTCGGGTCAACGGCCTCGGCAAGGGCGATCACGATGCGGTCCTTGGTCCGCAGGTCGATTTCGCGAATGCCTTTCGACAGGATATTCTGCGTCGCGTCCAGTTCTGCCACCCGCCTGAGCGCAGCGTCCACGTCTTCCTCGGGCAGGTCGATTTTCACGCCGTTGTCGAGGTACAGTGTCCACCGGCGCTCACCCACACGGGCAGCCGCCTGAACCTTCAGCATTAAGTCAGGTATGGCTTCCATCTGGTTAACGTAAGCCGCAACGGCAAGGTTTGCCCCCTTGCCGGAAACCAGCGGCAATTGCCGCAGCGACAGGGGGTTGAGCCCGCTCATCTCCACCCCTTCCCTGTCGATCACGGCATAGTTGCTGTCCATCTGCCAGATGGCGAATGGTTCGCGCTCGTTGAGCGTAATTTCCAACTGGTTCGGAAATGTGCGCCGGACTTCGGCATCGGCAACCCAATCCAGCGATTCGAGCAGGATGCGGGCATCATCCGCATTGAAACCCACGAGACTTCCACCGGGCTTCACACCGATGTGGGCCAGAACAGTTTCCGGATCATGGTGCATCAGGCCGGAAATGCGGATGTCCTCCGCTGCAAGTCCGAAAACGCCTGCGACGCGTCCGTTGAAATTGTTGAAGGGGCTGCCAGGATAGGAAAATGCACCGCCATCAACGCCGCCACTGATCAGGCTGGCGCCGAGGAACATCACCGAAAATCCGCGCGCCAATGCACGCGTGGTGAAACTGGTCAATGCCGTCTCGATGCGTCCCTTGCGGGCACGCCTCAGCGGTCGAGGGTCGCGTCGTTGACCATCCATGTCACAAGCTCCTCAAAGGAATGTCCAGCATGGGCCGCGAGTTCCGGCACCAGCGATGTGCCCGTCATTCCGGGTTGGGTATTGGTTTCAAGCAGGATGAGTTCGGGTTCCTTGCCCGGCGCATCATCAAGACGGAAATCGGAACGTGACACGCCCTTGCATCCGAGCGCCTGGTGGGCCTGCAAGGCATGGAGCTGCACCTTTCGGTATATCTCCACCGGCAGATCAGCGGGCAGAATGTGTTGCGAACCACCGGGCGCATACTTCGACTGGTAGTCATACCAACCGGACGCCTTCGAAACGATGTCGATGACACCCAGCGCCACATCGCCCATCACGGCACAGGTCAGTTCCCGGCCAGGGATGAAACGCTCCACCATGACCCTGTCGCCAAAAATATCGCGCTGTTCCAGAATGATCTTCGGCGGGCCGTTCTTGGCTTCCGTCACAATGTGCACACCGACGCTCGATCCCTCGGCCACCGGCTTCACGACATAGGGCACCGGCATGGCATGATCTTCGGCAGCAGCCTCCAGATCCACCAGCTTGCTTTCCGCCACAGGAATGCCTGCCGCCTTGAACAGCACCTTGGACATTTCCTTGTGCATCGCAACGGCTGAGGCACGCACGCCCGAGTGCGTGTAGGGAATGCCGATGGTCTCGAAGAGGGCCGCCGCGCAGCCATCTTCGCCCCACTTGCCATGCAGGGCATTGAACACAACATCCGGCCGCATTTCAGTCAACACGCCGTGGATGGTCTCGCGCTTGACGTCGACCATGATGGCATTGAAGCCGGCCCGGCGCAGCGCTCCATAGCAGGCCTCACCCGACGCAAGCGACACCTTGCGCTCGGCGGACCAGCCGCCCATCAATACGGCAACCGTCGTTTGCTCGGGGTTTCGGCGCGGCGTATTCATGTGGCCTCCCCGGCGGAAAGTCCAATGCGCTTGATCTCCCAGTCGAGATCAATGCCGGACGTCTCCCTCACCTTGCGGCGGACAGTCTCGCCAAGCTCTTCAATCTGTGCAGCCGTTGCGCCACCTTCGTTGATCAGGAAATTGCAGTGCAGTTCCGACACCTTGGCGGGCCCCACGGCAAAGCCGCGCATGCCTGCCTTGTCGATCAGCTGCCAGGACTTGTTGTTCGGCGGATTCTTGAATGTGGAGCCGCCAGTGCGGCTCTTCACAGGCTGGGTCGCTTCACGGCTTTCCGTGATCTTGTCCATGGCGGCAAGAATGTCGGCCGTCACACCGGGGCGCCCCTGCAGGAGAGCCTGGGTGAAGACCAGATCCTCGGGAGCACCACAGTGGCGGTACGTGTATTTCATGTCGGCGTTGTTCAGCACGCGGATGTTTCCTTCACGGTCCACGGCCCGTGCCTCGATCAGCACGTCCTTGGTTTCGCCGCCGTACGCCCCGCCGTTCATGCGAAGCGCGCCGCCGATCGTGCCCGGTATACCTCTCAGAAAGGTTAATCCATCGATACCATTGTCAGCAGCAAAGCGGGCCACGCGGATATCGGGAACAGCAGTACCGCACCGCACCCGGTGTTCCTCCACCAGACTGACATCACCAAAGCCACGTCCCAAACGGATGACAACACCAGGAACACCGCCATCGCGCACCAGCATGTTGGAACCCACGCCGATGGGATAGACGGGAATGTCTCTCGGCGTGTGCGTCATGAAGTGGGCCAGGTCCGCTTCGTCTGCGGGCGCATAGAGTACCTCAGCAGGCCCGCCGACGCGGAACCAGGTCAGGTCTGCCAGGGGCGCGTTGGGTTCCAGGCGGCCTCGCACTTGCGGCAGTCGCTTCAGAAGGGCTGCACCATCAATCTTGGTCATCATTGGTCCAGTGCTGCCAGTTCACCGGGAAGGGCATAGGCCCATTGCGTCACGGTTCCCGCCCCAAGGCACACGACGATGTCGCCGGGCGCAACATGCCGCCTGACCAGTGGCGCCAGCTGCTTTGGATCATCAATGTGAACCACCGAACGGTGCCCATGAGCGCGGATGCCATCAGCCAGATGGACGTGTGTTGCCCCTTCAATCGGGCTTTCGCCAGCAGCATACACCGGGGCGAGGATAACCGTGTCCGCATCATTGAAACACGAGCAGAATTCATTGAACAGGCTCGCCAGCCGCGTGTAGCGGTGCGGCTGCATCACGGCCACGACTTTGCCTTGCGTGACCCGGCGTGCGGCAGCCATGACGGCCGCGATTTCCACCGGATGATGGCCATAGTCATCAAAGACTGTGACTCCATTGTGCTCACCGGTACGGGTGAAGCGGCGTTTCACGCCCTCAAAACTCGAAAGCCCCTTGCGGATCTGCTCTTCGCTCAGCCCCAGCTCCCGTGCCACCACAAGTGCTGCGGTGGAGTTGAGCGCGTTGTGGTCTCCGGGCATGCGCAGCGCCAGTTCCTTGATATCCGTTGCCTTGCCCGAGACCCGGTCCGTCACACGAACGGAGAAGCGCGTCGCGCCATCGCTGAAAGCCACGTCGAGAAGGCGGTAGTCAGCCTGTGGACTGCGGCCGTAAGTGATGACACGGCGGTCACGCACCCGGCCTATCATTTCCTGTACCACGGGGTGGTCAATGCACATCACCGCGAAGCCGTAGAACGGGATGTTCTCGACAAAAGCGAGAAAGGCCTCCTTGGCCTTTTCGAAGGTGCCATAATGGTCGAGGTGTTCCGGATCGATGTTCGTAACGATGACTACGTCAGCGGGAAGCTTGACGAAGGTACCGTCGGACTCATCCGACTCGACAACCATCCAGTCGCCCTTGCCCAGTCGCGCATTCGTGCCATAGGCGTTGATGATGCCGCCGTTGATGACGGTGGGGTCGAGCCCGCCTGCATCAAGAAGTGCCGAGACGATTGAAGTCGTGGTCGTCTTGCCATGGGTGCCGCCCACGGCAACGCAGGACTTGAAGCGCATCAACTCGGCCAGCATTTCGGCGCGGCGTACCACCGGCAGGTAGCGGCGGCGCGCCGCCTTCAGCTCGGGATTGTCCGGCTTCACAGCAGAGGAAATCACC
>CALMZX010000114.1 GCA_937870685.1 uncultured Alphaproteobacteria bacterium
GCACCGGGCCTTGCAGGACAAGGGCATCGAAGTGTCGATCTGGCGCATCCACCGCCGCATCGGCATGTCGGGCGATCTCTTCACCGCCGCCCTGTCGCGCGAACTGGGCCACGACATCACCGAAGACCTGCGCCGCGAACTGAGTGACCTGCACGCCCACCACTACAACACCCGCACCACGGGCACGGTGGCCCTGCCCGGCGCACGCGAATTGCTGAAGCACCTCACCGAAAACGAAATCCCGTGGGGCATCGCCACCTCTGGCCGCATGCGCACCGCAGGCCCCGTGCTGGAAGCGCTGGGCGTCGATCCCGCCAAGCATGTGGTCATCACCCGCGATCTCGTGCGCTATGCCAAGCCCGACCCCGACCTGTTCATTGCCTGCGCCGAAAAGCTCGGCATGAACATCGCCCACGCCTGCGTGGTGGGTGACGCGGTCTGGGACATGCTGGCCTCGCGCCGCGCCGGTGCCCTTGGCATCGGCCTCCTCTCCGGCGGCTATTCCACAGGCGAACTGGAACGCGCCGGCGCCTACCGCGTCTACGAAGACCCGGCTGACCTGCTCAGGCACATCGATGAAGTGGGCGGGCGGCGCTGACAGCCGCCCAAGCACCGGTCACTGCCAGTTGTGGGGATTGTCCTTGTCTGCCTTTTCCTCGGCAGCATGGGCACAGAACGTGTCTTTCTTCATCGCGCCCTCCGCCAGGAACAGCCCGTTCGCCGTGCCCAACTGGAACATGACCGCCGTGAGGCGTTGCACCTGCTCTTCCTCACTGAGGGCGCTTCCGCCGGTCACCACCGCGGCAACGCTTGCCGCGAACTTCTTTTCGTCCAGCTTGATGCCGTCACACAGGCGCGCCACTGCGGACTCATAGGCGAGAATGTTGAGGCCCGACACCTGCGCAGGCGACAGCACGCCCTCGTTGTCCTCGACAGCTGCCTTCCATGCATCGTCAAGCCGGTGGTCATCATCGGCGCCCTGCGCCACGCCTGAAACAGCAAGGAGGGCAAGGGCCGCGAGGCCCATGGTCATGTTCTTCATGGTTTACTCTCCATCGGCGAATTGCATGCGCGTCCACTTGGCCGAAAAATGGCCATTGGCCTTGTAACAGGCCACCTGGGCGCGATAGCAGGTGATGCCGGCTGCGGGCGAATAGACGTTGTTCCAGTACGTGTCATACCCATTGTCCGGATAGGGCTCGTAGCTGTCATAGTACATCCGCTTGTGATGCTTGTGGTGTCGCGACGCAGCGGCCACAATGGCCGCACCGACGAGACCCGCCGCAATGGCATCTGCCGTCTTTCCGGCATGGCTCGGTGAATGCAAGGGCGGCAATGCGAGCAGTCCAAAAGACAACATGCATGCCAGGCCGGTTCTGGAGAACTTCATCTGCAACTCCCGGAGTGAGTAAACCACAACCGAAAGCTAGGCGGCTTTCAAAACATCAACAAGTGCAATCTTAAATATTCTGCGTCACGGCGCATTCTCTCGAAACTCCGCGAACAGCAAGGCTTCGCTCCTTCACTCACCCCTCACCCAGCGCATGCGCCACCACCTTGCGCATGACGGTGGGCAGCGCTTCCGTGTGAAGCTGCTCGCGCCCCACCCAACGCGCGCCGGCGAGTGACACTTCATCCAACTCCGCCACCCACACCGTGAGTTCCAGATGGAAATGCGTGAAGGTGTGCGTGACCTTTCCCGCTGTCTTGCGCCAGTTGGCCGGGAACGGGAAGGCGGCGTCCGGCAGTTTCGCTGCCCAGTCTCCCGATGGCACTTCCATCATGCCGCCGAGCAGGCCCTTTTCGGGCCGCCGCCGCAGCAGCACCGCGCCATCGGGCCGCGTGATCCAGTAGGCGTGACCGCGCCGGGTGGGCACGGGCTTCTTTGCGGCCTTGCGTGGCAGTTCAGCCGCGATGCCACGGGCGCGCGCCACGCAATCCTCCGTCCACGGACAAATCAGGCAATTGGGCGACTTCGGCGTGCACAGCGTGGCGCCCAGGTCCATCATGGCTTGTGCGAAATCCCCGGCACGCCTGAGCGGCACCAGACTTTGCGCCCGCGCACGGATCAGCGGCTTTGAGTCAGGCAGCGGCTCTTCGATACAATAGTAGCGTGAGATCACCCGCTCCACATTGCCATCAACGGCCGCATGCGGCTGGTCGAAGGCAATCGCGGCAATCGCCGCCGCCGTGTAGGGCCCGATGCCCGGCAAGGCCAGCAGGGCGTCAATCTCCGCCGGAAAACGCCCGCCATGCCTGTCCACAACGGCCCGTGCACAGGCGTGGAGATTGCGTGCCCGCGCGTAATAGCCAAGCCCGGCCCAGGCCCTGAGCACATCATCCAGTTCCGCCGCCGCCAGCGCCTCCACCGTCGGCCACAGCGCCACGAAGTTGCGGAAATAGTCGCGCACGGCGGCAACCGTGGTCTGCTGCAACATGATTTCCGAGAGCCAGACGAAATAGGGTTCCTGCCGCGCGCCCGTGGCGTGGCCCTTCACCCGCCACGGCAGGTCGCGGCCATGTGCATCGTACCAGGCGAGCAAACGCCCTGCCTGATCCAGCCCCATTTTCAGCCCCTCTTCCGCCATGGTTTGCGCTATGATTCCAATCCAGTACCCACGGCGCACTCTGGCACAATGGAAACCCTCGACAAACACTTCCGCACCCTCACCAAGGCCGCGTTTGAAAAGCACGGCTTCCAGAGTGCCGACCTGTTGAGCCACTGGCCGGACATTGTGGGTGGCGAAACCGCGGCGCTGTGTACGCCTGAACGCATCACCTGGACGAGGCCGAAGGAGAAGAGTGAAACACCCTCCGGCACCCTGACGCTCAAGTCCGCCCCCGGCCGCGCCCTCGATGTGCAGTACAAGGCAGAAAGCCTGCGCGAACGCATCAACGCCTATCTCGGCTATGCAGGCATCGGCAAGATCAAGGTGCTGCCCGGCGGCATGGACAGGCCCGTTGCGCCTGCGCCCGCACCCGCCACCACAGCGGAAACCCCGCCACCTGCCGCCATGACAGACCTCGAAGACGATTCCCTGAGGCAGGCACTGACCCGCCTAAGACAAGGAATTCTCAGCGAAAAATCACGTTCTCCACAGGGGCATTAGGGCCATGGCCTCTGCCCGCAACATCAAGTAGGAAAGTCCCATGACCAACATGTCCCGCCGTCTTCTCCTGGGCTCGGCTGCCGCTGCTGCCCTTCTCCCTGTCAGCGCCCTGGCGCAGGACGCCCCCGATCTTTCAAAGCTGGCCGAACCGCCCGCCCATGGCGAGATCGTGGAGGGTGCTGACACGGCCAAGGTCACCATTATCGAATACGCCTCCGCCAGTTGCCCCCATTGCGCCGACTTCGCCATGAACACCTATCCGGCGCTGAAGAAGGACTACATCGACACCGGCAAGGTGCGCTTCATCTTCCGCGAATTCCCGCACAATGACGCAGGCCTCGGCGGCTTCATGGTGGCGCGCTGCGCGCCGCCGGACAAATACCGCGCCATGGTGGACGCGATGTTCAAGACGCAGGCCACCTGGATGCCCAACCCGCTGGAAGGCCTGAAGGCCATTGCGCGTGAGGCCGGCATGACCGAACAGGCCTTCAACGACTGTATCAAGAATGTCGACATCGCCAAGAAGATCCTCGAAGAGCGCAAGCGCGCCGAAGGCTTTGGCGTCACCGGCATTCCCACAATCTTCATCAAGGGTGCCAGCGAGCCGGGCTTCAAGCGCTTTGAAGGCGAAACCTCCATCGAAGGCCTGAAGGCCGTGATCGACCCGCTGCTCGGCTGAGGCGGCGGGCTGTCAGTAAAGTACTGTCTGTTTAAGGGAACGGGGCAATCATGAAGTTCGCGCGGCTGAGGCTCACTGGCTTCAAGTCATTCGTGGAGCCGACGGAACTGGTCATCGAGCCGGGGCTGACCGGCATCGTCGGCCCGAACGGCTGCGGCAAATCCAACCTGCTGGAAGCCCTGCGCTGGGCCATGGGTGAGAACTCATACAAGTCCATGCGCGCCTCCGGCATGGAGGACGTGATCTTCTCAGGCACCACCCAGCGCCCCGCCCGCAACATGGCGGAAGTGCTGATCACGCTCGGCAACGAGGACCGCTCGGCCCCGCCTGCCTTCAATGACAGCGAAGTGCTGGAAGTAAGCCGCGCCATCGTGCGCGACGATGGCTCGACCTACCGCATCAACGGCCGCGAGGTGCGCGCCCGCGACGTGCAGCTGCTCTTCGCCGATGCCTCCACCGGCTCGCGCTCGCCAGCCCTCGTGCGGCAGGGACAGATCGCCGAGATCATCAATGCCAAGCCACAGGCCCGCCGCCTCATCCTCGAAGAGGCCGCAGGCATCACCGGCCTGCACACCCGCCGCCACGAGGCCGAACTCAAGCTCAAGGCCGCCGAACAGAATCTCGCCCGCCTTGATGACGTGACGGCGCAATTGGAAAGCCAGCTGAACAGCCTGAAGCGCCAGGCGCGGCAGGCCCAGAAATACAAGCAGGTATCCGCCGAAATCCGCAAGCTGGAAGCCGCAGGCCTGTTCGTGGCCTGGCGCGATGCCGCCGCCGAAGTGGAACGCGACACCGGCCTTCTGGAAGAGGCCACCCGGCTTCTGGCCGAGCACACCCGCGCTGCTTCCGAACGCCTGCGCGGACGCGACGAACTGGGCGACACCTTGCCGGGCCTGCGCGAACAGGAAACCATCCGCGCTGCTGTGCTCCAGCGACTGACGCTTGAACGCGCCACCCTCGACGATGAGGAAAAGCGCGTCGAAACCCGCATCCATGAACTGAAGCAGCGCCAGTCCCAGACCCGCGCCGACGTGGCCCGCGAGGAAGGCCTGCTCTCCGACACTGATGGCGTGATCGCCCGCCTCGCCAGTGAAGGCGAAGAGCTGCAAGCCTCATTCGGTGCCGATGCCGAGCGCCGCAGCGAAGCCGCCGCCGCCATGCAGGCCGCCGCCGACGCGCTGGCCCGCGCCCAGGAAGCCGCCGACGAAGCCGGCCGCAAACTCGCCGATCTCGCCGCCCAGCGCAGCGCCATGGAGCGCAGCCTGAATGAACAGCAGGGCCGTCTGGCCCGCCTCGACAGCGAATTGCAGTCCATCGCATCGCGCAAGGCCAACCTCATCGCCCAGTTGGGTGATGTGGGAGATGGCGTGGCGCTTGGCTCTGCCGTGGAAGCCGCTGTTGCCGCCGCAGCCTCTGCCGAGACCGACGCCAATGGCGCGGAAGCCGGATTGCGCGCCGCCCGCGCCAGCGAAGCCGAGAAGCGCACCGCCCATGACGAGGCCCGCCGCAAGGCCGACCGCCTCGCCACGGAAGTCCGTACACTGACGAACTTCCTGAAGAACGATGCCAACGGCCTGTGGCCCGCCGTGGTCGATGCCCTGAACGTCGAACCCGGATACGAGACCGCACTCGCCGCCGCGCTTGGTGACGACATTGAAGCCTCGTCCGACGAAGGCGCTCCCGTCCATTGGCGCACCCTGCAGCAGCTGGGCGACATTCCGCCCTTACCGGGAGACGCGACACCGCTCTCGCGCCATGTGGAAGCCCCGCCTGCCCTCTGGCGCACCCTCTCGCATGTGGGCGTGGTCTCGCGCAGCGTGGGTGCGGCCGTGCAGCCGCAACTGAAGCCCGGCCAGCGCCTCGTCTCGCGCGAGGGCGATGTCTGGCGCTGGGACGGTTTCGTCGCCGCCGCCGAAGCACCAAGTGCCGCCGCCAAGCGCCTTGCCGAACGCAACCGCCTCGTCTCCCTTGAGGCAGAGATGAAGGACGCGCAGGCTGCTGCCGATGCGGCCCGCGCCGAACATGAAGAGGCCCGCACCGCTGTCGAAGCCGGGGTGAAGGCCGAACGCGAACGCCGCGAAGCCTGGCGCGCCGCCACCTCCGCCCTCGATGTGGCCCGCCGCGCCCTGCAGATGCACGAGCGCAAGCTCGCAGAGCAGACGGCCCAGACCAGCGCGCTCGACGAAGCCCACCGCCGCACCGAGGCGCAGCGCGCCGAAGTGACGGGTGGCCTTGAAGCGGCCCGCGCCGAGTTTGCAGGCCTTCCTGCCATTGACGGCTTGCAGGCGGAAGCCGCTGCCTTGCGCGATGTGCTGAACCGCGAACGCACCACCTATGGCGAGGCCCGCGCCCGCCATGACGGCCTGGAACGTGAAGCCCGCCTGCGCAGCGACCGCCTCAAGGCCATTGCGCAGGAAACCGAACAGTGGCGCGCCCGCGCCGCCAAGGCCCGCGAACAGGTGGAGACCCTCTCCACCCGCCTCGCCGAAACTGAAGCAGGCCTTTCGGACATGGCGGCCATGCCGCAGCAACTGGCTGACCGCCGCTTCAAGCTGATGAACATGCTGAGCGAGGCCGAGCGCGACCGCAAGGCCGCTGCCGACGCCTTGCAGGAGTCCGAGAACGCCGTCCGCGAAGCCGACAAGGCCCTGCGCGAGGCGCAGGAACTGGCTGCCACCTCACGCGAGGATCACGCCCGCCTCGGGGCACGGCTTGAGGCCTCGAAGCAGCGCCAGGACCATTGCCAGGCCCGCATCGCCGAAACCCTGAATTGCCCGCCCGCTGAAGTCTTGTCGGCGGCTGGCGTGGAAGCGGAAAAGCTGCCGCCCGCCGAAGAGATCGAGCGCAAGCTCGTCTCGCTGCGTGACGACCGTGAGCGCCTCGGTGCCGTCAACCTGCGCGCCGACGAGGAAGCCACCGCCGTTGCCGAACAACTCGACAAGATGAAGACCGAGAAGGACGAACTCGTCCAGGCCATTGCCAAGCTGCGCGGCGCCATTGGCTCGCTCAACAAGGAAGGCCGCCAGCGCCTGCTGGACTCATTCGGCACCGTCAACGCCAAGTTCACCGAACTCTTCACTACGCTCTTCGGCGGGGGCGAGGCGGAACTTCAACTGATCGAGTCGGATGATCCGCTGGAAGCCGGCCTCGAAATCCTGGCGAAGCCGCCGGGCAAGAAGCCGACGACACTCTCACTGCTTTCCGGCGGCGAACAGACGCTCACGGCCATGGCCCTGATCTTCGCGGTGTTCCTCACCAACCCTTCGCCCATCTGCGTGCTGGACGAAGTCGACGCGCCCTTGGACGATCACAACGTCGAGCGCTTCTGCAACCTCTTGAACGCCATGCTGCAGCGGACCGAGACGCGCTTCCTCATCATCACCCACCACCCCCTCACCATGGCCCGCATGAACCGCCTCTTCGGCGTCACCATGATGGAACGCGGCGTCTCGCAACTGGTCTCGGTGAACCTCGAAGAAGCGACAGAACTGGTGGCGGAAGCGGGCTGAGCCGATGAAGCAGGCGCTGCCGAAGCCGGTTCAGCGCTCGGCGCTCCGGCTGGCGCTTGGCCGCTTCTACTATGTCAACAGGCGCCGTCTCTCGTGGTACCTCACGTCAACGCGCTACGCCAGCACGCGGCAGAGTGGCCACCTGCCCCACATGCACATGCAGCACGGCACTCCCATGCTGCGCGAACTCTCCGGCGTGGACATGCAGCTCCAGCGCAACAAGATGGCGAGCCTCGAAATCGCTGCCCGCTGCATTGACGGGCTGGTCCTGAAGCCGGGCGAGACCTTTTCCTTCTGGCGCATGGTCGGCAAGCCCACGGCGCGGCGCGGCTTCAAAACAGGTTTCGTGCTCAAGAACGGCAAGCTGGCGCAGGATATTGGCGGCGGACTGTGCCAGATGACCAACCTCATCTACTGGATGACCATTCATACCGACCTTGAGGTGATGGAACGCTGGCGGCACGGCTTCGACGTCTTTCCCGATGCGGGACGCACCCAGCCTTTCGCCTCGGGTGCCACCTGCGCTTACAATTACATCGACCTGCAAATCCGGAACCCGACACAGGACACCTGGCAACTGAGCCTGTGGACCAAGAATGACTGGCTGCGCGGGGCCTGGCGCTGCTCGGCACCGCAGCGCCACCGCTATGAGGTCTTCGAGAAGAGCCACGAGATCAGGCCGGAATGGTGGGGCGGGTACTCGCGCCACAACGAACTCTGGCGCAACCGCCGCGATGCGGTTTCGGGCGAAGCGCTGGGCGAGGACTTCATCACCGCCAACCACGCCATCATGATGTATGAACCGTTGCTGCCCCGACCGGAAACGTCCGCATGAACATTGTCTTCGACCTCGGCATGGTGCTGATTGAATGGGATCCGCGCCACCTCTACCGCAAAGTATTTGACGACGCGGGAAAGATGGAGTGGTTTCTCACCCACGTCTGCCACAACGAGTGGAACCTGGAGCAGGACCGGGGACGAAGGTGGGATGACGCCATTGCCGAAGCCACCAGCCGCCATCCCGCCATGGCCAGCGAAATCAGGCTCTTCCGTGAGCGCTGGATGGAGATGGTGCCCGGTGCCATTGCAGGCTCTGTCGCCATCCTCGAAGACCTGCACAACAGGGGTGCCGCACTCTACGCCATCACCAACTGGAACGGCGAAACCTTCCGCGATACCCGTTCGCGCTTCGGCTTTCTCTCGCTGTTCCGCGACATCGTGGTCTCGGGCGACGAAGGCATCATCAAGCCCGACCCCGCCATTTTTGCACTGCTGTGCAGTCGCAATGACCTGAACGCACCGGAGTGCCTGTTCATTGATGACAGCCTGAAGAACGTGCGCGGAGCCGAGGCCGCAGGCTGGCAGGCTCACCATTTCACCTCGCCGGACGCCTTGCGCGCCGATCTTCAGTCGCGCGACCTGCTCTGAACCTGTCGCAGCCTGCCGGAAGGCCGGTTTGCCCCCGTGTCTTGCGACACGGGGGCCCGTACACGAATGGGCCACCGCCCATGTGGCGTGACGACCGGGGGGTTAATCACGCCAGCGAGGCAACGGCCCACATGTCCGACCCGGCGAACAGGTTGGTTGGTTCTGGGCCAATTCACCTGCGCTGAGCCTCTCTCACATAGTGCAAAAACGTGGCAATTGGTCCAACTGGCCCATGCACCGAGACGACAGGTCGCGAAGTGGATTTTTGGCGCGAAGTGGCCGGTTTTGCCTGCGTTCCTGACACATCACGGAACGGCGATTTCGCCAGCGGGTGAACCAGACTGAAACAGGCCGCCTTTGGCGCCCGCATGTGCGGCTCCGGTGCCGGACCGTTGACAAAGCGGTCCGTTGCGGCGTCAAAGGGAAGGCCCGCCAACCGGGGAAGCAGACTATGTTTTCAGGGATATCAGGTTTGCTCGGCCAGGGTGGAAAACTGGATCACCGGCCCGACATCAACACGGTTGCGATGATCACGCTGATCATCGCGGGGGCGCTCGTCTTTGTCGGCTTGCCGGTCTATGCCAAGCTGCAATGGCCCGGATGGTTTGCGCTGTTTGTCGCAACAGCGGCACTTTGGCTCTGGGCCCTGTTCGCCCTGCGGCGGAATTTCGGCCGGGAAGTTGAACGCCGCCTCGCCACGGCAAGCGCGGCATTGCGCGCGGGTCTCGACATATTGGCCGACATCATGCTGGCCGGCGTCATCGTCGTCTCCATCACGTTGCTTGAGGACTTCATCTTCAACTATGACATTTCCCTCGGCGGATGGCGCATTGCCATCCTCTACTACACCGCGATCATTTTCTTTTTCCGCACATTGAGGCACCTGCGCACCTCGATGCGCAGGCATGTGCCACCACAGGCCGGTCTGCCTAGCCCCGACGTGCAGCCTGTGGACTCGTTGCCGGGAAACCTGCCTGTCCCGATCCCGGTGAACACGGGGCCACTCTACTATGTACAGGCGGAGGACCACTACGTGAAAATGGTCTTCTCCGACAATGTCCAGCATCTGCGCGCCCGTTTTCGGGATGTTGTGGCGGGCCTCGGTGATACGGGCCTGAGGGTTCAGAAATCCTTCTGGGTGAACCGTGACGCCGTGACCGAAACGCGCCGCGTGGGCAGAAGGCTTCATCTCGTCCTGAAGGATGGCGCTGAAATACCCGTGAGCCGAACCTCCGAACAGATCGTGCAACAGTTCTTTCCCCAGTCGTCGGCCAAGACAGACACGCGGACTGCTCTGAACGCGTCTCCGCCTGCACCAGAATGAAACGGCCCCCATGTGTCTGGTCACATGGAGGCCGCCCACGCATCAGCGGCCGTGCACCGCGATGATCAGTCACCGCATTCTGGTTTGCGGTGTGATGCGGGCACGCGCTGATGCGTTGGTCCGGCAACGGAACACGGTGAAGCCATCCGGTGCACACGCACGCCCCCAAAGTCTCGGATGATTCGCCGGTCCAGCAACGGACAGGCGGCTTCATAGTCCGGGAAATGCTCACATGCGGTGGCGCGAGCAGCGGCGCGTCATGAAAGGACAGGATGTGACGTCAACGGTCGCGCTGGTGACACCCTCTCCGCGCATCGGCAAGAAGAACGGCATGCAATGCGCGCAGCACGCGATGCCAAGGCCGCTGGTCTGCCGTCTTTACAAACAGTCGCACTGCCTTACACATCTTCGCCGATCACTGGCGGCCACACGGCACGGCACTTGCAGATACTGGCGTGTGTATCGCAACAGGACGCGGATGGGGATTTGCGTTCTGGGCTGAAGCGTATGCTGCGGCTTGACGAAATGGGGGGAACGTGGGGGATTCTGATCAACAGGCGCAATCCAGCGGGCGTGGCAAAACGACAGCGGCAAGGTCCCGCTGGACATTTGCATTGATTGGCGGGTTGCTGATGCTGGCTGGCAGCATCTTCTGTGCGCCGGTCCTTGATGCCATGGCCGTGGCGCCCGGTGCCTTTGTCCTGTTCATGGCCTGCCTTGCCGCCATCACCGCGAGCGCGCTGGTTCTGCGACATTCATGGTCCGACCATACCGGACAGACGGCAAGGCACAAGCTGCCGCGCGAACTCCTCGCCGATCTCGTCTTCACATGCGCCCTGACCGTGGCCTTCATGAAACTTTGCGAATTCTCCTTCGGCCACGCTCCGCCCGTTTCGGAATATGCCGAGAGCTTTCTTTATATCGGACTGGTGGCCAGTTTCGACCGGCTGTTGCGGCGGGCCCCCGCACCACTGCCTGCAACCGACGGGCAGCCATCGCCCGCTGCCACGCCATCCGCCACGGCCTCGCCCGTACCCGTTGGGGATGAACTGCACTACGTCGAGGCCGAGGACCACTATGTGAAATTTGTCTACCGCGACCGGGTGGAACACAAGCGCGCCCGTTTCAGTGACGTGATCAGCGGGCTGGGAGCGTCCGGCCACAGGGTGCACAAGTCCTTTTGGGTCAGTTGCAGCGCGGTTCGCGGGTCGCGCCGGGCCGGGCGGCAGCTGATGCTGGTGCTGCATGACGGCACGGAAATACCGGTGGGCCGGGGCAACGAGCGCATGGTCGCGGACATTCTTGCCACGCGCAACGGCGGGATTCGCATCAACTCCTCCGCCCCCCGCTCCTGACTCAATGCCGCAGCGCCACAATCGTCTGAATACACAAGAGATTTCAATACTTTGGAACAAGAATCCAATTCTTGACACACTTTCGCCCCCGAACTAAGGAGAGCGCGCTTTGGAAAGGCCTCTTTCCGGACGCGTTGATCTTTGCCCGGAGACTGTGACGACATGGCCGACCCGCGCAAACCCGAGACGTCCGAAAGCGAGGCCAGCCCGGAGCTGGGTGATCTTTCCAACCGACTGAAAGACCTGTCGGCCCGCATCGCGGCCGAAAAGTCGGACCAGTCGGCGGCCAGGCGGCCCTCAAACCGCTACGACGGTGCCAAGGATTATTCCAAGGGCTACCGCCTCGCCAGCGAGTTTGTGGCGGGCGTGCTGGTCGGTGGCCTGATCGGTTACGGGCTGGATTACCTCGTGGGAACGCTTCCGCTGTTCCTGATCGTGTTTCTGTTCCTCGGCTTTGGTGCCGGCCTCCTGAACATGTCGCGCGCCGCGAACAGGAGCCAGCCCACGGCGGAAGAGCTTCGCAAAATGACGCCGCCAAACGCGGATGATGAAGAAGAGGACTGATCGTGGCCAACGATCCGATTCACCAGTTCCAGATCCAGGACCTCACGGGGTCGTTCAATCTCGGTGGCTATGACATCAGCTTCACCAACTCCGCTCTCTTCATGGGCGCCACGGTGACGGTGATCACGGCCTTCCTCTGGCTGGCCTCGCGCAAGGCCGAACTGGTGCCGGGCCGCGTGCAGTCGGTGGGTGAACTCTGGTACGGCATGATCGACAACATGGTGAACAACGTGCTTGGGCACGACGGGAAGAAGTTCTTCCCGCTGGTCTTCTCGCTGTTTTCCTTCGTCCTCGTTGCCAACATGCTTGGCATGTTCCCCTATTTCTTCACCGTCACGAGCCACGTGATCGTGACCGCCTCGCTGGCGCTGTTTGTCGTCGCCCTCGTCGTGGTGGTCGGCATCTACAAGCACGGCCTCGGCTGGTTCAAACTCTTCGTGCCCTCCGGAGTGCCGCTGGCAATCCTGCCCTTCATTTCGCTGATCGAAATCATTTCCTTCCTCTCGCGCCCGATCTCGCTCGGCCTTCGTCTGTTCGGCAACATGCTGGCCGGCCACATCGTTCTCAAGGTCTTCGCCGGCTTCGTCGTGAGCCTTGGCGCGCTTGGCATTGGCGGTATCCTCGGCGCCATCGCGCCTCTCGCAATGGCCGTAGCGCTGACGGCCCTTGAATTCCTCGTGGCCTTCCTGCAGGCCTTCGTCTTCGCCATTCTGACGTGCGTCTATCTCAACGACGCGCTTCATACCCACCACTAAACGCAATCCATCACTCAAGGAGAACTCAAATGGATCCAGCAGCAGCAAAGCTTATCGGCGCCGGTATCGCCTGCATCGGCATGGGTGGCGCCGGCATCGGCGTGGGCCACATTTTCGGCAACTATCTGGCTGGTGCGCTCCGCAACCCCGCCGCTGCCGGTGCCCAGTTCACCAACGCGCTGATCGGTGCCGCCCTCGCTGAAGGCCTCGGCATCTTCTCGCTCGTTGTGGCGCTTCTCCTCCTCTTCGTCGCCTAAGACGAACCAGGACTGAACACCTGATCCGGGCCGGAGCCTCCTCCACGGGGCGCTCCGGTCCAACCACCTATTCGAGGAAGTGTGATGTCGCAGAGCACGGCAGCAACCACGGCTGAATTCCAGGTCGCCGAAGAAACCACCACTGCTCCCGAAGGTGCTGCACCTGCGGGCGAGGCCCATGGTGAGGCGGCTGGCGGTGAAGCCCACGGAACCACGGCTGGAACCGAGGCCCATGGCGGCGGTCATGGCGGTGGCGTGTTCCCGCCGCTCGACACCAAGACCTTCCCGTCCCAGCTGTTCTGGCTGGTGATCTTCTTCGCGGCGCTCTACCTGCTGATGAGCCGGTTTGCGCTGCCACGCCTTGCCGCCATTCTCGGCAACCGCAAGGCCCGCATTGATTCCGACCTCGCCCGCGCCCAGTCCCTCAAGGACGAAACGGAAGCGGCCGTAAAGTCTTACGAAAAGGCCCTCGCCGACGCCCGCGGCAAGGCCACCGACATTGCCCGCGAAACGCGCGATGCCGTGAACAAGGACGTGGACGCCGAAAGCCACAAGCTGGACGAGGCGCTCTCCAAGAAAATCGCAGCGGCTGAATCCAAGATCGCCGCCAGCAAGGCCAAGGCGCTGGAAGCGGTGGAAGACATCGCTGCCGACTCGGCCGCCGAAATCGTCGCTGCCTTGGGTGGCGGCAAGGTCACCAAGGCGGCCATCGCCAAGGCCCTCAAGGGATAATCCGCCATGAACACGCTCCCCGTTGTCCTCGCCGCCGGTCTCGCCATCGACGCGACATTCTTCGCCCTTGTGGCGCTCATCATCTTCCTCGGCATCGTCTTCTGGGCCGGTGCCCACAAGACCGCAGGCAAGATGCTGGACGACCGTTCGGCCCAGATCGCCAAGGACCTGAGCGACGCCAGGCGCCTGCGCGAAGAGGCCGAAGCACTGCTTGCCGAATACAAGCAGAAGCGCATCGACGCCGAAAAGGAAGCTGGCGAGATCGTCGCCCGCGCCAAGGCCGATGCCGCATCCTACGCTGAAGAATCGAAGAAGAAGCTGGGTGAGGCCATCGAACGCCGCACCAAGCAAGCCGAAACCAAGATCGCCCAGGCCGAAGCCGCCGCCGCCAAGGACGTGCGCGCCCGCGCCGCCGACCTCGCGGTCGCTGCCGCAACGAGCCTTCTCAAGGACGGCATGAAGGGCAAGGGCGGCGAAAGCCTGATCGCCGAATCCATCGCCGCCGTGAAGGCGCGCCTGAACTGATACATCCGGTCCACTGACCACGAAAAAACCCGGCTTCATCAGCCGGGTTTTTTGTTGGCTGTAGGAAATTCCTACTCCGCCGCTTCCAGGTACTCGCTCATCGGCGGGCAGATGCAGACGAGGTTGCGGTCGCCGTGCACGTTGTCCACGCGCGCCACCGGCGGCCAGTACTTGTCGTTGGGCGAGTTCTTCAGCGGGAAGAAGGCCTGCTCCTTCGAATAGGGATGCGTCCATTCGCCGAACAGTTCCGCATGGGTGTGCGGCGCGTTCTTGAGCACGTTGTCGGTCTTGTGCGCCTTGCCCTGCTCCACCTCGGCGATCTCGCCGGCGATGGCGATCATCGAGTCACAGAAGCGGTCCAGTTCGCGCTTTCCCTCGGACTCCGTGGGCTCGATCATCAAGGTGTCCACGACCGGGAACGACATGGTGGGGGCATGGAAGCCATAGTCCACCAGACGCTTGGCCACGTCTTCCACCGACAATCCCGTGCGCTCCTTCAGGTCACGGAGATCAAGGATGCACTCATGCGCCACGAAACCGCCGGGGCCTGTGTAAAGCACCGGGAAGTGCGGCTTCAAACGCGCCGCCATGTAGTTGGCGTTGAGGATCGCCATGGAGGTGGCCTTGGTCAGGCCGGGACCACCCATCATGGCGATGTACATCCACGAGATCGGCAGCACCGAGGCCGAGCCCCAAGGTGCTGCGGAAACAGCCCCCGTAGCACCGTCGCGACCAGCCGCCGGGTTGACGCCATCAACAACCACATGCCCCGGCAGGAACGGCGCCAGATGCGCCTTCACGCCGATGGGCCCCATGCCCGGACCACCGCCGCCATGGGGAATGGAGAAGGTCTTGTGCAGGTTCATGTGGCAGACATCCGCCCCCAGTTCGGCAGGCCGCATGAGCCCGACCTGCGCATTGAGGTTGGCACCATCCAGATAGACCTGCCCGCCATGGCCATGGACGATCTGGCAGATGTCGATGATCGCTTCCTCGAACACGCCATGCGTCGAGGGATAGGTGATCATCAGCGCCGCCAGCTTCGCCGCATGCTGCTTGGCCTTGGCTTCAAGGTCCTTCACATCGACGTTGCCCTGCGTGTCGCAGGCCACCGCCACGATCTGCAGTCCCGCCATCGCCGCCGAGGCCGGGTTGGTGCCATGCGCCGAAACCGGGATGAGGCAGATGTCGCGGCCATGGTCGCCGCGTGACTCGTGGTAGCGCTTGATGGCGAGAAGGCCGGCATATTCGCCCTGCGAGCCCGCGTTGGGCTGCAGCGAGATGGCGTCAAAGCCGGTGATCTCCGCCAGCATCTCTTCGAGTTCCTCAAAGAGCTGCTGGTAGCCCTGCGTCTGCTCCAGCGGCGCAAAGGGATGCAGCATGGCGAACTCGCGCCACGTCACGGGGATCATCTCGCTCGTGGCATTGAGCTTCATGGTGCAGGAGCCGAGCGGAATCATCGCCTGGTCCAGCGCCAGATCCTTGCACTGCAGGTGGCGGAGATAACGCATCATCTCCGTTTCCGACTGGTACATGGAGAAGACCGGGTGCGTGAGATAGTCGCTCTTGCGTTGCAAGGCCGGCGGAATGACCTCCGCCGTCTTTGTGTCGATGGCGTCGATGTCGGTGCGGGTTTCCGCATCCGACTTGAACACCGAGAGCAGCTTCATCATTTCCTGCCGCCGCGTGGACTGGTCGAAGGAAATGCCGAGATGATCGGCATCGACAAAGCGCAGGTTGATGCGCTTTTCCTTGGCCTTGGCCCAGAGCATGTGGGCACGGCCCGGCACATGCAGCGTCACCGTGTCGAAGAACGACTTGGTTTTCACCTCGAAGCCGTAGGTCTTCACCGCTTCGGCAAAGACCTCGGCAAAGCGGTGCGTGCGTTCTGCCGTCTTGCGGATGCCGCGCGGCCCCAGATAGACGGCGAACATGGAGGCAATCACCGCCAGCAGCACCTGCGCGGTGCAGATGTTGCTGGTGGCCTTCTCGCGGCGGATGTGCTGCTCGCGCGTCTGCAGCGCCATGCGCAGCGCCCGCTTGCCCTTGGCATCCACCGAGACACCGATCAGGCGGCCCGGCATGGTGCGCTTGTAGTCGTCGCGCGTGGCGAAGAACGCCGCGTGCGGGCCACCAAAGCCCATGGGTACGCCGAAGCGCTGTGATGAACCGATGGCAATGTCCGCACCGAGTTCACCCGGCGTCTTGAGCAACGCCAGCGCGAGAAGATCGGTCGCCATGATGGCGAGTGCGCCCACGGCATGCAGCGCCTCGATCACCTTGGAGAAATCGCGCACCTCGCCCGACGAACCGGGATAGGAGAGCAGCGCGCCGAACACTTCTCCGGCCTGCAAATCCTTCAGCGGATCGCCGACCTGCACCGTATAGCCGAAGCCCTTGGCGCGGGTTTCGATGACGCCGATGGTCTGCGGATGAGTGTCACGGTCCACGAAGAACACGTTGGACGATGATTTCGCCACGCGCTTGGCCATGGTCATGGCTTCGGCAGCGGCAGTTGCCTCATCAAGCAGCGAGGCATTGGCGATGGGAAGGCCGGTAAGATCAACAACCATCTGCTGGTAATTGAGCAGCGCTTCAAGGCGGCCCTGGCTCACCTCCGCCTGATAGGGCGTGTAGGCCGTGTACCAGCCGGGATTTTCCAGCAGGTTGCGCAGGATCACCTTGGGCGTGATGGTGCCGTAGTAACCCATGCCGATCATCGAGGTGAAAACCTCGTTGCGGCTCGCCGCTTCCCGCAGATAGGACAGGGCCGTGCGTTCCGGCATGGCTTTCTTGAGGTCGAGCGGGCGCTTGGCGCGGATGCGCTTGGGCACCACTTTCTCGATGAAATCCTCAAGCGACTTGGCGCCCACCTGCTTCAGCATGGCGGCGGTTTCGGCATCATCCGGGCCGATGTGACGGCGAATGAAATTGGCCCCCGGTTCGAGGTCCTTCAGTGCGATACGCGATGTCATGTCGGCCTCACTTGCCCACGAATTTGTCGTAGGCCGCACGGTCCATCATGCTGTCGAGCTGGGCGGGATTGGCGATCTTGATCTTCATGAACCAGGCGCCGCCTTCCGGATCGCTGTTTACCAGCGACGGCTCATCGGCGATGGACTTGTTCACTTCGACGATCTCGCCATCGATGGGCGCATAGACTTCGCTCGCCGCCTTGACGCTTTCGACAACGGCCGCTTCCTTGCCCTGCTCCACCTTCTTGCCGATGGCGGGCAGGTCCACGAACACCACATCGCCCAGCTGCTCGGCCGCGTGCGTGGTGATGCCGACGGTGGCAACGCCGCCCGCAACGGTGATCCATTCATGTTCTTCGGTAAATTTCACAGACATTTCATTCTCCCATATGGTTTTCCCTCCTCCTTGTGGGGAGGGAGCAATTGAGTTCACCGCTTGAACCTGTTCGGAACAAAGGGAAGCTTGACGACAGTGGCGGGGATCGCCTTGTCGCGGACGACGAGGAAGAGTGGCGTGCCGGGGGCGGCATGGGCCTTGTCCACATATCCCATGGCCACCGGGCCATTGACCGTGGGGCCGAAACCACCCGAGGTGACCTTGCCGATCTCGCGGCCCGCCGCCGACTGGATCACGCTGCCCTCACGTGCGGGCAGACGCCCCTCCGGCTTGATGCCGACACGCTGGCGCTTGAGGCCGGTGGTCAGTTCGTTCTTGATGCGCGTGAAGCCGGGATAGCCACCCTGCTCGCGGCGGTGTTTGGCGATCGACCAGACAAGACCCGCCTCGATGGGCGAGGTCGTCTCGTCGATGTCATGGCCATAGAGGCACAGGCCGCCTTCGAGACGCAGCGAATCGCGTGCGCCCAGGCCAATGGGCTTCACCCGCGCATCCTTGAGCAGGATGCTCCACAGCGTCACCACATCGGCAGCGGAGAGCGAGAGTTCAAACCCGTCCTCGCCAGTGTAGCCGGAACGCGAGACATGCACGTCCTTGATCCCTGCGATGTCCAGTAGCTTGAAATGCATGAAATCAATGTCGCGGACCTGCGGATTGAGGGCGGCGAGCACCGCTTCCGCCTCCGGCCCCTGCAAGGCGATCAGGCCTTCACCATCGAGCCGCTCCAGCTTCACGTCCGGCGGCAGGCGGGACGCGATGTGGGCGTAGTCCTGTTCCTTGCGCGCCGCGTTCACGACCACGTAGAGACGGCCCGGATAAGCCGAGCGCGAGATCATCAAATCATCGAGGATGCCGCCATCATCGGCCAGCAGCTGCGAATAGCGCTGCTGCAGCGGTGCCAGCCCCCTGATGTCGGCGGGCACCAGCGCTTCCATGGCTTCCGCGGCACGCTCGAAGCTCTCCGCCACGATGAAGCACTGGCCCATGTGCGAGACGTCAAACAGGCCCGCGTGTTCGCGGGTCCAGGTGTGCTCGGTCATGATTCCGGTGGGGTATTGCACCGGCATGTCATAGCCGGCGAACGGCACCATCCTGGCCTTCAAGGCCACATGGGCGTCATACAAGGGTGTGCGCTGGATTGTTTCGCTCATCAAAAGCTCCGGAACATGGGTTGCCCGCCTGGCGGAAATGCCAGCCGTGCCCCCTCTGTCAGGAACCTGAGAGTTTTCGCCGTTCCGTCACTCCGACACGGACCAGCTTTCTCCTTCGGTGAGCGATGCCGTTCCCGGCACCTCTGCTCTCCAGAGTGTACTGAACCCTTGCGCGGTCCTTCTGCCTGAGAGTTTCCGGGGCGGTTGCTCCTTCGGCGCCACAGCATCGCGTGCCGCAGTCTCTCCCGCGCGCGGGAAATCACTTGTGGCGGAGACTAGGCCCGGCCACGGCAATGTCAAGCCTGCTGACCAATCGGTAGTGGGTCAGTCTGAAATTTTCTTGCGATAGGGACCGCGCGTCCTGTCAACCTCGGCTTCCTCTGCTTCGACAAGGGCAACAATGTCGCCAATCTCCCACAGACGGTCAGAGACGCCAGCGGCCATTGCGGGCGAGGTGCGCAGCTTGGAATGCAGCTTCACAAAGTTGTAGTACATCATGTGAAGGGCAACGGCATAAGCGTGGTTCTCAACCTTCTTTGAAAAACCGTTGGTCAAACGGGTGAAGCGGCGCATGTGCATCCTCATTGTGAGGTTGGAGCGCTCCACATAGGATGTGCTGACATGCTTCAAATCAGGCTCACCTTCGATACGATGCTTTTGCGTTCCGACACATTCAGCGGGGCTGTACTTGCCCTTCATGCTTTCGGGGCTTGAGCCATAGACCTTGTGCAGGATGGCATAGTCGATATCGCCACCAAACGCGCCTTCGACTGCTTCCAGATATGCCTTGTGACCATCGCTGGTAAGCTGAATGCGCCCGGCAAGTCGGCTGCGCAGATCATCCACAAACCACATGGCGCACTCGCCATCACGACCGCCCACGAAATAGGACAAGATCATCTTGGATTCAGCATCAAGCGCCGTCCATGTCCAAACGTCACCTGCACCATCAACAGGTTGCTTCATCGCCGAGACGTTCTTTTGTTTGGCTGCAACAAAGGCCCAAATCTCATCAACCTGAACCCTCTTTACCTTCACGTCCCGCACATTGGCATCATGGAAGGCCATGCAGGCCCGTCCCGCGTCGATTAGCAACTTGATGACCGTGTTTTTGCTGGCACCTGTCAGGCGGGTGACGGAACGGATGCTATTGCCCTCGCAGAGAAGGTGAAGGATTTGGCAGCGAGTCTGGCGATCCAATATTTTCATACTGACCTTTATGCCAGCATCCGAGTGCAGGGACAAGAAAAAACTGCAGGTCATGCACTATCACCTGCACAATTTCGGTTGACCTGCAGGCCCTGCGGGAATATGGATGACCTGCAGCACCAGCCAAAGGAATATCAATGACCACATCACTTGAAAAAGTACTCGAAACTCACTCAAAGGTTGTGGAGGAGGGTTTTACCCATCCGGGTGGCCTGAAGTACCGGAATTATGCGGTCTCGACACTGCGTGGGGGCGTCGGCAAGTCCACGATTGCCTTCAACCTGGCCTACGAAATGTCCGTCTCACGTCAGCTTCTGATCGCAGACCTGTGCGCCCAGTGTAACCTCACTGAAAATCTGATGAGAGACGCTGATCGCGAAGTGACGGTGCTTCATTCCCTGCAACCTATCTTGCTCGGTCCTGCATTTGGTGCGGCACCAAGCGACGCTTCTTATCGCATTTCACATTATTGCGATCCGTTCAAAGCTGTGCGCGCCAGCTACCTTATGCCGGGTAACGCCGAACTTTTTGCGTTTCCTTCGATGCTTTATCAGCAACTTCAAACTGCTCACGCACAGCAAAACAAAAGCGCCGTGAAGGCACTTCTTGAAAGCCTTAAGACAGCACTTGATGCTGAGGCCAAAGACAAGGGGACCGAAGGAGTATTACTTGATACCAGTCCCTTTTATGCTGGCGGCACCCATCTTGCTTGGTGTGCCGCCGACGCCATCATCATTCCGGTCCGCGTCGATGAACATTCCTTGGAATCACTTGAGTTGACGTTGGACCTTCTGTCAAATCCCGCCCGCGACTTCATGACATGGAACGAAAGGGCCGGTGGACGCAAAACTCCCAAGGTGGCTGCTATTGTGATGACAATGGTTGGTTCAAAAAGCCAGATGAAAGCTACACCTGATAGCGCATCGCGCATGTACATCGGGCGCGCCCTAGATATCGCGCAAAGGTATCCAAAACTTTTTGATTTTCCTGATCCGGCAGATGCTTTTGTGATTACGGACGACTTTGTGTCTTCTGGCCGTATCAGTGGCGCAAAAAGTCTGCCCATCTCGAAACTCAAAATTGGCAGCTTCCACACCGTGGATGGAAAGCGGTTGCAGGTCAACGCGTCCGCAACGCGCTACCAACGCGAAATCTCGTACCTTCTTAGTGTGCTATGATTTAGTCCATCTTTTTGAGGCGGCGCGCTTCGCCAATTTCTTACGGTCCGTTTCCGACAGTTTAGAAATACGTTTTGCGCCGCCTGCCGACCTTGAAGGAACGGTCCGCTCTATAGGTTCTTTTTCTTCGCCGCTGGCTATATCGACCACCATCTTTGCAAGCTGGTTCAGGTCGCGCGGGCGTTTCGGATGCTTGTCCATCACTTCTTCTTCGGTCCATCGAGCTTGGCAAATTCCTTACCCGCCTTTTTAAGTCCCGCCTTCACTTCCCTAATGTCGCCTTCAAGAGGCAAATTCTCTGGTGAGGTACCGCTTATGCGCCTCATTGACTGGCGAACTTCCTGCCCCACCGATTCATGAGCCTTTTCGAGTGCCCTCTGGCCCTTGATGTTTTGGTTTGAAATCTTTTCCTCTGTTTGGGTGATCCGGAAAAGATTGGCAGCAAGCTCGGTCTTTCCCATGAAATCCAAAAGAGACCGCCCGTCTGGGGCACCTTTGAATTTTTTCAGTTCCTGCATGTTCATATTGTACATGCCACGATAGCCAGCGTTTTGGAAAAAAGCGTAGTTATCGACGCCGCGCCCATGGACGGCTGTACTGAGTGATTTTTCGCGCTCCGAAACTTCCCCGCGAATTAGTACCCGTTCCACCCCTTCTGCTGACTGAACATATTGGCGGAATGCCTCTGCCATCGTCACAAAGTACGCTTGAGCGGCGGCCACCTTCGGATTGCGTGAATTGCCGTTCATCACTGTCAGATAACAGGCGAACCGCGACAAACACCAATCCTTCCCAACGCCTTCGGTCTCAACTTCCTTGAAGTTGTCATTGATGGAAACGCCAAGGTTGGCGCAGGCAGCGATTGCCTTGTTCACGGCTTTGTTCAATGCCTCAAGGCTGGGGTACTCAAGCATCTTGACGAGATCGGACGCCAGCCAATGTCTGAATCCATTGTCGCGCCCGTACGCCTCAAAATTCGGACGGTCGCCGTCAAAATGGAAAATATCAAGTTCAGACATGGCCTGGCTCCAACGATGGACCGCGTCATCATACACCCTTAATATTTGAGGCGAAACCCGCGCCGGGGAGTTGTCAATAGCTGCCATTTTCAGACTGACCCACTACCGACCAATCCCCTTCACAACGCAAAACGCGCCCGGTTTGACCCAGGGCGCGTCCCGTGGCGGGTCACGCGCGATTGCGGACCCGCGAAGCTGTGTTGTGGCTCAGAAGCTGAAGCGCAGGCCCACCGTGGCCTGGTGCTCCTTGGTATCGCTGCCCGAGACCATGATGTCACGGAAGCGGTAGCCGGTATCGACGGCGAGATTGTTGGTGAGGTCGATGGAGATGCCGGCTGCGGCGCCAACGGCAAAGCCGCTGTCGTCACCCGCGAGGCCCGATCCATTGACCCAGCCATAGCCCGCGCCCACGCCGATGTAAGGCGTGAACATGGAGTCGTTGGCCCAGTCGAAATAGACGTTGCCGAGAACCGTCGTCGTGGAGATTTCAGCACCCGGCGCGATACTGTAGTCACCGCTCCAGTCAGCCGTGATGTCGGCGCGCACGTTGTCGGAATAGCGGTAGCCGACGCCACCACCCGCGACGAAGGCATTGTCATCATTGCCGCCACTCCATTCCAGGAACGACCAGCCTGCATCGGCGCGCAGGTAGAGGCCCATCATCGCCGGATCGGCAGCCGCAGGCACATCCGGATCGAGATCCGCCGCCTGCGCCGTCACGGCTGCAGGAGCGAGAACCACACCGGCAAGAAGCAGAACCTTGAACATCTTCATCACACACCTCATTCGCGTTCGGGCTCGTTCAGTCCCGTTCGGGTTATTCGATGGGTGCAAGATGGCCTGCGGAAACGGCGTGAGACGGGCCGAAAAAAGGCGTGAATGTGACGCCTGCGATTTGTGGTATCTGGGCCACAGCAATTCGTTCGAATCCCGCGCAATCTGTTGAGCGCCGGTTAAGGTTAACGGCATCACGCAAGAGATCATGGCCTATCGCATCACCCTTTTTGACTGGTTCCTGTTTTCGATTCTCGTCGTTTGCTGGGGAACCTCCTTCGCCATGAGCAAGGTGGCCTTGCAGACCGTGACGCCGGAATGGATCGCTGCCGCAAGACTTTGTGTCGGAGGCCTTGTGCTGCTGGCTGTGGTGCTTGCCAAACGCGAGGCGATGCCGCTCGACCAAAAATTCATCGGGCGCTATCTCTGGCTCGGCCTCATCGGCAACGCGGCCCCCTTCTTCATCATCACCTGGGGCATGCAGTTCATCGCCAGCGGTGTCGCAGGCCTGCTGATGGGAACTATCCCGCTCATCATCATCCTCATGGCGCACTTCGCCCTGCCCGGCGAACGCCTGACACTGCCGCGCGCGGCCGGTTTCATTCTCGGCTTCTCCGGCATTGTTGTGCTGATGGGACCGGAGAACCTGATGAACATCAAGGCGCACGGTCAGGAATTGATCGGCGAACTCGCTGTCGTCGCTGGCTGTCTCCTCTATGGCATCAACGCCATCAGCGCCAAGCGCATGAAGCTGCCGGGCACGATCTCCGTGTCGGCGGGCGTGCTGCTGGCGGGTGCCGTGCTGGCAACGCTGGCGGCGTTTGCGCAGTCGCCCTTCCGCCTGCATGAAGCCTCCGTGCCATCACTGCTCGCCCTTGTCGGTCTCGGGCTGTTTCCCACCGGCCTTGCCACCGTTGTGTGGTTCAAGGCCATGGAGCGGACCAGCCCCACCTTCACCACCATGTCCAACTATCTCGTGCCGGTGTTTGCGCTCGGTTTCGGCGCCTTGACTCTGGGCGAGCACATTGGCTGGAATGTGCTCTCCGCCCTGCTGCTGGTGCTCAGCGGCATTTTCGTGAGCCGCATTCCCGCCGGGAGAAAAGCATGAAGCCATTCGGCACGATGACATGGAGCATGGCCATCGCCGCGCTGCTGCTGGCCACGCCTGCCCGCGCCGCCACCTGCGACCTTGAGAAGGCAGGCGGGATCGAGGCCCTGCCCGCCCCGGAAAAGGCTGATCAGGAAATCGATGTCGCCGATCAACAGAGCGTGGAAGGCGGATCGTGGAACATCTATCTCGACGCGGACAGGAAGCCCCGCCGCATCATCCGCACCGACTACGGCGAAACCGGGCGTGCCATCCACGAACTCATCACCACCGCCGGCGATGATTACATCCTGCGCGTGACCATGATCAGATATTCCGCGCCCATCCAGGAGGACGGCAGTGACGTCATCCGTGAGGAAACCGACCGCTTCGTTTTCTGTGACGGTGAACTGCAGGTGCCGCAGAACTGGGCGCCCCAGGAGTCCTATCTGGCAGCGGCAAAGTCTGCCGCCGCCGCATTCTTCTCAGCGCCGGAAATTGCAGGCGAGGTGAAAGCCGCCGGGCTTACGCCGCCGCTTTGGAAATGACACCGCAGAGGTCATCGACCACCGTTGTCACCAGCTTGCCGTCATCGCCTTCCGCCATCACGCGGATCAGCGGTTCCGTGCCGGACGGACGGATGACAAGACGGCCCTGATTGCCAAGACGCGCTTCGGCGTCGCGGATGGCGTCCTTCACATGCTGGTCGCCCAGCGGATTGCCGCCCTTGAACTTCACGTTCTTCAGGACCTGCGGCAGCGGCTCGAACAGGCTGCACACCTCGCTTACGGGCTTCTGCTGGTGCACCACTTCGGCCAGCACCTGAAGGGCTGCCAGCAATCCGTCTCCCGTGGTGGCGTAATCCGAGAGCACGATGTGGCCGGACTGCTCGCCACCCACGTTGAAGCCATGGCCGCGCATGTGCTCCACCACATAGCGGTCACCCACCTTGGTGCGCGCCAGTGAAAGTTTCTGCTCCTGCATGTAGCGCTCCAGCCCGAGGTTGGACATGATGGTGGCGACAAGGCCGCCACCCTTCAGCTGTCCGCGGCTGGCCCAGCTGGTGGCGACAAGCGCCATGATCTGGTCGCCGTCGATGACACGGCCCTTTTCGTCAGCGATGATCACGCGGTCCGCGTCACCATCGAGCGCGATGCCGATGTCGGCGCGCAGTTCGCGCACCTTCTCGCACATCACTTCCGGATGGGTGGAGCCGCACTTCTCGTTGATGTTCGTACCGTTGGGATCCTGCCCGATCTCGATGATCTCGGCGCCCAGTTCCCAGAGCGCCGTGGGAGCCGTCTTGTAAGCCGCGCCATTGGCGGTATCGATGACAATGCGCATGCCATCGAGGTTGCTCTCGCCCGGATAGGTGCGCTTGGCGAATTCGATGTAGCGGGCACCGGCGTCCTCGATCCGCTTGGCGCGGCCGATCTCGGCAGGTCCCGCGAGCGTCACCTTGCCCGGATTGTCGATCAGGTCCTCGATCTTCAGTTCCTGCGCGTCCGACATCTTGTAGCCGTCAGGCCCGAAGATCTTGATGCCGTTGTCGGCGAAGGGATTGTGCGAGGCGGAAATCATCACGCCCAGGTCGGCGCGCATGGAACGCGTCAGCATGGCAACAGCGGGCGTCGGCACGGGCCCGAGCAGGAACACATCCATGCCAGACGCGAGAAGCCCTGCCGTCAGCGCCTGTTCGATCATATAGCCGGACAGCCGCGTGTCCTTGCCGATCACCACCCGGTGGCGGTGTGCGCCCTTGCCGTAGATATGGCCCACGGCCATGCCTATCTTCATCACCACGTCGGGTGCCATGGAGCCCACATTGGCCCGGCCCCGCACGCCATCCGTTCCGAAATACTTGCGCGTCATCGTTTTCCCCAATCCATCGCTCCCATACTAGCAGAACCTAAAGGTCTGCTGAATCGGGATGCAGTGCCGCGGTAAACACCGAAAGCGCCTCCCGTGTGGCCTTCACGTCATGGACCCGCAGCATGTGCGCGCCCGCCATGGCCGCCTGCAAAGCCCCGCCCACCGATCCGTTGACGCGGTGTCCGGCCGTCTTTTCGCCCGTCAGGGCCCCGACAAAGCCCTTGCGGGACAGGCCGACCAGCAGCGGCAGGCCGAGCCCGTGGAAAAGCGTTAACCCTGCCATCAGATCGAGATTCTGCCGGAATGTCTTGCCGAAACCGATACCGGGATCAATGGCGATGCAGGAGCGGGGAATGCCCGCCGCCTCCGCCGCCGCCACGCGCGCCTCCAGCCCGTCATAAACGTCCAGCAGAACGTCCTCATAGCGCGGCTGCAACTGCATGGTCTTGGGCTCCCCTTGGGCATGCATCAGCACGATAGGCACTCCGGCCTTGGCAACCACGCCAGCGCTCTTCGGGTCATGCCCCAGCGCTGAAACATCATTGACGATGGTTGCTCCCGCCGCCAGCGCCTCCGTCATCACCCCGGCCTTGCGCGTGTCAGCGGAGACGATCCCGGTCTTGGCCAGCGCCGCGATCACCGGAATGATGCGGCGCAGTTCTTCCGCGTCATCCACAGAATCCGAGCCGGGCCGCGTGGATTCGCCCCCCACATCCAGAATGTCAGCCCCTTCCGCCGCCAGTTGCTCGCCATGGGCAATGGCCGCGGCTGTGGAGGAGAGCTTGCCACCATCGGAGAAACTGTCCGGCGTGACATTGACGATGCCCATGAGTCGCGGCGCGGTCATGTCAAGCGGACCAAAGCCGGGCCGCGCCGCCGAGAGGCGTTCCAGCGCTGCGGAATCATCCACACCTGATATGCGCTGCATGTCCCGTTCGATGATGCCATCGGCCCGCGTGATCACGTCGACGTGGGTAAAGGCCACATGGGCCATCCCTGCCAGTGGCAGGGCATCGCCATCGCGCACCATGCGCCCGGCATCAGCACCGAAAACAAGGCCCGTGGGGCGGTGGTAGGTTTTCATGGATGTCTTCCACTCCAGAGAATCTCCCTCCCCCTTGTGGGGAGGGCCGGGGTGGGGGTCGGACGGTCTTGGCAGTTGTGGGGCAACCAGACTGCAGGGTGCAGCGCAACCCCCACCCTAGCCCTCCCCACAAGGGAGAGGGAATTGCGATGTCATTGCGGCTGCGGTTCCGGTTCGAGCCCGCCCCGGCCGCCGCGCTTGGCGCCGGCCTTTGGCACGCTTGTGCCACCCGTGCCGGAACGCTTGCCCGGCTTCTCGTCGCGGTCGATCGTCTCGCCCTTGAGAACGCGCGCCACCTCGTCGCCCGAGAGCGTTTCGTATTCCAGCAGCGCCTTGGCCAGCGTGTGCAGGTCTTCGCGCTTCTTCTTGAGGATGAGCTTGGCCTGGGCCTCGCCCTCGTGGATCAGGCGGCGCACTTCCTCGTCGATGATCTGCGCAGTGCCTTCCGACACGTTCTTGCTCTGCGTGACGCTGTGGCCGAGGAACACTTCCTGTTCGTTGGCTGAATAGCGCACGCGGCCAAGTTTTTCGCTCATGCCCCACTCGGTGATCATGGCACGTGACAGCTGAGTCGCCATCTGGATGTCGCCCATGGCACCGTTGGTCACGTTCTTGTCGCCACCGAGGATGAGTTCGGCCTCGCGTCCGCCGAAGAGCACGGCAAGGCGCGCCTCGCACCACTCGCGGGTGCGGCTGTGACGGTCGCCTTCCGGCAGGTTCATGGTAACACCCAGCGCCCGGCCACGCGGAATGATCGTGACCTTGTGCAGCGGATCGTATTTCACGTTGAGGCCGACGATGGCATGGCCTGCCTCATGATAGGCGGTGTTGCGGCGTTCGTCATCGCTCATCACCATGGACTTGCGCTCGGCCCCCATCATCACCTTGTCCTTGGCATCTTCGAATTCGGACTGGGTGATCATGCGCTTGTTGCGGCGGGCAGCCAGAAGGGCGGCCTCGTTGCACAGGTTGGCGAGATCGGCGCCCGAGAAACCGGGCGTGCCGCGGGCCAGCACCTTGGGATCAATGTCCGGAGCCAGCGGCTTGTCCTTCATGTGGACACGGAGAATCTGCTCGCGGCCCTTCACGTCCGGATTGCCGACCGTGATCTGACGGTCGAAGCGGCCGGGGCGAAGCAGCGCCGGGTCCAGCACGTCAGGACGGTTGGTGGCGGCGATGATGATCACGCCTTCATTGGCCTCGAAACCATCCATCTCCACAAGCAGCTGGTTCAGCGTCTGCTCGCGCTCGTCGTTGCCGCCGCCAAGGCCCGCACCACGATGGCGGCCCACGGCGTCAATTTCATCGATGAAGACAATGCAGGGCGCATTCTTCTTGGCCTGCTCGAACATGTCACGCACGCGGCTCGCACCGACGCCCACGAACATTTCCACGAAGTCCGACCCGGAGATGGTGAAGAACGGCACGTTGGCTTCGCCCGCGATGGCGCGCGCCAGCAGCGTCTTGCCGGTGCCCGGAGGACCGACGAGCAGCGCGCCGCGCGGAATCTTGCCGCCAAGCCGCTGGAACTTGTGCGGGTCCTTGAGGAAGTCCACGATCTCCACAACGTCGTCCTTGGCCTCATCGACGCCAGCGACGTCGGAGAAGGTGACACGGCCCTGCTTCTCGGTGAGCAGCTTGGCGCGACTCTTGCCGAAGCCCATGGCCTTGCCGGAACCCGCCTGCATCTGGCGGATGAAGAAAATCCACACGCCCAGCATCAGCAGCATGGGGAAGGCATAGACCAGTGCCGTCGAGAGGAAGGATTCAGATTGCGGCGGACGGAACTCGGCAGCCACGTTCTTCTCGCGGATGGTCTTGAGGAAGTCCTCCGACACCGGCGCATAAGTGGTGAAGGTGCGGCCGTCGGATGTCTTGGCAACGACGTCACCGTTCATCGATGCGGTGATGCTGCTGATCTCGCCATTGTTGATCTTGGCGAGGAACTCCGAATAGGTGATCTCGCTGCTGCTGGTGCGCATGCTCTGGCCCTGGAACAGGCTGAAGAGGGCAAACAGCAGGAGGGCAATGACAATCCAAACGGCGAAACTGCGGAACTGGTTCACGTCGATCCTCAATTCTGGAAGCGGCCATGGCCAGACTTCCGAAATCCATCCCAAAAACTGTTGCCTAACATAGGTCCGGCACGGGCAGAATCCAAGCGCGGCAACACCGTAAATACGAGACTAAAGGTGAAATCGTTCACCAAGGGTGACAGCGAACGGTCCGCCGCGCTCGAAATGCGGAAAAAACGGGCCTTGCCGCGCCATTTTGATCACCGGCAAACCCGCGAGGACAAAGTCCGGAAGGCGGGTGTCCTGCACCGGGCGCAATTGTCCGGCCACCTGCACGGTGGCACCCCCGGGACCGGCGATCCGGAAGCGGTCATCCCACAGCACCTCGCCGGAGGGCGGAATGACGACGGCATCAGGTGCAATCCGCCCCGGTTCCCGCCCGATCACAATCTCCCGCGCACGGCCAGCCACCAGTGCACCGCCAAGGCTGCGGCGGAACACCGCCGTGCCTGCCGTCACATCAGAAAGCCGCTGCATATCGGCCCGCTCCGGCCTGACACCGGAGCCACAGAGCATGATGGCCCGGCCAAGCACAGCGGCGCGGGTTTCCGGCAATTCGTCATGGAGGGCCGCTCGCGCCAGGGTGATGAATCCTGCGGGGTGCAGGTGTGCATGCGCCCTGAGCCAGGCTTGCGTCTGCGCCTCAATGGTTCGCGTTTCCGCCTGTGCCGCAAGCGCTTCAGCCCCGAGGGCTGCAATGTCCCGCTGCCGCAGGCTGCGCCGGATGCGGACCCGTTCAAAGTCCGTGTTCACGTTGCTGGGATCATCCAGCCAACCCTGCCCGATGGACTTGAGATGGGCCCGCAAGGCGCAACGCGTGACCCCGAGCAAAGGACGCAAGACGCGCACGCCCCGCCACTCTGTCTCCGGCCAGATGCCGGCAAGGCTCGCGGCACTGCTGGTCCGGCGCTTGCGCATCACGACGGTTTCAGCCTGATCATTCAGTGTGTGGGCAGTGAGCAAGGCCCCAGCCCCATGCGCGCGGCACCAATCGGTCATGAGATCATAGCGTGCCGACCGCGCCTTCGCCTGAATGCCGGTGGCGGGCTTCGCGCCGTCCCACGTGAGGAGGGTGTGGGGAATGTCGAGTGCCGCGCACCAGCGCCCCACCTGTTCCGCCTCGGCGCGCGAACCGCCGCGCAGGCCGTGGTCCACCGTGAGCGCCACAAGGCCCTGCCCGCGCCACGCGGCCAGCAGGCGCAAGAGCGCCATGGAGTCGGAACCGCCCGACACCGCAACGGCGATGCAAGGCACGTCATTCAGATCATGAAAGAGATGGCCGACCTCAAGGCCCGCATCAGTGCAGGACAGTGCCTCTGCCTCAGCAGCCGGCACGCTTGTATTCAGCCTGGGCCTTCTTCTTGGCCTCGACGGCGCGCGGGAACTCCGTTCCGACGGAGTTGAGCGCGGCGCAGGCCTGTTCCTTCTGGCCCATCTTGTTGAGGGCCATGCCGAGCTTCAACAGGCTGTCAGGCGCGCGGCGGCTCTTCGGGTAGGTCTTGTAGGCCTGCAGGAAATTCTGCGCGGCCTGCTTGGAATCGCCCTGCACGTAGAAAGTCTCGCCGAGCCAGTACTGGGCGCTGCCCGCCAGCGAGTGGTCCGGGTACTTCGTCAGGAAGCTGCGGAAACCTGCTTCCGCCTCGCCGAACTGGCGGCGGAGCAAAGCCTCGTTGGCCGACTTGTAAAGCTCATCCGGCGTTTCGGCCGGTTGCAGCGACACCTGCTCGATGCCATCCTGCTGCTGCACGCCATCGGTCGTGACAGGCTGTCCGGCCTGGGCAGGCTGGGTGGCCTGGGCCGTCTGGGTTTCGCCTGCGTCCGGCACCAGAACCTGGCCTTCAAACGTGCCGTCTTCGGCACCCGCCTTCTTGAACGGAACCTGCGCGGGGGCGACTTCCATCGTGCCACTTTCCGTGCCGAGAACTTCCGCATTGAGTGATTTGGGTTTGGAGGCCGGCGTATCCTCGATCACTTCAATGCCATCGGCGGCCGTTCCGTCCTGGACCGCAGGGGTTTCGGCAAACTGCTTCTGCACCGGTTTCTTGAGGGCGGGCGGCGGCGTCATCTCGCCTGCGTCACCCTGCTTCTGGCCCAGCTGCCTTTGCAGCTGGTTCACGGTGAAGGTGAGTTCCTCAACCTGCCCGGTGAGGGCGCGGATGCGCTCCTCCATCTGGAAAATGCGGGTGGCGATGTCCTGCGCGCCTGCGGGCACCGAGGCGGGCAAGGCGGCTGACGCGAGCAGGACGGCGGCAAACAGACTGCGCTTGAACATGTCAAAACCTGACGAATGAAACCGGGTTACCGGGAACCTTGGCCTTGAAAGACGGAGAAATTGAGGCTTTCGCCCCAACTGGCCCCATCAGTTAGTGCCGCCGGTGATCACCGTCACGGCGCGGCGGTTCTGCGACCAGCACTCTTCGGCGTCACACAGCGAGGCCGGACGCTCCTTGCCATAGGCGATGGAGGAAATGCGGTTGCCGGGCACGCCCTGCTGGATCAGGTAGTTGCGAGACGCCGTGGCGCGGCGGGCCGACAGCGAGATGTTGTATTCGCGGGTGCCGCGCTCGTCGGCATGGCCTTCCACCTGCACGGTGACATTCGGGTACTGCAGCAGCCATGCCGCCTGCTTGGACAGCGTGTCCTGGGCTTCCGGCGTCAGCGTCACCGTATCGACGATGAAGTAGATGCGGTCGCCCACATTGGTTTCGAAATCGGCCTTGGAGCCGGGCGTCGCCTGACCCATGCCGATGCCACCGGCTCCGGGGCCGGCTTCCAGGTCAGGCGTGTTCTTCTTGGAACAGGCGGCGAGCGCCAGAAAACAGGTCAACAGGGCTGCCGTCTTGAAACCGGCCGATCGGGTCATCATCAATCCCACTCCTAAAAGGTCCCCTTCCGAAGGCCGTCCCGGGCCCCGAAGTCTGGGTCTCTGCATGAAAAGCCCTCCGGGAGGGCCCTTTGCAGCAGGCCATTGCGCAAATTGCCACCGCACGCAAGTGTGGTGGCAACTGAGTTAACAAATTGTCACAGGGCCATGGAGAGACCCTCCCGGGGAGACTCAGCTCGTCCGGGCTCCGCCCGTGATAACCGTGACAGCACGGCGATTTTGTGACCAACACTCTTCCGCGTCACACAAAGAGGCCGGACGCTCCTTGCCGTAGGCGATCGAAGAGATGCGGCTGGAAGCGACGCCTTCGCTGATCAGGAAATTGCGCACCGCCGTCGCTCTGCGTGCCGAAAGCGACAGGTTGTACTCGCGGGTGCCACGCTCGTCGGCATGGCCTTCGATCTGGATCTGCACGTCGGCATACTGGTTCAGCCAGCTGGCCTGCTTGCGCAGCGCGTCCTTGCCCTCGGCGGTGAGCGTCACCTGGTCCATCTGGAAGAAAACGCGGTCGCCGATGGCGGTCTGGAACTCCTCGACCGAGCCGGGTGAAGCGCTGCCAGCGGCGAGTTCCGTGCCCGTGCCACTGGCACCATTGAGGCCGGCGTTCAGGCTGTTGGGGTTCTTCTTGGAGCAGGCCGCAAGCGAAATGGCACAGGCCAATGCAAGGGCAATCCGGAAACCGGTCGTCTTCGAGTTCATCATGATCAAGGTCCACCTAATTCAAAGTCTGGAGCCCCCCGGCCCCAACCATCCTTGGGACCGTAATGACCTGATAACCTGAAGACCGGCTTACGGAACGTGGTTAAGGGAAGGTGATCAATTCAGCCGCGGCGACCAGGCGGGATCGCTGGAGAAGCCCGGTGTCGGCACCTTCTGTTCGTTGTAGCCGGTGACATCCACCGAATAGAGTTGCGGGCCGCCATTCTCGCCGCCGGACTCGCGGAAGAACATGATGACGCGGCTGTTCGGTGCCCAGGTAGGGCCTTCGTTGTGGTAGCCCTCGGTGAGCACGCGTTCGCCCGAACCATCCGGCTTCATCACACCGATGGCAAATTTTCCGCCCGCGTTCTTGGTGAAGGCAATCCATTTGCCGTCCGGCGACCAGACCGGCGTGGAATAGCGGCCCTTGCCGAAGGAAATGCGCTGCGCCTCGCCACCGCCTGCCCCCATCACATAAATCTGCTGGTTGCCGCCACGGTCGGACTCGAAAGCAAGGGCCGATCCATCAGGAGCATATGACGGGGCCGTGTTGATCGCCGCCACATTGGTGACCTGACGCAGCTGCCGCGACTGCAGGTTCATCTCGAACAGGTTGGAGTTCACCATGTCCTCGGACTGCAGCGACATGATGATGCGCCCGCCATCCGGCGAGAAGCGCGGCGCGAAACTCATGTTGGGAAAATCGCCGACGATTTCCTTCTGGTTCGTATCGATGTTGTAGATGAAGACGCGCGGTACACCGGTGCCGAAGGAGAGGAACGTGACTTCATTCGCCGTGGGTGAAAAACGCGGCGTGAGCAGCAGGTCGCCCTGCACCGGAAGCGTGCGCGGATTGAAGCCGTCCTGGTCCATGATGGCGAGCTTCTTCACCCGCTGCGACTTGGGGCCGGATTCGTCAATGAACACCACGCGCGTGTCAAAGTAGCCTTCAAAACCCGTGAGCGCCTTGTAGATCTGGTCGGAGATGCGGTGCGCCAAGCGCCGCGCCACCTTGGGCGACGCCGCAAGCGACTGCGAGGCCAGCATCTGCCCGGAGTTCACGTCGAAGAGCTTGAAGGCCACGCGCAGCTTGCCGCCATCCATGTAGGCCTGGCCCGTGACCAGCGCCTTGGCCTGCACCTGCCGCCAGGATTCAAGATTGGGCTGGGCCTCGAAATCGGAAATGCGCTCGATGAAGCTTTCCGGCGGCAGCGGGTTGAAATAGCCCGAGCGTCCGAGGTTGTTGGCGATGACGCCGGAGACGGTGGCCGCCGCATCCTCCGAACCGGAGCCGGCAAGGAACGGTGCAATGGCGATGGGCAGCGGATTGATCTTGCCGCCCGAGACATCCACATCCAGCGCCCAGGCAGGAACGGTCCCCGCCAGCGCCACGAATGATGCAGCGCCCGTGGCCGCCAGAAGGTTACGTCGATTGAGCTTCATCCCATTCCACCCAGATTGCAAAGGGGCCCCCACATTTCAAACACTCAGCCGGCCATCATGTCCGGCGTGAAATTCACGGTAATCTCCTGCCACATATCATAGCGGTCGGCAGGCAGGAAATCATAAGGCGCGCACTCCATGACAGCTGAAACGGCCGATTGCGCCGTGGCATCCGACAGCGTGTCGCCACCGCCGGAAATCACGATGGGCAGTCCTTCCACCGACTTGTCCTTGCGCAGGTTGAAGCGCACCTTGACGGTGATCGAGGCCTCGCGAGCCCCCGGCGGCACGGTCCAGCATTCCGACAGGCGGCTGCGCAGCGCATCAATGAGTGTGGCAGCGATGGCCGCGTCATCGCCCTGTGCCTCGTTTTCGCCCTGCACCGGGGAACCGTCAGTCTCGCCGGATTTCTTGGGCGCGGTGCGTTCGTCGTTTTCCTTGTTGAGAAGGGCATCCAAAGCGGCAACGTCGAGTTTCTGCTTTTTCTTCTTTTCGGCCTCGGCCTTCTTCTTCGCCTCGTCAGCCTTTTTCTTTTTCTCGGCTTCGGCCTTCTTCTTCTCTTCCGCTTCCTTCTTCTTTTCCTCGGCAGCCTTCTTTTCGGCGAGCGCCGCTTCCTCGGCCACCTTCTTTTCTTCCTCAAGCTTCTGCTCTTCGAGCAGTTCCTTCAGCGGATCAGAATCAAGCGGCTTGTCCTCGGCCTTCTTGGGCTCCGGCTTCTTGACGGGTTCAGGTTCGGGCTCCGGCTCCTTGGGCTTGGCCGCGAGCACTTCCTCTTCCGCCACCTTCGGTGCGGGCTTCACCTGCTTGGTCACTTCAGTTTTTTGCGCCGCCGACTTTTCCGGCGTCGGCACGGCTTCCTTCGTCGTCGCCATGACCTTGGTCACGTCACCGATGTTGGAGATATCGACCTGCACCGCGTTCTGCGGCTCCACCTTGAAGGGCTCTGGCGACGGCAAGCCCACAAGCACCGCCAGAAGCAGCGCCGCATGCACAACAGCAGAGCTGGTGACGCTGCCCTTCATGGCGCGACAGGTTTCTCCGTCTGCAGGGTGACAAGGCCGATCTTCTTGTAGCCGGCGGAGTTGAGCACACCCATCACCTCCATGACGGCACCATAGTCCGTCGAGGTATCGGCGCGCACGAAGAGCTGTTCCTCATTGCCGTTCTTGACGATGGCCTGAAGCTTGGCGGCCAGTTCGCCGAGCGGAATCTGGGTTTCCTGCAGGTAGACGCTGCGGTCCTTCTGCACCGTGATGTAGAGCGGGTCCTTCGGTGCATCCATGGACTTGGCTTCCGTCTTGGGAAGCTCGACCGGCACGCCGACGGTCATGAGGGGGGCTGCCACCATGAAGACGATGAGCAGCACCAACATCACGTCAACGAGCGGCGTGACGTTGATCTCGCTGATGGCGCCATGGCGCGAGCCGCGGCGTCCGCGCCTCGCATTGGCAGCCTTGGCACCTCCGACCGATGCACCCATGGATCAGGACCTTTCGTCGAGCTGGCGCGAGATGATGGCGGAGAATTCGTCGGCGAAATTCTCCAGCCGCGACTGCACCTTGGCTGCGTCGGCAGAGTACATATTGTAGAAGATTGTCGCCGGTATGGCAGCCACAAGACCGATGGCCGTGGCGAACAGGGCTTCGGCAATGCCGGGAGCCACAACGGCAAGATTGGTCTGGCCGGAATTGGCGATGCCCTGGAACGAGGTCATGATGCCCCACACCGTGCCGAACAGGCCGATGAAGGGTGCGGCCGAGCCGATGGTGGCGAGGAAGAGGAGATTGGATTCCAGTTCGCTCATTTCCTTCTGAATGGCAACATCCATGACCTTCTCAATGCGCTTCTGCACGCCGGCAAAGCCTGCGCGCATGGCGGCACCCTGGCTCTGCTTCCACTCCTGCATGGCGGCAATGAAGATGGAGGCCATGCCGTTGGTGGCGCGGCCACCGAGCCCGCGATAGAGATCCTCCAGCGACTGCCCGGACCAGAACGACTGCTCGAAGCGGTCATTGGCGGCATGCTCGCGGCGGAAAGTGAAGTACTTGTTGAAAATGATGGCCCAGCACCACACCGAGGCAAGGCCCAGGCCCAGCATGACGAAGAACACCGGCCACGAGGCCTGCATGACCAGATGCCAGAGCGAGATTTCGGCGGTCTGCGTCACCGCGGTTTCAGTGATGGTTTCCATGTGATCCGTTGCGTCCCAAGTCGGCCCCTGTCCCGAAGGCGTCACGGCAGCCGCTCCCGCCTGCCTCAAACCGTCAAAATCTGTCGAAACTGCGGCCTTTTCCACAGATTCGGCAAACCGGCGGCGCACCGGCAGGGTTCCGGCGCTCGACCATCAGTGCTTGAATCACTTATGGTTAACAAAGGGTTAGGAAATGGCCTTGGCGAGCCTTTGAGCCATCTCCGGCGGCACCCGTTTGGGCCGCCCCCGGCCATCAATCAGCGCCACCGTCACATCGGCTGTGAACAGCACCTCTCCGCCACGCATCACCCGTTGGGCCAGTTCGAAGCGTGCACCCGCCATCTCGCCGCCGCACGTCTCCACGGTCAGCAGATCATCAAAACGCGCCGGCCGGAGGAAATCGCAAACCATGCGGCGGACCACAAACATGATGGGCTCGCCCGCAGCGAACAGGGCGTTCTGGTCAATGCCAGCCTCCCGCAGGAAATCCGAACGCGCCCGCTCCGCGAATTTCAGGTAGTTGGCGTGATAGACATTGCCGGAAAAATCCGTGTCCTCGTAATAGACGCGGACCTCCAGATAGTGGGTGCCGTTCCTGAAGTGGCCGCCGCTCACTGTTCCCCCTCCAGCGGCAGGATGCCTTGCGTGATCTCCGGGCGGTTGGGCACGGCCAAGCCCAGATGCTTGAAGGCATGATGGGTCAACAGCCGCCCGCGCGGCGTACGGTTGAGGAAGCCGAGTTGCAGGAGATAGGGTTCCACCACATCCTCCAGCGCATCGCGGCCTTCCGAAAGCGAGGCGGCGATGGTGTCGATGCCGACAGGCCCGCCGCCAAAATTGAGCGCGATGCAGTTGAGATAGCGGTGGTCCAGCGCATCAAGCCCGGCATGATCCACATCCAGCGCCCGCAAGGCCCGGTCTGCCGCCGCCGCATCCACTTTGGATTGCCCGCCCACCACAGCGAAGTCGCGCACCCGGCGCAACAGGCGGCCGGCGATGCGCGGCGTGCCGCGTGAGCGCTTGGCGATTTCGCGCGCCCCGTCATCGGTGAGCGCGAGCGCCAGGATACGCGCACCCCGGCGCACGATCTCCAGCAATTCCGCCTCGCCATAGAACTCCAGCCGCACCGGAATGCCGAAACGGTCGCGCAGCGGCGTGGTGAGGAGGCCGGTGCGCGTGGTGGCGCCCACGAGCGTGAACTTCGCCAGATCGATCTTTACGCTGCGCGCCGCGGGCCCTTCGCCGATGATGAGATCGAGTTGGAAATCCTCCATCGCCGGGTAGAGCACCTCCTCCACCGCCGGATTGAGGCGGTGAATTTCGTCGATGAACAGAACGTCGCGCTCCTCAAGGTTGGTGAGGATCGCCGCCAGATCGCCCGCCTTGGCAATGACGGGGCCGGAGGTGGAGCGGAAATTGACGCCCATCTCGCGCGCCATGATTTGCGCGAGTGTCGTCTTGCCAAGACCCGGCGGCCCGGCAAACAGCACATGGTCCAGCGCCTCACCGCGCGCCCGCGCCGCCTCGATGAAAACCTTGAGGTTGGATTTCTGCTTGGTCTGGCCAATGAACTCATCCAGCTTCTGCGGGCGCAGATGGGTGTCGAGTGCATCCTCGGGGGCCTTGCCGTGATCGAGAATGGCGCGGGTCATGCTGTCGCCAGCTCCTTCAGTGCCAGACGGATCAGTTTCTCCGTAGGCTGATCATCGCCTGCCTTCCTGAGCGCCGCAGAGACCGCCTGAGCGGTTTGCGTCTGCCCGTATCCCAGATTGACCAGTGCCGAGACCGCGTCGCTGACGGCAGATGATTTCGGCGCCGACATATCCGCCGCCACCTGCGTCAGGCCCACGTCCGCCGCAGTGTAGGCAGGTGCCTTGTCCTTCAGTTCCAGCACGATGCGTTCAGCAAGCTTTTTGCCCACACCATTGGCCCGCCCGATCATCGCCTTGTCCTGCAGCGCGATGGCAGACGCCAATTCACCCGGCCCCAGTACCGACAGGATCGCCAGCGCCACCCGCGCGCCAACGCCCTGCACACTCTGCAACAGCTTGAACCATTCCTTTTCCAGATGCGTGGCAAAGCCCACGAGGCGAATGGAATCCTGGCTCACCAGCATCTCGGTGTGCAATTCGCACGCCTCCCCCAAGCCCGGCAGCGCAGCCAGTGTCTTGGCGGAACAGGAGACGAAATAGACGACGCCGTTCACATCTACCATGGCCCAGTCCGGCCCGGCAGAATCCATGCGTCCCTTGAGTTTTCCGATCATACAGCAGCTTTCATGGATGGCTGTCGGGCGCGATCACCTCGACCTCCGGAAAATAGGAACGGTAGCGCGAGGCATCGCGCGTGAGAATGCGGTAGCCCCCGGTGACGGCATGGGCCCCGATCAAAAAGTCAGGCAAAACGCGTTCACGCCTGCCGCCGTTGGTGCGGTAGCTGCGATGCGCCAGTCCGGCGCGATGTGCAGCCGCTGCCGATATGTCCTCGAACGCAAAACCGAACTGGGCAAATGCAGATTGTGCGTCATCAAGGGCAGGAAACTCGACAGCCGACTCCGCAAACACGACAGCATTGGTCACCAGCCCGTCCGTGGCACAGGCCTCCAGCCACTTGCGCGACCACGCGAAATAAAGTGAGTCCCGGTGAAGCAGATCAAGGACGACGTTGGAATCCGGGATCGTCGGCATCCTCGCTATACCCCCTCAAATCATCCATGTGCGCATCGACGCTTTTTCCGAGCGGGAGCACACGTCCCTCCCGCCGCAATTTGTCAATGAAGTCGAGTGCCTTCTCAATGCGTCCGCCAATGGACGCCTGTCCACCCTCGCCGCCACCTCCTTCAAGAATGACCTGTTGTCCCTCCTCGCGGAAGCCGATCTCGTCGCCGGGCCGGACGCCCAGCTTCTCGCGGATGTGTTTGGGGATCGTCACTTGTCCCTTGGATGTCAGGCGCATGGTATTACTCTCGACCTCAAAAGTAATACTGCCCGAAAAACCAGAACAAGTCAAGAACGAACCAACACATCCTTCAGGCGCTGCGAGCCCCGGTGGTGGGCGTGGCAGATGGCAATGGCCAACGCATCGGTCGAATCCGCCGTGTGTAACGCAGCCTTGGGCAGCAGCAGTTTCACCATGTGCTTGACCTGCGTCTTTTCGGCATGGCCCGCCCCCACCACCGATTTCTTGATCTGGTTCGGGGCATACTCCGCGACGGGAACTTTGCAGGCCGCCGGTGCAAGCATGACCGCTCCCCGCGCCTGCCCCAGCTTCAGGGTGGCGCGCGCATCGGTGTTGACGAAGGTTTCCTCGATCGCCGCTTCGTCCGGCGTGAACTGGCGCAGCACCTCCAGCACCTGCGTGTGGATCTGCAACAGCCGCTCGGCCAGCGGAGCCTCCGGATCGGAGTGGACCGCGCCATCCGCCACATAGATCAGGCGCGTGCCCTCCGCCTCGATGACACCCCAGCCCGTGTTGCGCAGGCCCGGGTCCAGGCCGATGATTCTCACCATGCCGCAACCTTACGCGCGCCGCGCGAATCCGGCGAGAACTTGCTTCTCCAGGCGGCAGGCCACCGAGAAGGCGGGATTGAAGACATTGGCAATGTCGTAGCGCACATGCATGCCCAGCAGATGCGAGGCGCTGACCGGGTCCAGGCCAAAATCCTGCTCCAGCCAATCCAGCATCTCCGATGTTGCATGCTGCAGTGCCTGTTCGATCGGGCGGGCGTTGCCGACGGTGAAAATGCAATCATCATCCTCGCCACGCGGCCAGCCCATGCGCCGCCCCTTGATCAGGCGGATGGAAAACTCGGTTTCCGATGACGTCTCGATGCCCGTGCCCGCGATCTCGCCATCGCCCTGCGCGGCATGGGCGTCGCCGAGAAAGAATAACGCACCTTCCACGGCAACGGGGAAATACACGGTCGCGCCCTCGCCGAAGCGGTTGTAGTCCATGTTGCCACCGTGCGGTCCGCTGGTGGCGGTGGAGATGAACTCGCCGCCAGCCGGTGCCACGCCAAAACAGCCAAGCATGGGCTTGAGCGGAACGCTCCACAACGCCAGCGCAGGCGTTGAAGTTTCAGGGCGCGCGCATCCCGCATTGTCATCGATGCGCCAGGTGATCCTCTCGCGCGCCGGCATCTCCCGCACACGGGCAGGATCAACCACGTTCCAGGCAAGGCCCTGCCTGGTCCAGCCCATCACACGGTTCATGCGGATGCGTTTGATGTGGACGCACAGCACGTCACCGGGCTCTGCCCCTTCGATGAAGAAGGGCCCGGTCATCGGGTTGGTGTCACCGCCGCACTTGGCGTTGTCATGGTCGAAGCCATGGGCATCAACGGTGGTTGTGATGACGCTGTCGCCATCCTGCACGCGCAATACGGGCGCGTGCGCACCCAGCGTCGAATGGAACTGCGCGGGCGTGAAGCGGTGCGTGGCCATCAGCCGTTCAGCTTTTCAAGAATGGCATCGGGAATGTCGGCGTTGGTGAAAACCACCTGCACGTCATCGTCCTCGTCCAGTGCATCAACCAGTTTCATCAGGCTCTCGGCCTTGTCCTGGTCGGCAAGCGGTGCCGTCACGTTCGGTTTCCAGACAACCTTCACGGACTCGGCATCGCCAAACCGGGCGGACAATGCCGACGACACCTCGCCAATGCTCTCGAAGGCGCAGGTCACCACATGCTGCTCTTCGCTTGCTGCATCATCGGCCCCCGCCTCGATCGCCGCCTCAAGCATCTGGTCAGCCGTGATCTTGCCCAGCGGATAGACGATCTCGCCCACGCGCACGAACATGAAGGAGACCGAGCCTGACTCGCCCATGTTGCCGCCGTACTTGGCGAAGAGCGAACGCACCACAGGTGCCGTGCGGGCGCGATTGTCGGTCAGTGCCTCGACGATCACCGCAACACCGCCGGGGCCATAGCCCTCGTAGCGCACGTTGTCATAGCTCTCGGCATCTCCGCCCGCAGCCTTCTTGATGGCACGCTCGATGTTGTCCTTGGGCAGGTTTTCGGCGCGCGCGTTCTGGATGGCAAGGCGCAACCGGGAATTGGCATCCGGGTCCGGCAGGCCGGCCTTGGCGGCCACGGTGATTTCGCGGGCCAGCTTCGAGAAGATCTTGGCGCGTTGGGCATCCTGCTTGCCCTTGCGGTGCATGATATTCTTGAACTGCGAATGGCCTGCCATGATATCCTCGGTTGTGACACTTGCCCCGCATGCCGCAGGGCCTGTTGCCACGCCCTATAGCCAAGCCGCGCGCTGCTGCACAAGCCACCCTTTAACCTGCCCTTAACGCTGTTCATTCACCATGAAGCCTCGTTCAGTGTGTTTGTGGAGTAAAGTGTCATGGCAACGGCAGCCAAACCGGCAATTGAGATGTTTTCCTTCGGCGGCGAACCCGCCGGCATTGCGGGTGCAGCGGCCCTTCGAAAGGTCAAATCCTTGGCTGAAACGGCACCCCAGGGACGGCTCTTCGCCGCAATTTCCACACTGGCTGACACCTCTTCTTCCGCTGCCCAGGCCTATGAGGCCGCAGGGCTCGCGGAATTGCGCTCGGTTTCAGATGCCCATCTCGCCCGTGGCAACCGTATCGCCACACGTCTCAAGGAAGCGCTGGGTGCGGAAGTGGCAACGCCACTGCCCGCCTTCATGCGCAAGCGCTGAGCCCCCTCCTCTCAAACCTGTCGCCATTGGCCGCGCCCCGGACTAGCATCCGCCCTTCCGGAAAGGGTGGAGCAGCCGATGCGCGGCACTGTCTTTCTCGCAACCTTGCTGCTGGGCGTGAGCTGTGCGCAGGCGCATGCCGAGATGCCGGTGGATGTGGCGCTTGTGCTGGCGACCGACATCTCCGCCAGTGTGGACGCCGCCGAATACCGGATGCAGATGGCGGGCCTGGCCGCAGCAATTGCCAGTGAACCCGTTCTGGATGCCATCGCGGCGGCGCCGCGCAAGAGGATCGCCGTTGCCGTGACCCAATGGTCCGGCCTGCGGGTGCAGCGCATCACAATTCCCTGGACCATCGTTGATGGCGAAGCATCCGCCCAGAACCTGGCACGCCGCATTCTCTCTGCTCCGCGTGCCGACAGCGGCGGCGGCACATCCCTGTCACTGGCACTGGAACACGCCGCGAAACTGCTGGCGGCGGCACCACCCGCCACGCGCCGCGTGATCGACATCTCGACGGACGGCATCAACAATATCGGTCCGCCACTCGATGCCATCCGCGACCAGATCACCCGCAGCAAGATCACCGTGAACGGCCTCGCCATCACCAGTGAATGGCCCAAGCTGGCGCGCTATCTGGATGAGAATGTCATCACCGGAACAGCCGCCTTCACGCTGGAAACGGATGGCTATGGCGACTACGGTGCCGCCATGCTCACGAAACTGCTGCGCGAAATCCGCGGGCCGGGCCTGAGTTGACGGGTCAGGAGCGGATGCCGCGCAGGCGCTCGCTGCGCCTCCGCAAGAGTTCGACAGTCACCAGCATCAGCGTCGAAAGGATGATGAGCACCGTCGCCGCCGCCGTGATGGTGGGCGATATCTGTTCGCGGATGCCGGAGAACATCTGGCGCGGCAGGGTGCGCTGTTCCGGCCCTGCGATGAAGATCACCGCGATCACCTCGTCGAATGACGTGCCGAAGGCAAAGAGTGCGCCGGAAATCATGCCCGGCAGGATGAGCGGCATGACCACACGGAAAAACACCGTTGTTGGCGAGGCCCCCAGGCTTTCCCCGGCCCGCATCAGTGTGCGGTCAAAGGACGAGAGCGTCGCCGTGACCGTGATGACCACAAACGGGGTCGCCAGTGCCGTGTGCGCCAGCACCAGTCCGGGCAACGTGCCGAGCAGGTTCAGTTTGGCGTAGAAGAAGAACATGCCCAGCGCCGAGATGATGATCGGCACGATCATCGGCGAGATCAGCACCGCCATGATGGTGGCGCGGAACGGGATGTTGCCGCGCGACAGACCCAGTGCGGCAAGGGTGCCCAGCGTCGTTGAGAAGATGGTCGTCAGAATGGCGAGAATGACAGACAGGCGCAGGGCGCTCTGCCAGCGGTCATTGGTGAAGAAATCCTCGTACCAGCGGAGTGAGAAGCCAGGCATGGGATAGCTGAAGAACATGTCGGAATTGAACGACAGGGGCATGATCGCGAGGATGGGCGCGATCAGGAAGAGCAGCACGAGGCCGACAAAAACCCGCAAGCCCCAATAGGCAATCTTCTCGGAGGGTGTCGCGTAGGCAGGAAGGGACATGGCTCAGCCCAGTTTCATGCGGTCGATGCCGACAAGCTTGTTGTAGACGTAGTAGAGGATCATGGTCGCGGTGAGCAGCACCGCGCCCAGGGCCGAGGCCTTTCCCCAGTTGTTTTCCTGGTTCATGGCGCTGTCGATGAAACCGGAAATCATGTTGTCCGTGGGGCCGCCCACAAGGGCTGGCGTGATGTAGTAGCCCAGACAGAGAATGAAGGTGAGCAGGCATCCTGCCGCCACGCCTGGCAGCGTCTGCGGCATGTACACCCGCCAATAGGCATAGCCGGGCTTTGCCCCCAGTGAGCGCGCGGCGCGCATGTATGTGGGCGAAATGGTTTTCATGACCGAATAGATCGGCAGCAGCGTGAAAGGCAGCTGGATGTGAACCATGGCCATGACCGTGGCGAAACGAGTCTTGAACAGCTGCGGCTCGCCCGAGATCAGTCCAAGCGCGTTGAGCAGCCAGGTGATTCCGGTGATAGACATGAACTGCGTGACCACGCCGCCATCCTGCAACAGGATGGACCAGGCGGTTGTGCGCACCAGCAATGATGTCCAGAACGGCAGCAGCACAAGGATCATCAAGAGGCTCGCCGTCTTCTGTGGCACGGTGGCCAGCATGTAGGCGACGGGAAACCCGAGGATGAGGGTGATGACCGTGACGAGAAAGGAAATGCCGAGCGTGCGCCAGAGCACATCCCGGTAGATCTTGCGGTTGTCCTCGACAGTGGTGATGTGTCCGTCGGCAGTCTGCTTGAGGTCCATCACGTTGAGGAGATAAAACGGCGTGTAGGTGGAACTGGCGCGCTTGATCGTCGCCCAGGTTTCCGGTTCGCCCCACACCGGATCAATGGCGATGACCGCCTCTTTCCATGGGCCCGCCTCGATCTTGTCGAGCTTCCGTGCCGTGACAGTGACCTTGGATTTCAGCGTCGGCACTTCGTAGTTCAGGCGCTTGCCGATTTGCGCCGAGGACTTTGCCTTGTGGGCAGCCTTCATGTCGGCCACAAAAGCGGCGAACACGGTTTCATCCGGAAGGCTCTGGCCGTCCCACGTCTCGATTGCCGCCACCGTCTGCGGCATCTGGTCATGGATGTCAGGATCGTAAAACGCGTTCATCAGCATGGCACCGATCGGCACCAGGAAGCTGATGACAATGAACAGGAAGAGCGGGGCAATCAGGGCGAGCGCCTTCATCTGAGCCGCACGCTGGGCCTGGGCCAGCTTCTGCTTCAGCGGCGTGCCGTCGGCCGCGCGCATGATCGAGTCAGGTGTAACGGGTACGGAAGTCATATGGCGCCCCTTGCCCCGGCAGGCATGGACCCGGCTTCCGCCAAGGTCCGTCTTGCGTGATCCCTCCCCCGCACACGCCGCACGGGAGAGGGCAATCGTGTCCGCTTGGCTTACTGCGAGAGCCAGGCGTTGAAGCGTTCCTTCAGCTGGTCGCCGTTGTCGGCCCAGAACTGCGTGTCAAGGTTCCACGCCGTCTTCAGGTTGTCCGGCGCGGTGGGGAGCGACGGCAGGGTCTTGGGATCGACATTCGGAATGGCGTCAGCATTGGCAGGGCCATAGGCGATGTACTTGGTCTGCTCGGCCTGGGGAACGGCACCTGAGGCAAAGGCGAGGAAGCGGTAGGCTTCTTCCATCTTCGGTGTGCCCTTGGCGATGGACCAGAGGTCCCAATCCAGGGCCTGGTGGTCCCAGACGATCTTGAAGGGCTTGCCGTCCTTGTCGATCGGCGTCTGCAGGCGGCCGTTCCACGCCGAAGTCATGACGACCTGGCCGTCAGCCAGAAGCTGCGGGGCCTGGGCACCGGCTTCCCACCAGATGATTTCCGACTTGATGGTGTCGAGCTTCTTGAAGGCGCGGTCCACCCCTTCCGGCGTCGCCAGCACCTTGTAGACGTCTGCCGCGGGAACACCGTCAGCGATCAGGGCCCATTCCAGGTTCACCGTCGGGTTCTTCTGCAGGCCGCGCTTGCCGGGGAACTTGGCAAGGTCGAACAGGTCATTGACGGAGGTCGGGCCGTCTTTCAGCTTGGACGTGTCATAGCCGAAGACCGTGCCGAACACGATTGTCGGAACCGAGCACTCCGAGACATCGGCACCCAGCATCTTGGCTTTGTCGACGCCAACCTTGGCCCAGTCGATCACTTCCAGCGCACCTTCTGCGCAGCCCTGGAGAGCCGTTGCGGAGTCCACGTCGATCACGTCCCAGGTGATGGCATTGGCTTCCACCATGGCCTTGATCTTGGCGACTTCGCCATTGTACTCGGCTTCGGTGATCTTGTGGCCCTGGGCGATATAGGGCTTGTAATAGGCTTCGCGCTGCGAATCCTGATAGGCACCACCCCACGACGTGATCGTGAGTTCGTCAGCGCGCGCCACGCCGACAAGTGCCGATCCGGCGAGCAGGCCTGCGCCAAGAACGGTGATGAGTTTCTTCATGTCATTCCTCCAAAATGATCCGGCTTTGCCGGTGATGAGAAAAATTCATGGGGAATTTTCGGTCAAACGACACTGAGAATCCGTGGGTTGCGCCAGTCGCGCCGGAATTCAGACCTTGATCGGCCACCTCCCCGATGACCCGTCAGACCCTTGTTTCAAAGAACCTCGGCAACCCTGTGCCCGGCGCTTCATATTGTTATGTGTGGTCCGTCGAAGCCAGAATGATAGCAACTGCGCGGGGAACGTCACCCCCTATTTTGTCGCGGCTGCTTCAAAATTGCCTCATGCTTTCGTCTACCAGAACGGCACAGGCGATGGCGCCAGCAGCCCGCCGATGCGGATGGGTGCAATCTTGACCGCCAGTCCGGTCGCATCGTCCGTCTCGACGGCGAGGCCACACAGAGTGGCCTCTCCTTCGGCGGGCTTCATCCGTTCGACGGGAAGTTTACGCAGGAATCGCTGGAGCGGTTCGGCCTTTTCCATGCCGATGACAGAATCATAGTCGCCGCACATCCCCGCATCCGTCTGGTAGGCGGTGCCGCCCCTGAGGATATGATGATCTGCGGTGGGCGTATGGGTGTGCGTACCGACAACGACACTGGCGCGGCCATCGCAGAAATGCCCCATGGCCATCTTCTCGGAAGACACCTCGCCATGGAAATCGAGGAGGATCGCGTCACAGTCCTGTCCAAGGCGGCACTGTTCGAGTTCGCGGTCCACGGCGGGAAACGGATCATCCAACACCGGCTCTACCATCACACGGCCCATGGCGTTGATTACCAGAACGCGGCGGCCCGATGCGGTTTCAACCATTGTGCTGCCCCGGCCCGGACAGCCCTTCGGCCAGTTGACGGGGCGGATAAGCCGGTCTTCCCGGTCGATCACCGTGAGGAGTTCGCGCTGGTCAAAGGCATGATTGCCAAGGGTGATGACATCAGCACCGGCATCGCGCAGCAATTGGTAGTGCTCGTAACTCAGTCCGAAGCCATGGGTGGCGTTCTCGCCGTTCACCACCACACAGTCAGGAGCATGTTGCGCCCGCAATTGCGGGAGATGGCGGCACACGGCCTCCCGGCCACTCCTGCCCAACACGTCACCCAGAAAAATCAACCGCACGTCATCAGCTCTTGTTCAGTCATCACATAATTGAGGAGTTGGTCATGGGCGTCGTGGATGACACTGTCAACTTCCTGAACCGAATAGGCGATGCCGATGGCGACGACCGGCTTTTTCGCCCGCAGTTTTTCCAGCGTGCGGTCATAGAAACCGCCGCCATAGCCGAGCCGGTAGCCCCGGCGGTCAAAGGCCAGGAGTGGCACAAGCAGCACGTCTGGTTCCACAAGGGGCGCATCCTCCGGCGGCCTCGGGATGTCCCACTTGCCGGGAATGGTGGGCGAGCCCGGCAGCCAGCGCCGGAACTCCAGGGGCTGGCCCAGCGCCAGGACAATGGGCAGCGCCGTTGTCCAGCCTTCGCCCGCCAGTTTGCCGAGCAGCGGCCGCGTGTCGATCTCGCTTTGATAGGGATAGAACGCCGAAACAGTGGAACGTCCGGACTGTGGCATCACCGGGAATGGATGCACCATCAACCGCTCCGCCGCATGCTCTTTCAAGCGGTCATGGGCGGCATTGCGCCGGGTCATGGCTTCGGCACGGGCGGCTTTCTTGAGGGGGGCGAGCGGGTCCATGGCGCAAGACTAGCAAGGCGCGCCCGGCAGGGCAGTCTGAAATCGACGCGAAAAGTGGCGAGACCACCATGGGCCGTGGGAACGTACGATCCCGGGTCCCTACTTGCGTAGGTGGGCGCCGTGTATGCCAGGCCACGGCCCGGCACAGGGACAGCTCCCAAGATGATCGTTTATAGGCCCCAGGGAATAAAGGTTCCTTCACGCACCGGGCAGTCTCGCCACACCCTATGTAGGGTCAGCCGCGCCCGATGTCCATGCTTGCCGCCATCACTGCAGGGTATCGATATCTTCCTGCGTGACGGTGTACTGCTCGGTGAATGTCACGGTGTCATTCAGTCCCAACTGGGCCCACACCGTACCGCCCGGCGTGCCGCTGCTGTCTCCGGCGGGCGCGACATTGGTGATTGCCGCACCGCCGGGATTGACGGGGAAGCTGCCCGAGCCATTGTGCGCGTCCGTCACCGACACATTGGTGGCGGGCGTATTGCCTGTATTGAGCACCGCATAGGTGTATTCGATGACATCGCCGGGATCGGCCTGGCCCGCAACGCCGCCGTCGGTGATGAAGACGTGTGTCTTTGTCAGGCTGAGAACGGGCATCGCAAGGTCGTTGGTGAACACACAGGTGATATCGGCGCCGTTCACGATGCGCGCCGCACCGATGACAATGGTGGCACCCGTTGCCGTGGCGACGGGCGTGGGATTTCCGGTCACTGCGGCATTGCTGTCCGTGCAGGTCACGCCGCCGCTGAGCCACGTGGACGGGAAGCCCTCGGTGAGCGTGACGGATGCCCCGGTGGTGGACACCAGATGGGCTGTTGGCGAGGCGGGTGTCGCACTGTTGGCGGCCGTGGTGCTGATGCCGCCCGGTGTCGTCGCCAGATTGGGCGGGGTGCCCTGCGTGAAGGTGAAGGGGCCGCCAAAGCCGCCAGTGGTGATTTTCTGCACCCGCACAACCGGAGTCTTGTTGTTGGTGAAGGTGCAGACGATGTTGGCCGTGGCGGCGGTGGCGGCGGCGTTCAGCGTCAACACGTTCCCCGCAAGCGTGGCGGTTCCGCCGCCGGCCATGCCAGTGCAGGTAGCGGAGGCCAGCGTCCAGCCGGTTGGGACTGTTTCGGTGATGGTGGTGACTGTTCCGGCCGCGGTAAGCGTCACCACCGATGAACTTTGCGGATTGGCGAGGCTCGTATCAAGGCTCGCGCCACCGAAGCCATTGCTCCCCGTGAAATCAAATGACCCGGTGTTACCGACAGACTGCTTGCGCACCTGCAGTGTCGGGCGCTTGCCGTTGATGATGGCACAGGTAATGATGGCGCTGGGCCGCACGTTGGTCGCCGCAACGGTCACATCATAGCCGGACACCGTGGCCGAGAAGCTGGCGGGATTGCCAGAAGCGGCGCTGTTGGAATCCGTGCAGGTCACGGGCGAGGATGTGATCAGCCAGCCTGCGGCACCAGTCTCGGAGATCGTCGTGGCGGTGTTGGTGGCATAGAGCCGCGTGAAGGCACCATTGACGGCCGTGCCCGCCGTGGCGGTGGTGATGGATGTGGCCAGCGTCTGCGATGACCACGGCGTCGTGCCGAGATTGAGCACATTGGGAATGCTGAAATTGAAGGTGCCGACACCCCCGTTCGAAGTCTTCTGCAGGCGCAGCTGCGGCGCGCGGGAGAAGGTGACGGTCTCGATGTAGATGAACTGCTGCGTCGGGTTGGTGACCGTGCTGTTCGCGCCGGAAATGTGGCGGATGGTCAGCGTGCGGATGGGACCGGCAAAGGTGACCGTGACATCGCCCGCGTTGGTGGTGACATTCTGGTTGGTTGAAAGCGCCCGGCCCGTGCCGGCGTTCCAGGTGACGATGGATGAATTGACCGGCACGCCCGAGGTCGGCAGGATGGTGGCGCCCGTGATGTCGATGGCGCGGAACTCGACGATGTCATTGAAGGCGGCGCCGGAAATGTTGAAGGTTGGGCCGCCGTCAATGTCGCCGACGATCACGCTGGCATTGTAGACCGGCTCATTGAAATTGATGGTCGTGATCTGGATCGAGGTTTCATTGTCGACGGTCGCATTCATCGTCGAGTTGATGTAGCCGGTTGTGCCGTTGGATGTTGATCCGGGCTCGATGGCTAGCGTGTTGGGGCCCGCACCATCGAATGCGCCCGACGTGCTGCCGCTGGTTGTCACCGTAAGGAGCGTTGGCGCGCTGCCATAGGTTGGTGAGTCGGTGCCGCCAGTGCGCAGGTTGGTGGCCGGCCGCGTGTTCCAGTTGATCGTCTCGGCGGAGGCGGCGAGACAGGACGCAAACACAAACAGCAGGGCCGCGATGGCGCCAACCACGCCATTCTTCGCACCCCCGAAATCAACACACTTCAGTGCCCCGGAACTCATTCAACTGACCCACCCGCTGTCCCGCAACGGACAGCAACTCAAGACAACGCACAGCCTCAAAAGGTTGCGCAAAGTCGAGTGCTAGCCGCTTATGGTAAAAGCAGACTTAATGGGCCCCGCTGCTGGTTTTCGGGACTGCTGTCAGCCGAATTTGAACCCGGTGACATGGGCTGGCGGCGTGAGCCCCGGCAAGAGGCGGGGATCGTCCGCAGGCGGCCCGAAGCGATAGCCGATGGGCATGACCCCGGCCCACACAGGCAGGGCATAATCCGCCTCATCATCGCCGGGCGGGCCTGAGCGCACCTTTGCGGAAACCTCCTTCAGTTCCAGCCCGAGCACGGTGGTGGATTTCAGCTCTTGCCCTGTCATCGGGCGCAGCATGTCCCACCGTCCCGGAAAGAGCGCCTCGGTGAAGGCCTTCAGGCGTGCTTCCTTCTCGGCCACGTCCTTCACCTTGAAGGCCCGGCCAAAGGCCATGACGGAGCGGTAGTTGCAGGAATGGTTATAGGCCGAGCGTGCCATCACCATGCCATCGAAAATCGTGACATTGACACAGACCTCGGCGTCTTCGGCGTGTTCCAGCATACGGCTGGCGGACGAGCCGTGCCAGTAGATGTGATTGCCCTCACGCCACTGCAGCGTTGGCGTCACCACCGGGTGACCATCAAAGACGTAGCCAACCGTGCAAAGCGGCTGCGCATCCAGGATCGGATGGATGGTCGCTTCGTCATAATGGGCGCGCTTGTTCATGCGCTTGACACGGGTGCGTTCGCTGGGGGCACTGGACATGGTGGTTCTCCAAAGTTGCCAAAGGGCTTAGCGGCCTGTATGGACTGGTGAAAAGAACCAATGTCCACCCCCAAGACCAGACCACTTCAGGCCACCGCCACGCTGGAACTCGGCATCGACCGGGATGACGGCGAGCCGTTCCAGTCGCAGATTGCGCGCCAGGTGCGCGAGTTGGTGCTGTCCGGCCGTCTCAAGCCGGGTGCCAAGCTCCCCTCCAGCCGCGCCCTCAGCGAGCAATTGGGCGTGGCCCGCGCCACCGTCGTGGATGCCTATGAGCAGCTGATCGGCGAAGGCTATCTCGAAACCCGCATGGGCTCGGGAACCGCCGTGGCGGCGGAACTGCCGGAAACGCTTCTGGCCCTGGGCAAGGGCAAATCCGCCGCCCCGGCATCGGCCGCGCGGCAGAAACGCGAACCGGCCAGGCCTTTCCGCGCCGGTCTCGTGGACTGGGAACACTTCCCCCACGATGACTGGGGCCGCATCCTGGGGCGCTACTGGCGCAACCCGCCGATCACACTGCTCGAACACAATGATCCCTTCGGCTGGCTGCCGCTCCGCAAGGCCATCGCCAGCCACCTCTATGACTGGCGCGGCATTGCCTGCGATGCCGAACAGGTGATCATGACAGCAGGCGGCAGCGATGCCTTCGACCTTGTGCGCCGCTCTGTCTTCAATCCCGGCGACCAGCTGCTGCTGGAGGACCCCGGCTATCCCACGGCCCGGCGCATCTTTGCCCTGGGCGGCGTGAAGGTCGAAGCGGTTGCCATCGACAGCGAAGGCCTCGTTGTCAGCGACGCCGTCCGGCAGCACCCCGACGCCAAGGGAGCCTTCGTCACCCCGGCCCGGCAATATCCGACCGGTGTCACCATGCCGCTCACCCGCCGCCTGGAACTGCTGGCCTGGGCCAAGGACGCCAACGCCATCATCATCGAGGACGACTACGACAGCGAATACCGCTATGTCGGCCGCCCGCTCCCTGCCCTCATGAGCCTCGACCGCGATGCCCGCGTGATCTACTCCGGCACATTTTCCAAGGTTTTTTCACCGATCATCCGGCTCGGCTTCATCGTTGTGCCACGGCCCCTCATCGAAACCTTCCGCCATGAACGCACCGTCTTTGGCGCCCCCCCGTCGTTGCTGGTGCAGCCCGCGCTGGCGCAGTTCATGGAGGATGGCCAGTTCGCCGTTCACATCCGCCGCATGCGCAGGCTCTACTCCACCCGGCGCGATGCCTTGATCAAGGCGCTTTCACCGGCCACGCCTTCCCTGTTCACCCTGGATGCACCGCCTTCAGGCCTGATGCTGCTGCTGCGCTTTCCCGACACGGCTGATGATGCATCACTTCAATCCGCTCTGCTGCGCGCGGGCATCGAGACCCAGACCCTGTCGAGCCATTGCACGGGCCGTGCCCGGGAACAGGGATTGCTGCTGAGCTTCGCGGGTTTCCACGAGGACGACCTGCAGAAGGCCGCGGACCAGTTGATCGCCGTTCTCAGGAACCAAGCGGGCGCAGTTCCCGGATGAGCTTCTCGCGGATGGCCCGCGCATAGTCACTGAAATCCGCCGCTGGTTCGACGAAGGCGTCCGTGCCGATGATCACCTTGTTGCGGAAATAGTCCGTGAGCCCCACGCCATCGGCATCAATGGGCAGGCCGTTCACCACAATGCCGCTGGCGAGGGCGAGGTCACGCGCCGCATCAAGATCAAGACCACCGTTGTCCACGCCATCGCCCGACACATCGATGACCCGGCGCTCTCCCGCATAGGCGTTTTCTTCGATGACTTGCACGCCATGCGCCAGCGCCGTTGCAAGGGAGGTGGACGATGCCTGAAAGGCGCGCCGCGCCCGGCTGATGCGGAATCCGAAGGCCCGGGCTTCGCGGGAAGACGACAGCCGCGTGAACGGCACGATGACCTTTGCTTCATCAGCCCCGCCCCACTGCGTGACGGCTACGGCCACACCTTTCGGTCCAAGGTTTTTCAGGGCCTCAAGCACGGCGGGGTCACGGAAGGCTGCCGCCAGTCCCTTGATCTGAAGGTCAAACTCCGCCCGGTCCATGCTGGCCGAGGCATCCAGCGCCAGCACCAGCTCGACAGCGACGGGCGCTGCCTCGGCCCGTGCCGGGCAGGCCGCCGCCGCCAGAATGGCACAGGCAAGGATTCGCGGCGCCATGCCGCGCCACAATGCCTGCACGATTGCTGCTATGATCACTGCCATGATCACGCTCCGCTCCCTGCTTCTCTCCCCCGCCGCCCTGCTTGCCCTTGCCGCCACGGCCTTCGCAAGTGACATCATGGTGATGGATGCCAAGGCCCCCGCCTCGCTCACCCCCTCGGCCAAGACCGCCGCCATCTACATGGTGCTGATGAATCACGGCATGGAGACCGATGTGCTGCAGGGTGTGTCCACGCCTGCCGCAGACCACGCTTCGGCGCACCGGACCATTGACGACAACGGCGTCATGAAAATGCGCGAGATCGAAAAGCTGGAACTGAACCCGCACGATACCGTGACCTTCGCGCCCGGCGGAAACCACATCATGCTGATGGGCCTGAAGGCGCCGCTGAAGGCGGGCGACACCCTGCCGCTGGTCATGACTTTCGCCAAGGCAGGAGAGGTCAAGATCGACGTGCAGGTGGTGGACAAGGTCGACGGCTCTGCCGCCGAACACGAGCACAGCGAATAGGCCTAGCTCCGGTCCTCGACCACGACCCGCAGCACCAGTCCGTCATCGTCGAACGTCACGGTCTCGATTCCGTGCCGTTCCACCTCCGCGCCCGTGCGCTTGTTGGTGCCGCGCAGCCGCCACAGGCTTTGCGCGCTTCGCGGACCGGTCGCCTTGACCTCGTCATCAAAGGCCTGATGGTCCGGGCTCGTGGCAAAATACTCCCGCATGGACTGCAACACGGCTTCACGTCCCCTCACGTCGCCGACGCCTGCAGACACGTAGTGGACCTCCGGCGCCAGCAAGAGCGCCACGCCATCCACGTCATGGGCATCGAGAAGCGCGTGGTAGTGCACCAGTGCCGCTGCGGGATCAAACGTCACTTGCCCAACTCCGCCATGATGCGCACCCAGCTCCGCATGCCGTGATGGAAGCTGGAGACGTTGTACTTCTCGTTGGGAGAATGGATCGCGTCATCATCCAGGCCAAAGCCCACCAGCACGCTGTCCATGCCGAGAATGTCCTTGAAGTAGCGGACAATGGGAATCGAGCCGCCACCGCCCATCATCACCGTCTCGCGCTTGAATTCAGCCTTGAGCGCGGCCGCGGAGGCGCGGATGTAGGGGTTCTTCTCGTCGATGGTCGAAGCCGGACTGCCGCCCCCCTTGCCGGAGAAGCTGATCTTGGCATCTCCCGTCATCTGCTTCTTGGCAAACGCCTGGAACGCCTTGATGACCTTCTTCGGATCCTGCTTGCCGACGAGCCGGAAAGTGAATTTGGCGTGGGCTTGTGAGGGGATCACCGTCTTGGTGCCAGCCCCGGTATAACCGCCCCACATGCCGTTCACCTCGGCCGTGGGCCTCGCCCAGATCTGCTCCAGCACGCTGTAGCCTTTTTCACCCGCTGCAGACTTCAGTCCGACATCACCGAGGAACTTCTTTTCCGAGAACCTGAGCGAGCGCCACTGCTTTTTGACCGCAGCAGGCAATTCGGAAACGCCCGTGTAGAAGCCCGGAATGGTGACCTTTCCCTTCTTGTCGTGGAGGGCTGCCACCATTTTTGAGAGCGCACGGATCGGATTCATGGCTGGGCCACCGAACATGCCGGAATGGAGATCAATCGAGGGTCCCGTGACCGTCACCTCTTCATGGGCAAGACCGCGCAGGCGCGTGGTGATGGCTGGTGTTTTCACGTCCCACATGTTGCTGTCGCAGACAAAGGCGGCATCGCAGGCCAGTTCCTTCTTGTTGGCCTGCAGGAAGGGCACGAGCGACGGCGAGCCGCTCTCCTCTTCACCCTCGATGAGGAAGGTTGCGCGGATCGGCAATTTGCCATCCGCCTTGATCAGGGCACGGGCCGCTTCCACAAAGGTCATGAGCTGGCCCTTGTCATCAGCCGTGCCGCGGCCCACCAGCTGGTCCACACCCTTCTTGTTCTTGCGCCGGACCGGCTCGAACGGAGGCGAATCCCACAATTCCAGCGGATCGGCGGGCTGCACGTCATAGTGCCCGTAGAACAGAACATGCGGTGTCTTGGCCGTGGCATCCGGCGGGGTGTAGTGCCCCACAACCATGGGACGCCCCGGCGTGGGCCGCACCGAAGCCTCGCAGCCGATCGACGCCAGTTCCGCGCAGATCCACTGTGCCGCCTTTTCACATTCTCCGGCATAGGCCGGATCAGCTGAAATCGAGGGGATGCGCAGGAAAGAAAACAGCCGCGCGATGATCTGGTCCAGCGAATTGTCGATATCGGCAAGTGCTGCATTCACATTGGTCATGATTCAAGTTCCCTGATGATTTCGCCAATGAAGCGCGCCCAGGCGCGTGCTCCCTTGTGATAGCTTTCGACCTTGTAGTTTTCGTCCGGACTGTGCAGCGCATCGTCTTCATTGACAAAACCCATGAGCACGCTGTCCATCCTGAGGTGGCGCGCAAAGCTCTCCACCACCGGAATGGAGCCGCCCTCGCCCGCAAGAACAGGTTCCCGCCCCCATTCATCCTTCAGGGCGCGGCTGGCTTTCGTGATCCAGTGGCTATCGTGGGGAATGGAGGCCGCCGCTCCGCCGCCGTGGGAGGTGAAGCGCGCTTTGCAGCCGTCCGGCAGTTGCGCCCGAACAAAGGCGCGGAAGGCCTTGATGAGCTTTGCCGGGTTCTGCCCCGGTACGAGCCGGAACGTGAGTTTGGCATGGGCTTCGGCGGGCAACACCGTCTTGCCGCCAGCGCCCGTATAGCCGCCCCAGAAGCCGTTCACCTCCGCCGTCGGCCTGACCCAGACCTGCTCGAGCACCGAAAAATCCTTTTCGCCTGCCGCGGTCTTCAACCCGACGCCACCCAGGAAACCGCGTTCATCAAAGCCCAACCGCTTCCAGGACTTGCGTTGCGCGAGTGATGGCGTCTTCACGCCATCATAGAACCCCGGAACGGTAACCTTCCCCGTCTTGTCATGCAGGCTGGCAAGGATGCGCGACAGCACCTTGATCGGATTGACCACCGGGCCGCCATAGTAGCCGGAATGCAGGTCAATGCGTGGCCCGGTGATGGTCACATCCTCGCCGATGTAGCCGCGCAGCGATGTGACGATGGAAGGGGTTTTCGCGTCCCACATGCCGGTGTCGCAGACCAGCGCCACATCAGCCTTCAGAAGGTCCTTGTTCGCGGCAATGAAGCGGTCGAGGTGGGCGGCGTCTCCCTCTTCATCCCCTTCAATGAGGAAGGTCAGGCGGAACGGCAGAGACCCGCGCTTCGCCAGCCAGACCCGGCTGGCTTCGGCAAAGGTCATCACTTGGCCCTTGTCGTCGGCGGCACCCCGCGCAAAGATGCAGTCTCGGCCGTCTTTTCCCTTGGCGACCCGCGGCTCGAAGGGCGGGCTGGTCCAGAGGTTCAGGGGATCAGCGGGCTGAACATCATAGTGGCCATAGAACAGGATGTGAGGGACATGGGGCCGACCGGCCACTGCCGCCGCAGGCGGTTCGTACCGCGCAACCACCACGGGCTGGCCCGAGGTGGCGTGAACGGTTGTGGCAAGGCCAAGCCCGTCGAACATCGTCTTCAGCCATTGCGCCGTGGCGCGGCAATCGGCGTGATGGGCAGGATCGGTGCCGACGCTCGCAAAGCGCAGGAACTCAACCAGCCGGGCCATGCTGGCGTCAAATTCCCGGTCGATCGTCGCCAGAACCTGTTCCGTTGCCGCAGCCGTCATTGCGAATCCCCTGTTGATGCGGTGAAGCTAAACCAAAGGATGGCAGCATGACAGGGCCGGAAATGTCGCCGGAGATGGGACCAGTGGCAGCCGTGGCGGACGGCCCGGCCTTCAACCTGGCGCGCGACAGCCTGCTGGCCCATGAGCCCGTGGCAGGCCTCACCCGGGTGCGCCGGCGGGGTTATCTCCGCTACCGCAAATTCGCCAATGCCGTAGACATGGCGCTGTTGTGGAAGCGGCGCTGGTTCATCGTCACCATGCTTCTCGGTTTCTCGCTGATGTCAGCGCCGACACCCGCAGGCCTCACCCACGACGGCCAGATCGTGCTGGTGATGTCTCTCATGGCGACCATGCTGTTCATCACCGAACCTGTTCCCCTGCCCTCCGTGGCGCTGCTTATCGTTGTGGGACAAGTGGTGCTGCTCGGCCTCGATTCCACCAAGGTGGCGAAAAGCCTGATGACGGACTCCGTGCTGTTCATCATGGGCTCGCTGATGCTGGCCGTTGCCGTGGTCAAGCAGAAACTGGACAAGCGGATCGCCCTTGCCATCGTGCGCATGACCGGGACCAGCGTGTTCTGGATTTCCTTCGGCATCGTTGCCGTCTGCGGCTTCCTGGCCTCCTTTATCGGCGAACACACCGTTGCCGCGATGATGCTGCCGGTGGGCGTGACCCTCATCACACTCACCTCCAACGAGCCGAAGAAGGTCCACAACCTCGCGGCCGTGATCCTCTTTTCCATTTCCTTCGGCTGCTCGATCGCAGGTGTCACCACACCGTCCGGCGGGGCCCGCAACGCCATCATCATCAGCTACTGGAAGGACTTCTTCTACGACCCGGCCAACCCTGCGACCTGGCGCTACCTGATGGACTACCTGACATGGACGCTTTACGCCTTCCCCATGTTCCTGCTGCGACTGCCGCTGGTGAGCCTGCTGCTCATCCTCACCTTCAAGCCGGAAACCCGTGACCTCTCCCGCGCCGTCAGCCGCCTGCGCACACAGGTGAAACTCGAAGGCCCCATGCAGGTCTCCGGCTGGATGACGGTGATCGTCTTCACCATTGTCATCATCGGCTGGGCCTTCTTCTCCTCAACGCTGGGTCTGGGGATCGTGGCCATCGCAGGCGCGCTGGCCTTCCTTGTCCTCGGGCTGGTGCGCTGGGAGGACATCAACTCCGGCGTCAACTGGGGCATTGTCCTGCTCTATGCCGCGGCGATTTCATTGGGCGTCGAGATGAAGGAAACCGGCGCCGCCGAATGGCTGGCCAATGGCGCGCTTCACGCCGTGCAATCCGCGGCCGGAAACAGCACGCTGGCTTTCGAGGCGGCGATCTCCCTGCTCACGGTCTTTGTCTCCAACACCATGACAGCAGGAGCCGCCGTGGCAGTTCTCTCACCCATTGTCCTCAAGATGTCGGTGGCGGCCAACCAGGATCCGCTGATCGCGGGCTTCCTCACCGCCATTTCATCGGCCTCCGGCTACCTCACGCCCGCGGCCCAGCCGGCCTTCACCATCATCTATGCCTCCGGCTACCTGAAGGCCGCCGACTTCTTCAAGATCGGTTCGCGCATGATGCTGCTCTCCTTCCTCATCCTCATGGCGGTCTCCACCCTCTACTGGCCGCAGCTGGGAGGATAGTTTCATGGCCATCTTCGACTTCTTCCGACGCACTGATCTCTCCGACCGCCAGGAGGCTGCCGTCATCAAGACGCTGCAGAGCCTGCGGTCCCAGCGCCGCAATCGCTTCCGCATCCTCGCCTGCATCGATGGCAGCGAAGAGGCCATGAACAGCGTGCGCTTTGCTGCCCGCCTGTCCGTCACCAGCAACTGCGACATCATCATTCTCTATGTCCGCCCCATCGACATGGGCCTTCATTCCGGTGGCCTGCAGGTGCGGCTCGCCCGCCAGAACATGATCGATGCCGGCTTCGAATTGCCCGGGGTCTCGAACCTGAAGAAGTCCCTCGATGTCCTGAAGCAGGAGGGAATCGATGTCTCCGGCTGGGCCCAGTCCGGCGCACACCAGGAAAGCTGGGGCGATGCCGCCGGTGACACCAAGGTCGAATACACCTCGCCCGAAGGCCGCAGCGTTGTCCTCAAGCTCAAGACCGCACCGGACGAAGCGGGCGGCATCCTCGACCAGTACGAGCTTGGCCCGTACAACCTGATCATTCTCGGCCAGCCCTCCCACTGGCGTGGCGAACTGCGCTCCTTCTTTGGCGCTGGTGTGACCCAGACCGTCACCACCATGGCGCCGTGTTCGGTGCTGGTGGCGCGCGCCAGCCTGGACCGCAAGGGCTTCTTCATCTGCACGGACGGCTCTTCGCGGTCACTGCAGGCGGTGCGCCGGGCGGCGGTGCTGGCCACCATGACCGGAGAGCCGGTGACGCTGTTCTCGGTCGCCCCCGATGCCGAGGCCCTGCCTGCCGCGGAAGAGGCGGTGAACAATGCCAAGGCGCTTCTCAAGGCACTGAAAATCAATGTCGCCGAGACCAAGACGGCCGTGGGCGACGTGATTGAGGAAATCGTCGAGCGCGGCTCACTCTACCGCATGATTGTCGTCACCGACGAGGGCCGCAGCCGCCTTCAGCGCCTTTTCAAGGGCTCGCGTGCCAGTGAAGTGGTACGCCGCGCCCGCACCAGCGTTCTGGACGTACGCTAGTCGGTGAGCGGAACGGGCTTTGCCTTGAACGCCTTGGCGCGCTTTTCGGCTTCTGCCCGCTGTTCCTTGGTGAGCTGAGTCATCAGGCCTTCGAGCGAGGCATCAGGCCTGCCACCCTTCCCGGCGAGAATGTTCCACATCGCCGCTTCGACAGGATCGGGGGCGATGCCCGTGCCTGCCGCATAGAGCCGTGCCAGCCGGTTCTGCGCCACCGGGTGGCCGTGTTCGGCGGCGTAGCGCAGCCACTTCACGCCGATGCCGATGTCGCGCTCCACGCCTTCGCCCCGGATCACCAGAACGCCATATTCCAGCGCCGCTTCCGGCATGCCTTTGAGCGCCGCCTTGGAGAGCCAGTCTGCTGCCGCGACCGGATTTTTCGCGACCCCTTTGCCGTCAAGATAGAGCAGGCCGAGATTGTATTGCGCGTCAGCGCTGCCGGACGCCGCAGCCTTGCCGAACCACTCCACTGCCTTGGGCCAGTCCGGATCTGCGCCATACTGTCCGGCATAGATGAGGGCCAGATTGAACTGTGCCTTGCTGTTGCCATTGCCCGCCGACTTGGCCAGCCAGGATGCGGCGGCGGCGGGATCAATATCACCACTGCCTTCGTCCAGCAGCAGCAGGGCATAGGCCAGTTGCGCTTCCGCATCTCCTGCCTCGGCGGCCTTGCCGAACCAGACGCGGGCTTTTTCCCCGGACGCCTCAACGCCTTCACCTTTCTGGTAGAGTGTGCCCAGCAGCACCATGGCGCGGACATCACCCGAAGACGCAAGGCCCTCGGCAACGGTCCGTGCTTCGCTGTAGTTCTTGTCACTGTAGAGGGCGAGTGCCTCTTCAATGGTCGCAGCGCCAGCACCGCTGACAATGCAGGCCATCAGCGCCAGGGCAAGCGCCAGCGTTTTGGCCTTCATCGCATCGCCTGCGCCAGAGCAGTGATTTCGTCTTTCGCCCTTGCCACGCTGTCCCACATCACATCCATAGGCCGGATAAAGTCCGGCTTCTGCGGCAGCAGTGTGGCGAGACCTGCGGCATCGACGGGATCAAAGGCCACGGCCGGAACCTCGAAGATGTCCTGCCACCACAACAGCAGCGGCTCGCCCTGCTGTTGCGACCCTTGCGCGAAGGCCACATAGTCCGCCCCTGCTTCCACAGCCTCCATGGCGATGTGGCGCGAGGTGGCGGCAAAGACACCGATGCTCTCGTTCTTGAGTGCAGCACGCAAATTCTTCACCGGCTGCGACCGCGCGATCTGGATGCCGTCCGCCTTCAAGTGGTGCACGAGGCGTGGTTCGCAGTCGCGGATGATGACCGCGAGGCCAAGCGCCTGCAGTTTCGGCACGGCAGTGGGCGAAATGTTTTCCCCCACCAGGATGGAGGCACAATCGCCAGCAGCACAGGCGGCAGCGGCGCATTCAAGCAGGTGGCTTTCCGGCAATTCACCGGCGGGGGCGACAAGAAACAGGCGGGGCAATGTCATGGCCCGCCTCTAACACCGCCCGCCATGATTTGTCACCGGGTGCGCGGCAGGAGGAAGGCCAGCAGTCCCAGCGCGGGCAGGAAGGCACAGATGCGGAAGACGAAATCGATGCTGGTGTGGTCCGCCACGATGCCCAATGCCGCCGCACCCAGCCCTGCCATGCCGAAAGCGAGGCCGAAGAACAGCCCGGAAATCATGCCGATCCGGCCTGGCAGAAGCTCCTGCGCATAGACTACCATGGCTGAAAAGGCAGACGAAATGATGAGGCCGATGGGCACGGTGAGCGCCACGGTCCAGAACAGGTTGGTGTAGGGCAGTGCCAGCGTGAAGGGCAGCGCGCCGAGGATGGACATCCAGATCACCGCCTTGGTGCCGATCCTGTCGCCGATGGGACCACCGGCGAAGGTACCGACCGCCATGGCACCAAAGAGCACGAAGAGATAGATCTGCGCGTCCTGTGGCGTCACCTTGAAATGGTCGATGAGATAGAAGCTGTAGTAGCTGTGCAGGCTCGATGTGTAGACGAACTTCGAGAACATCAGCAGCAGCAACACCACAAGCGCGCCCGTGATCTGGCCGGAACTGAGGCTGTGGGCCGCGACCTTCGCAGCGGCCTTGCGCGCATGCTCCCTGAGCCAGCCTGCGTACCACCGCCCCACATAGGAGAGCAGCAGGAAAGCCGCCACAGCGAAAATGGCGAACCAGGAAATCGCCCCCTGCCCGCGCGGCAGAACGATGGCCGCCGCGAGCAGCGGCCCGATGGCCGTGCCCACATTGCCGCCCACCTGGAAGGTGGACTGGGCGAAGCCGAAACGCCCGCCGGATGAGAGCCGCGCCACGCGCGAGGCGTCCGGATGGAAAATGGAGGAGCCGATGCCGATCATGCCTGCGGCCAGCAGGATGGCCGGATAGGAATGGGCAAAGGCCAGCAGCAGGAGACCCGCCAGCGTGCACAGCGGCGCCAGCGGCATGGCATAGGGCAGCGGATATTTGTCGGTGAAGGTGCCGACGACCGGCTGCAGGATCGAGGCCGTCACCTGGAAGACCAGCGTGATCATGCCGATCTGCGCGAAGGTGAGCGCGTAGTTGTCACGCAGCAGCGGATAGACCGAGAGCAGCACCGCCTGCATGGTGTCGTTGATGCCATGGCACAGCGCCACGGCAAAGAGCACGGTGAAGACCGTGCCCTGCGCTTGCTGTGCCTGTGTTTGCTGGGATGGAGCGGTGGTGGCAGTCATAAGCCGCCGTTTTTGGCGGAGTGCAGCGCGCGCGGCAAGCCGCCTTTTCGCAAGGCAGCCATCCGCAAGGGGCCCCCTCAGACCTCCAGCGCTTTCACACCCGGCAGGGCCTTGCCTTCCAGCCATTCGAGGAAGGCGCCGCCTGCCGTGGAGATATAGGTAAAATCGCCAGCAGCCCCCGCGTGGTTGAGCGCCGATACGGTGTCACCGCCGCCCGCCACCGTCACCAGCCTGCCGGCCTTGGTGAGTGCCGCGGCATGCTGCGCCACGGCATTGGTCGCCACATCGAAGGGTGAGATCTCGAACGCGCCCATGGGGCCGTTCCACACGACGGTCTTTGCCGCATCGAAACAGGTCTTCACCTTCGCAATGGAGGCCGGGCCGACATCGAGGATCATCTCATCGACGCCAACATCCGCAAGGGCAACCGTGCGCGAGGCGGCACCGGCCTTGAACTCCTTCGCCGCCACAGCGTCATCCGGCAGCAGCAGCGTGCAGCCCTTGGACTTGGCGGTGGCCATGATCTCTTTCGCCGTCGGAATGAGGTCATGCTCGCACAGTGATTTGCCCACATTGACGCCCTGTGCCGCGAGGAAGGTGTTGGCCATGCCACCGCCGATGACAATGGTGTTGGCAATGCCCGAGAGATTGCCCAGCAGTTCCAGCTTCGATGACACCTTGGCCCCGCCAACCACGGCGACAAGCGGACGGGTGGGCTTTTCCAGCGCCGCCTGCAGGGCCTTCAGTTCGGCCTCCATGGCGCGGCCGGCATAGGCCGGGATGACATGGGCGATGCCTTCGGTGGAGGAATGCGCCCGGTGCGCTGCCGAGAAGGCATCGTTCACGAAAATGTCGCCGAGCCCGCCCAGCATCCTGGCGAAGCCTGCATCGTTCTTTTCCTCGCCGCCGTGATAGCGGGTATTTTCCATCAGCGTCACCGTGCCCGGTTTGGCATCGACAGCGGGCGCGGACTGCCAGTCGGTGAAGGCAAACGAGACCTTGGTGCCCAGCGCCTTTTCCAGCGCCGGTGCCACCGGCTTCAGCGACATCTCCGGAATGACCTTGCCCTTGGGACGGTCGAAATGGGCGAGCACGATGACGGCCGCCCCCTTCTTCAACAGCTCCTGCAACGTCGGCACCACCCGGTCGATGCGCGTTGTGTCGGTGACAATCCCGTCCTTGATTGGCACGTTGAGATCAAGGCGGATCACCACCTTCTTGTTGGCGACGTTGACATCATCAAGGGTGCGGAAAGCGGGCATTTCGGTTCTCCATCGGATTTCGGTGAGGTGCGTACCTCAGAGCCGTGACGATTTCAATGTGGCAAATCCCGCTTGCCCCAAATCCTTAGGCATCACGGTACGGCGGAGATGAGCAGGAACATGGCGAAGATCGACAGATGCACGGCACCGAACAGGATGTTGGTGCGGCCATTGCCCAGCGTCAGGGCGCTGACAAAAAGCGCCAGCACCAGCAGCACTGTCTGCGCCGGCGAAACACCGAGCGCGATGTTGAAGCCGCCGATCAGGTCCGCCATCGCCACCGCCGGAATGGTGAGGCCGATGGTGGCAAGCCCTGAGCCAAGGGCAAGATTGATGCTGACCTGCAACCGGTTGGCCAGGGCAGCGCGCACGGCCGCGATGCCTTCCGGCAGCAGCACCACGGTAGCGATGATGACGCCGGTGAAACTGAACGGCAGGCCCGCCCCGGTGATGACACCGGCCAGCACCGGCGAAAGGGACTTGGCCAGCAGGATGACCGCCGCCAGCGCCACGCAGAGCAGCACGGCGCTGCTCCAGAAGGTGCGTTGCGACGGCACGTCATGCACGCCATCGCCGTCCTGGTCTTCGGGCAGGAAATACTCGCGGTGCCGCACCGTCTGCACGAACAGGAAAGCACAGTAGAGCACCAGCGACGTGAGTGCCACCATCAGCAGCTGCACCGTGCTGAAGGTGGGGCCATGGGTGGCCACGGTGAAGTTCGGCAGGATCAGCGTGATCACCGCCAGCACCGACAGCACCGAGAGCGCCGAGGAGGTGCCGCGGATGCGGATCGTCTGTTCGTGATGCCGTCGGCTGCCGAAGAGCAGGCTGAGCCCCACGATGCCCGTGGTGATGATCATGATGGCGGAATAGACGGTGTCGCGCGCGATGGTGGCCCCGCCATCGCCCGCCCCCAGCATGAGCGAGAGGATGAGCCCCACCTCCAGCACCGTGACCGCCAGCGCCAGTACGATGGAACCGAGCGGTTCTCCCACTTTCGCCGCGATGATTTCGGCGTGGTGCACGGCGGCGAAGACACAGGCAGCAAGGATGAGTGCGATGAGGGTTGCAATCGCACCAGAGGCAGCGGGGGAAAATCCGGCCGCGCCCGCCCCCACCGCCACAAGGCCGACGACGGGAACAACGAGCGTCCAGACGGGATTTTGAATGTGGTGCGTGGCCATGAAGCTGTCCCGGGAAACTTGGTGTGCAGGCACTCTAGGCAGGCTGGCACGGATGGTCCAGCGCGGGAATGGCACGTGCACGCCGATGGTCTCCCACCCGACGCCATCGCCTGCGGTGACGGCCCTCCCGCCCACCATCGCGTGCGATGGCGTCGTCGGTCCTCTCCCGCATTCCCCCATTTCCGCCATCCCGTGCAAAGCCCAGAACCGCGCAGGATGCGCGGTGAGCCTGCCGTGAGGCAGGTTTGGGCTGCGACACGGGACCGGGCTATGGTTCAGCACATGCCGAAGCCACAGCCCCGCCCCGGCCTGCGCCGGGGTGACGGATGTCTGGGTGTGGGCTTCACGGTGGCATGGGGAGATGAGGGAAAATTGGAGGGACTGTTTCCGTCCCGGCTTCCCGCCAGCATGCTTGAGGAGTGGTAGAGAGGGGTGTTCGGCAGAAAGCCGTTCGACCACTCACGCCGACCCCGCTTTTGGGCGGGGGCGATTGGCGTGCAGTGGCATCAAGAAACGCAGCGGTTTTGGCCTGCAATGGACGCTCTCG